>CACGGL010000007.1:0-48142 GCA_902572595.1 uncultured Prochlorococcus sp.
TAAATCTTAAAAAATCAGGATTAGAAACAAAAATAAAAGGTAACGTTATTTATGATTCAAATAATAGAGAAATTATTGCAAACATAAAATCAAATTTTGATGGTAGAGGACTTCTAGAATTAAAATTTAATACAAAATTAAATAAAGACTTTTTAAAGCTGGAGTTATTTTCTAGAGGATTAGATCTTAAGAGCTCTTCTTATAGTATTGGGAAGAGAAAAATTAGTTTTAAAAAGGGCAAATTTAAATCTAACTTTAAATTTAATAAATTATCTACACAAACATTTTGCAAAGGAAGTTTTACTTTTACTAATTTAAAAATAAAACCAGAAGATTTCTCAGAGAATATAAATTCAGATTCAACTAGGTTTTTTTGTAAAGATAATTATTTAATAGGAAATTCCAACAACCTAAATTACGGAACATTGAATTCAAACTTTAATTTAAATATCCCATTAAATATGAGTTCTAATAAAATTGATCTAAAAGGAAGTATTGGATACATTAATAGCTTGAATCCAGATATTAAATTATCGGGTAATATTCCCTATTGGTTTGATAGAAGAGGGATTAATTTTGGTGATATCTATTCTAGTTTTAAAATAAATAGAACTCAATTATCTAATTTAAATGTTTTTCGAAATAATGATATTAGGGGATTCGTCACTGCTAAAGGTGAATTAAAAGGAAAAATTAGTGATCCAGATATTTCAGTAAAGTTTAATGTTGATTATCCACACTTCAAAGGGATTCGGATCAGAGAAATATGGGAGGGAGATATTAAAAATAAAAATGATAAATTTTTGTTAAATATGAAAAATAGATACTCTCCCATTCCTTCATTTCTCTCTATAGAGTTTGACTATAATCTTAAATTAGATAATGTTTCTTTTAGTAGAATTTTTAATTCTAATAAAGGAAGCATAGGAGTATTTAAAGAGAATAATAGTTATATTTGGACCGCTAATAATTTTCCTCTTGATGAACTTCAATTATCAATAAGAAACAATCAATTCGATAGAATTGAAGGAATTATTAATGGTTCTGGATCAATATCGTTAGACCAGTCATCCCTTGATGGACGACTTGCTTGGAGTCTAGGTAAATATAGAAATATTAATCTAGCTAATTCATTATTCGATTTCAGCCTCAAAAATAATTCTTTTTATATCAACTCTTCATTGTATCCAATCGATGGAGGAATAATTGAAGTCGAATATGATTCAAATAAAAATAATTTAATTAATTCAGAATTCACGAATATAAGCACTAGTTGGACTATCCTTACCGCTTTTGATATTTTTAACTTTGAAAATAAAAATTTTATTCCCATAAGTAAATCGAATATTTTGGATGATCTGGAAATAAATAATGCTAATAAATCATATAAAGAGAGAATCGATTTTATAAATAACTTTATTGAAAATAGTAATGTGTTGGAGGACAAATTTAATTTGCAAAAATATTTAAATAAATTTAGAAGCAGATACAATGGAAAAGTTACTATTCAGGGCGATAGACCAGTCAATTACAAATTGAATGCAAAATTAAATGGCTATCTTGATATATCTGGAGATTACTACAAGAATAATAAAGAGGAATTTTCTATTGATTTGGAAGGAGGATTATTAAAAGGGAAAGGTGCTTTAAGAATTAAAAATTTACCATTAAGTGCAGCTAATATCTTTTTAAATAAACCAAGAGATTTTCTTGGGGGTTTGGATATGGATTTATTTTATGATCTTGATAAAAAATCTTTCTCAAGTAAAATTTCTTCTAATAATTCATCAATCAAAAATAACAAAATAATATTTGATAAAGGGCTAATTGAATTTAATAATTCTATTTTTGATATTGATTTTTCCCTTCTAATAAATGATTCTGAAATCCCAATTAATATTGAAGGCTCAATACCTATAAATAAAACAGATAATTTAGATCTAAGATTTTTTGGGAATGGCAAATTTATTGAATTAATTGATATTTTTGCTGATGAATACTTTACCTTTAAACAAGGTGATGTGAATCTTAGAATGATTCTAAAAGGAACCCTAAATAAACCTCTGTTAAATGGATTTGTCGTAATTAAAGATTCTGAAATTGATTTTTATAACAATATAGTAAAAGATATTAATAGCTTGATAATCTTTGATTTTGATTATTTAGAGATCCAAAATTTAGAAGCAAAAGACGAAGATTCTGGAGATATTTTTATAGTAGGTTCTTTGCCTTTTTATAAAGAGAATGATTCTGTGAAGTCAGAGATTAATTTGATAGCTAAAAATTTAACTGTAAAAACAGAAAATTCCAATTTTTTAGTGGATTCAAATATTAATTTAAGTGGATCATTTAAGAATCCTGTTCTTGGAGGTAATCTTTCACTTAATAATGGATTTATTAATTTTAATAGCTCCAACCAAAGTAAAAAAATTGATAAAAGCATTAAACGAAAAGTATATAAAAAAGATTGGCCAGAACTCTATTGGAATTATAATGAAAATATTGAAATAATTTCAAATGAAACTATTTTAAATTCTTTTCTTTTAGGAGAAAGATTGCCTAATTATTTAGATAATTTAAGCTTTAGTAATCTTAAATTAAAACTTGGACCAGATTTTAAACTTCAATATTCAGAAATAGTGCAAGCTTATCTAGATACGAAATTAGACCTTAATATAAATGGCGAGGTAGGAGAAGATTTGAATGCTAGAGGTTTAGTTTATCTAAAAAAAGGTAGAGCTAACTTGTACACTACTCCATTTAAACTTGATAAAAATAAAGACAATTATATTTTATTTGCATCAAGAAGTGGTGTCGTTCCATTTATTAATTTTTCTCTGGTTAGTAGAGTTCCAGATTCTATAATACCAATAAGTGAAAACAATCAGGACTCAAACATATCAGGTGATCTTGATACAGACGTGACTTCAAGAGGTTTTGGATCATTTGGGATTGGCAATTCAAGGCTTATCAAAATTGAAGCTTCATATGAAGGATTTTTAGATCAATTATCTTTTGAAGATGAGAATAAAAGAATCCAACTTAGGAGTACGCCAAGTTATAATAGATCACAAATAATTGGATTAATTGGAGGCAACTCTGCAAATTTAATAAATAGAGCATTTATTTCTCAACTTAATAATGCGGATGCATTTAGTGAGAGATTTCAGTTGTCTTTATATCCAGCTCTAATAGAAAATAATGATTCTTTAAATAATATTTTTTCCAATGAAAATTTAGATATAGAAAGTAATGAGGAATTTTTTTCTCAAGCTTGGGTAGCTGAACTAGGACTTGATATTACTGATTCCATAAATTTTGCCTTTCAAACCGTTCCCGGAAGAGATGACCTTTCACCTTTAGGAATTTTGACCTTTCAGGCTAATCCAAACTTAGAATTATTAGGTTCTTATGATTCCAACGGGGATTGGAAAAGTCAAGTTCAATTATTCTTTAGATATTAACTCGAAATGAAAGTTAGTTTAAAGAATCTTTAATTTGAATTATTATTAAATTAATTAAAAAATATTATGGCTAATATCTTTGAAGTTCCTCAGTCAGGTAATGATCTTTTAGAAAAAGCTGATTTAGTTCGTTTGGCATCAATAAAAATAAGTCAAACTGAAAACAATAATAGAATTAAAGCCTTAAATTTTATGGCTGATTATCTAGAGGATAATACTAAAGAAATTTTAGAGGCTAATAGTGAAGACTATAAAAGAGCGGAAAAGAAGGGAATTTCAAGGGCTTTACTCTCTAGATTAAAGCTATCAAAAGAAAAACTTTATTCAGGAATTGAAGGAGTAAGAAAAGTTGGAGACTTGGCTGATCCTGTAAATCAGGTTCAAATTAAAAGAGAGATTTCAAAGGGGTTGATCTTAGAAAGAAAAACTGTGCCAATTGGAGTCTTGGGGGTTATTTTTGAATCAAGGCCAGATGCTGTAATGCAGATTAGTTCTTTAGCAATAAGATCAGGTAATGGAGTAATACTAAAAGGTGGAAGTGAAGCTAATTTAACAAATACTGCAATAGTAAAAGCATTGCAAGAAGGGTTAAAAAAATCAGGTCTTGATAAAAATGCAATATGTTTATTAACAAGCAGAAAAGATAGCATGGCGATGTTAAATCTTGAGAAATATATTAATTTAATAATTCCAAGAGGAAGTAATGAATTAGTTAAATTTATTCAGGAGAATACAAGAATTCCTGTGCTGGGTCATGCTGATGGAATATGCCATTTGTTTATAGATGTTGAGGCAAATCTAGGGATGGCTTTATCAGTCTCTTTGGACAGCAAAATTCAATATCCTGCAGCATGTAATGCTATCGAAACTTTATTAGTTCATAAAGATATCGCACCAGCTTTTTTAGAAAAGGCAATTCCTTTGTTTAATTCTAATGATGTTAAATTAATTGGAGATAAGAGATCAGTTGAATTAGGGATAAGGTATGAGGCTAGTCTAGAAGATTGGAAAACTGAATATTTGGATTTAATTTTATCGATAAAAATTGTTGATGATCTTGATGAAGCAATTACACATATTCAAAAATATAGTTCAAAACATACAGATGGAATAATTACTGAAAATTTAAGTACGGCTAATAAATTTATGAATGTAGTTGATAGTGCAGGTGTTTTTCATAATTGCTCTACTAGGTTTGCAGATGGGTTTAGATATGGATTTGGAGCTGAAGTTGGTATATCTACTCAAACTCTTCCACCAAGGGGACCTGTAGGTCTAGAAGGTTTGGTAACTTATAAATATTTCCTAAAAGGTGATGGAGATATAGTTGATGATTTTTCATCAGGAAAGGCTATCTATACACATAAAGATCTTTAAAACTTTTAAAGATGGAAACTTTTTTAAAAATTGAAAATATTAAACTTTGGTCTAGGGTTGGCGTTCTTGATGAAGAAAGGGAATTAGGACAACTATTTATTTTAGATATATTTTTGTGGACTGATTTTGAAAAATGTACAGCAAAAGATGATATAGAAAAAACAATTGACTATTCAAAATTAGTTCAAATTTTAAAAGACCAATCAAAGAAAATATATTGTTTCACAATCGAAAAATATTCAAACGAAATTTTAGAAATCATTGATAAGGAATTTAAGCTTTCTAAAGTTAAAATTATTTTGACAAAATGTAATCCTCCAATCACAGGTTTCGATGGGAAGGTGTCAATAGTAAGAATTCTTGAAAATAATTAAATTATTGGAAAAAAGAAATCCCATTATATTGATTCATGGTCTTTGGAATACTTCAAGTATTTTTTCTTCTATTACCTCAAAACTTGATGAAATTGGAATTGAATATTTTGCCCCAACTCTTAAGCATTCATATGGAATGACTTCAATTGTTGATTTGACTAATAAATTAAACGAATTAATTTTAAAGAAATATGGTTTAGAAAAAGAAATAGATATTTTGGGATTTTCTATGGGAGGAATTATTGGTAGATACTGGCTTCAAAAATTTAATGGATATAAAAGAACAAGAAGATTAATATCTATAGGTTCCCCTCACAAAGGAACTTTGATGGCTCAATTAATACCTAAATTCCCCTTTAGAGGAATATCAGAAATGAAAATAAATAGTAAGTTTTTAAGAGAACTCGCAAATAATGATTTTTTTCTTGATGAAATTGAGTGTATAAATTTCTTTACTTTTTGGGATATGATGGTTTTTCCTAGCTGGTGGACAAATTTAAATTTTGGGAAAAAAATATCAGTAAAAGTATATAAACATAGAAACCTAGTAAGAAATAAATCTGTGGTTGACAAAATAATCGATGAAATTATTAATTAGCTCCAGATAGACCTAAGTGCCTTATTAAGGAATCAGTTTGTGGCTCTCTTCCCCTGAATAGTTTAAATATGTCTAATGGAGGTAGGCTTCCTCCCAAGCTAAGTATTGTATCTTTGAATTTCTTCCCTATTAGCTTTAAATCTTCAGAGTTTTCTAGATCAGCTTCTTCAAACATTGAAAATGCATCAGCACTTAGAACTTCAGCCCATTTATATGAGTAATATCCTGCAGAATATCCGCCTGCAAATATATGACTAAAACAACAAAGAAAGTGATCTTCTTGGATTGGTTCAATAACGGTAGTTTGTTTTGCAATTTCTCTTCTTATTTCATCTGCTGTTTTACCTTCGTTTTTATCAATACTACTATGCAATCTGAGATCTGTTATTGCAAAATGTAGTTGTCTAAGAGTAGCCATACCACAATTAAAAGTTCTATTCTTTAGGAGCTTCTCAAAATTCTCATCGGATAATTTTTCTCCTGTTTTGTAGTGCTTAGCAATATTCATAAGTGTATTTTTATGAAAACACCAGTTTTCCATAAATTGACTTGGAAGTTCTACTGCATCCCACTCAACATTGTTGATGCCAGCTGCTTGAGGAAGATTTACAGTAGTAAGCATATGTTGAAGACCATGTCCAAATTCATGGAAAAGTGTCTGAACTTCTTCAAAACTCATCAAACTAGGTTTATCTTTTGATGGTGGAGTCTGATTACAAACGAGATAAGCTACCGGGAGGGTCTTTTTGCCAACATTATTTTTATTCAAACATTCATCCATCCAAGCCCCTCCCCTTTTTGATTCAGGCCTCGAATATGGATCTAGGTAAAATGATGCTATTCTGTCATTTTCTTTATTGAGGATATTAAAAAATAAAACGTCATTATTCCACAGAGGTGCCTCATCAGTTGCCTCGACTACTTTAATTTCAAAAAGCTTTTCACTTAATTTAAATAAACCTTTTAAAACATCATTTAGTGGGAACCAAGGTCTCAAAGACTCTTGATCCAAATTGAGCTTTTCCTTTCTAAGAAGTTCGGACCAATAACTAATATCCCATGGCTCTATATTCTGTGATTTTGGAAATCCATTAGCTTTAGAAAACTTATCGAGGGTTTCTAATTCAATTTTTGCGGTTTTGAATGATGGCTTTCTCAATTCTTCTAAAAGGTTTTCAACATTTTTAATTTCTTTCGCCATTTTCGTTGACAAACTTAGTTCCGCCCAACTTTTATAACCGAGTAGATTAGCCTGTTTAGTTCTAAGAGATAATATCTCCTCAATGATTTGAGAATTATTTTTTTCACCTTGAGATGCCCTACCAACAAATGCCTTATATAGTTTCTCTCTAAGGTTACGGTCGGTGGCATATGTCATAAATGAAGTATAAGTTGGAATATCTAGACTTAATTTCCACGGACCATTTTTGATATCAGCTTCTTCGTCTGTTTTTAAGTGGTTGTTTGCAGAAATTGCCATCAATTCAAGTACTCGTTCAGGAAGACCATCGACTTCAGATTTTTTATTTAATATCAAGAACCATTTATTAGTTGCATCAAGAACGTTGTTGCTGAAGTCTGTTGATAACTTTCCAAGCTTTTCTGAAATATTATTGAAATTTTCTTGATCATTTTTTTGCAATGAAATTCCTCTATGTTGCATCTCAAGAATTTCTTTATCTAAAATTCTATTTCTGATTTGATCAAAATTATTTGTTTCTTTAAGCTTGACTAAAGAATTGTAAATTATTTTACTTTGTCCGAATTTATTACTTAAGTTAATAATCTCGGGAAGAAATTTTGAATAAATATCTCTAAGACTTTCAGAATTATTTACTGCATTTAAGTGACTTATTACACCCCAACTCCATCTAAGAATTTCATTGACTTCATTCAATGGATTTATTACCCTGTCCCAATTTAAATCATTTTTAATTAAATAATTAGATAAATTTTTCTCTATGTTTTTGAAGTCTTCAGCTATCTTCTCTAGTACAAGTGGAAATTGTTTATTTATATTTTCGGGAGTAAATTTTTTAAATTCTGGTAATTCTCCATATTTAAAAATTGAGGTATCCATTTATAAAAAAGATCTAGTTAATTAAAGTTGGTATTAATCCTACTAACTTAGCCAAGGTAAGCTGCTGACTGAGAGCATTGGTTGAAGATTCGTATAAATTTATGGCTATTTTCGGCCAAAAACCTATCACCAAAGTAGGCAATAATAAACTAAAACCAATCGTCAATTCTCTACCATTCATCTCTTTAACTGTAGCTAGTGCTGGAATTCTAGGGCCAAAGAATACTCTCCTACACATTGACAATAGATATATTGGTGTCAAAACTAAACCTATAGCTGCAATAAGAATCGTTATCGATCTAAATGTTGAGCTGAAGCCTTCTTGACTAGTAATACCTAAAAATACAGTTATTTCACTTATAAAACCGCTCATCCCAGGTAGTGCTAAAGAGGCCAAAGAGCTTGCTAAGAAAAAAGCAAAAGTTATTGGCAAGACCTTTGCTAAACCGCCCATATTTGGTATGGAGAGAGTGTTTGTTCTTTCATAGAATGAGCCCGTAACAAAGAACATAGCTGCAGCGATAAGTCCGTGACTGATCATTTGGAGCATTGCTCCGCTTATCCCTAGAGCATCTACTGCTCCAATCCCTAACAGAACAAAACCCATATGACTGACTGAGCTACACGCAATTCTCCTTTTAACATTATCTTGTGCAAATGCATTTAGTGCTCCGTAAATTATATTGATTATTCCAAGAATAATTAATGCAGGTGCAATTTGAAGATGTACTTCAGGAAGTATTTGAACATTAAATCTTAAGAGAGCGTACCCTCCCATTTTTAAGAGTATTCCAGCGAGTAACATTGAAACTGGTGCATTAGCCTCTCCATGAGCATCGGGTAACCAAGTATGTAATGGAAATATGGGAAGTTTTACTCCAAAACCAATTAGAAATCCTAAGTAAGATAATAAAGCTAGGCTGCCTGTTACATGTTTATTAGTTAAATCGGTAATATTTAAAGTAAAGGTATCACCATTTAATGCAAGTGCTAATCCACTTATGAGTATTAATAAAGAGGCTAGAGCTGTGTAAAGAATAAATTTGGTTGCCGCATATAATTTCTTTTTTCCTCCCCAAATCGCAATAAGAAGATATACCGGAACTAATTCAAGTTCCCATGCTAAGAAAAATAATAGGAAATCTTGAGAAAGGAAAACTAGTGCCTGTGCTGATGCTTGTACTAATAAAAGAGCAAAATATAGATTAGATTTTTTCTTAATTTTCCAACTTGCTGCAGCTGATAAAAATGTAATTAACCCACTCAAAGCTACTAAAGGAGCAGATAACCCATCTACGCCAAGAGACCACTCTAAGCCTATTGAAGGTAACCAAGAAGCTCTTTCCACCAGTTGTAAAGAGCTATCTAAAGTATTGAATTTTTGAAAAAGGACACCGATTATTAGTAAAAAATCTATAAATAAAAAACTTAATGAGATATTTCGTGGGAGTGTATTGTCTTCTCCTTCTTTCGAACTCAAGAAAGGCATTATTAATGCCCCAATTAAAGGCAGTAAAACAATAGATGATAGCCAAGGAAAAGTTTCTAAATTCATTTATGTAATGAATAATTTATTTATTCTAGTTGAAGTTGTACTAGCTTGAGACTATAACATTAAAAATGCCTAAGTAAAACTACTTACCAGAGATAGTGCTAAATTGACTGCCTGCTGTTTGAAGGTTTAGGAATGGTGCTCTGCTAGCTACACCAGACTTCTCCCATGCTTTCACCATGGCTTGACTGACATTTTTACCATTTTCTTTCTTACACAAAGCTAAAATACTTGGCCCAGCCCCACTAATTGCGCATCCTAGAGCTCCTGCATTTAGTGCGGCATCTTTGACATCTAATCCACCTTTAATAAGTTTCCATCTGTAGGGTTCATGTAGCTTATCAAACATACCCTCTTTTATAAGTTCCTCACTTCCTGTTTTTAAGCCATTTAGTAACAAAGTAAGTGCTCCCATATTTGTCACTGCATCAGATATAGGTATATTCTTGGGCATAACCTTTCTTGCTTCACTTGTGCTTAGTCGAATTGCAGGTATTGCTACAACAGCTTTAATTGAATTGTGCCAATCACATCTAATGATTCTCCATCTTTGAGAAGACGACTTAGCTGTCAAACAAAGGCCACCTAGAAGAGAGGGAACTACATTATCAGGATGACCTTCTATATCGATGGCAAGTTCAAGGAGTTTTTCTTTTGACAATGGAGAATTCATTATTGCATTTGCTCCGATTAGTCCAGCAACTATTGCTGTAGCACTACTTCCAAGTCCGCGTGCAGGCGGGACTGCCAAATTAACTCTAGCTTCAAGTGCAAAAGGATCCATATTTGCGCTCTCCCATACTTTCTGAGCTGCTCTAAAAACTAAGTTTTCAGGTCCACCTCTTAGATGATTCCCATCTGTACTTTCCATTATTAAATCAAATCTATCTCCACCACCTTCAATTCTTGTAAAAATAAACTCATTATACAAATCTAAAGCTGCTCCTAGACAATCAAATCCAGGACCTAAATTAGCAGTTGTGGAAGGGACTGAGACCCTTATTTTTTTTCCTACTTCAGGAATTGACATTATTTTGGTATTAAGTTTTTAAAAGCATTTTTGCTCTGCAGGCTGCACTAAAAAGTCCAAACTCTTCATCTAAAATTACTTTCATAGGTATTGTTTTAAGAATATCTTTTAATCTTCCCTTGTCGAAAAATTGTTTCATAAATAAATCTGATTTAAAGTTTTTGAAATGTTTTGATGCGGTTCCTCCAGAAATCCATAACCCACCAAAACACAATTCTTGAAGAGCAACATCTCCCAATAAAGAGGCATAAGCGCCTAACCAAATCCTCTCAACTTCTATCATTAGCTGATCACCTTCTTTAGAAAGATTACAAATTTTTTCAGGTAGTTCTTTTCTCGCAGCATCAAAATTTGTAATCTTTTTTAGATATTTTTGTAGAGGATGGTTTTGGGCATCAGGTTTGCTTAGTCTCCATTCTGCAATTCTTGATAAACCTGGGCCGCTAATAATTCTTTCACAAGATATCCTTTCAATATTTAGGTAATTCTTAAGCCAAATTTTTAATTCCCATTCTAATTTTGACTTTGGGGAGTACTCAACATGACCACCTTCACTAGCTAAAACTCTTACCTTTTCCCCTGATATTATTCCTCTTGCAATGCCCAAACCAGTCCCCGCTCCAACAATGGTATGCAAATCATTATTGGTACCTTGAGAATGGGATCCATTTTGGATAGTAGAATATTGATTTTTTTTTAAATAAGGTATTCCATAAATTTGGACTGCGAAATCATTTATTAGCTCGCAGCTTTTAAAATTAAATTTTTTTTGTAAAGCATTTCCGGAAATATTCCATGACAAGTTAATAATTTTTGCTTTGTTGTTAGATAAAGGACCTGCTACCGCGAAACATGCAGAAGAAGGATGGGCAATATTTTTGCATTCATATTTGAGAAAATCTTCTAGAATTAGTTCAAAAGAATCCCAATCAGAAGAAATATATTTCTTTTTGAGTATTAACTTAGGCGAATCATCATTTATTTCTTTTTCAAAAATCCCCAATAGAACCTTTGTACCCCCTAAATCACAAGCGAGAAAATTCATATATTTGAGATTATTCTGTTCTCCCTTTTTTTTCTATTAATTTATCCATAAATTTATAAAGATTAGGTAAATTGAAAATTCCTAGATTTCTCCCATTCAAAGCTCTTAACGCGACTGAATCAATTTCCTCTTCTTTATCTCCAATAACTGCAATTAAAGGAACTCTCCCTAGAGTTGCTTCTCTTATTTTATATCCTATTTTTTCATTTCTAATATCAACTCGTGATCGGTAACCATTATTATTTATTAAATCATTAAACTTTAAACACTTTTTAATATTTCTATCAGTAATGCTCAAAATAATTATTTGATAAGGCGCAATCCAAATTGGGAATTTTGCTTCATATTGTTCAATTAAGATTCCGATAAATCTTTCAAAGGATCCTAAAATTGCTCTATGCAACATAACTGGATTTCTTTTTTCATTATCAATATCTACATAAGTTGCTTCCAATCTAATAGGCATTGAGAAATCAACCTGAATAGTTCCACATTGCCAGATTCTATTAAGACAATCTTTTAACGAGAACTCTATTTTTGGACCATAAAAAGCCCCCTCCCCTGGTTGAATTTCCCATTTTAGACTTTTATTATCTAGAGCTTTGGTAAGAGCTTCTTCTGATTTATCCCAAATCTCTTCACTACCTACCCTTTTTTCTGGACGAGTTGATAATTTGATAATAATTTCATCAAAACCAAAAGTTTTATAAACCTCAAAAACAAGATCTATAAAAGTAGATACTTCTTCTTGGATTTGCTCTTCTGTGCAGAATATGTGTGCATCATCTTGAGTAAAGTTTCTTACTCTCATTAAGCCATGTAGTGCACCAGAGGGCTCATTTCTATGACAAGAACCAAATTCAGCAAGACGAATAGGTAAATCTTTATAACTTTTTAAACCTTGATTAAATACTTGAATATGGCATGGACAATTCATGGGTTTAATTGCATAAGTTCGATTTTCTGATGCAGTAGTGAACATATCGTCTCTAAATTTTTCCCAATGACCGGATTTTTCCCAAAGAGATTTATCAACAGCTTGCGGAGTTTTGATTTCTAAATAATCATTTTTCTTAAGTATTTCTCTTATGTATTTTTCCAGTACTTGATAGATGGTCCATCCATTTGGATGCCAAAAAATCATTCCTGGAGATTCTTCTTGTATATGAAATAGTGAATGTTTTTTACCAAGTTTTCTATGATCTCTTTTTTCTGCTTCTTCAATTCTTTTTAAGTAGTCTTTGAGTTCTTTTTCTTTTGCCCATGCAGTTCCATATATTCTTTGTAATGATTCATTCTCACTATTACCTCTCCAATATGAACCTGATAATTTTAGTAATTTAAAGTGTCTTAAATGTCTAGTGTTGGGTACGTGAGGCCCTCTACACATGTCGATATATTCTTCGTGCTTGTATAAATTGATGAGGCCTTCTTCAGGAATTTCTTCAATTATTCTTAATTTAAAAGTCTCATCCCTTTCTTTAAAAGTTTTAATTGCCTCTTCTTTAGAAACTTGTAAAATTTCAACGTCATAGTTTGTTTTTATTAATTTATTAATTCTATTTTCGATTTTTATTAAATCTTCAGGAGTAAATCTGTATTCAGAGAAAATATCGTAATAAAAACCATCTTCAATTACAGGCCCAATCGCCATTTTAATATCAGAGTAAATTTGTTTAACTGCATGACCAATAAGGTGAGCGAAAGAATGTCTTATTATTTCAATTCCTTCTTTATCATTTGATGTGATGATTACAACTTTGGAATCTTTATTTATAGGAATAGTTGCATCAAGGAGAGCACCATTTACTTTCCCAGCAATTGTTGCTTTAGCTAATCCAGAGCCTATACTCTGTGCAATTTCTAGAATAGTTACAGATTTTTCGAAAACCTTTTTTGAACCATCAGGCAAGGTAATTATTGGCATAAATTATTTCTCCATTTCAAAAAATCCCAATTTTGATTTAACTCTTTTTAAAGTTTGATTCGCTAAATCTTCAGCTTTTTCCTTCCCTTCATTAAGGATTTTATTTAGTTGATAGGGATCATTAATTAATAATTTATATTTTTTCTGAATAGGTTCTAGTGATTCAATAAGTTGTTCGGTAATTAATTTTTTAAATGTCCCCCATCCAGTCTCTAAGAATTCATTTTCACATTGAGAAATTTCTTTGCCAGATAATATTGAATAAATCATCAAAAGATTTTTAGATTCTGGTCTCTCGGGGTTGTTAAATTCAATTCCAATAGAACTGTCACTTTTTGCTCTTTTAATTTTTTTTGTGATTATTTCAGGAGGATCTAATAAGTTAATGCGACTGCCCTCATTAGGATCACTTTTGCTCATCTTTTTTGAACCATCAATTAAACTCATTATTTTTGAACCATTCTTCATGATGATTGGTTGAGGGATCTTTAAAATATTTTTATCTTTACTAAATCTGGCATTAATTCTCTGTTGTGCAATATCTCTCGCAAGTTCAAGATGTTGTTTTTGATCCTCACCTACTGGTACGAAGTCAGCATCATAAAGAAGAATGTCTGCAGCCATAAGTATTGGATAGTCAAATAATCCAATAGATACATTATTACCTTGTTGTATGGATTTTTCTTTAAATTGAATCATTCTTTCCATCCAATTTATTGGGGTCATGCAATTTAATATCCAACAAAGTTCTGAATGCGCTGAAATCTGACTTTGGACAAAAATTGAGCATATGTTGGGATCTATCCCACAAGCGACGTACAAAGCCGCTGTAGAGATAGTGTTTTTAGATAATTCTTTGGGATTATATGAGGCTGTTATTGCGTGCAAATCAACTACACATAGAAATGTTTCATATTGCTCTTGAAGCGTAACCCAATTATTTATGGCCCCAAGCCAATTCCCAATATGTAAATCACCAGTTGGTTGAACTCCCGAAAGAATTCTTTTTTTATTTGCCATCCTTTTCTACTTCGCTAGATTGGATCTCTTCAGTTGATGTACTTTTTACAGGCCTTGCAAAAGGGTCAGGTGCTGTTTTTGTCTTTTCTTCATAAGAATTTTGTGATTGTCTACTCGGAGAAGAGTTTTTATTATTTTTTGCATATTCTTTGATTGATTCAATCAATTTTTCGTCTTTGATCATTTCGCTAAGTGTTCTAACGGAGAAACCCAGAACTGCAACGGTAGATCTTAATTGAAAGGTCTCTTGTATTGATTTAACAGCTTTCATTTCGTTATCACTCAATTTTATACGGAATCCTCCTCCATCTCTTCTGCCGCCCGATCTATCTCTGAAATTAGATCTTTCATTGTTAGAACGACCTCTGTAATTTTCTTGTCCAGGATTATTGCTGAAATTTGAATTAGACATCTTAATGTTTCTTAAGTTATTTAAATAGTCTATTAACTTAGCATCTTGTTATGCAATAAGTCTTTTTAAAAGGCTTAAATTTTTATCTTTTGATTAACGACTTGTGAAATTTTGCTTTTCTCATTGACAACTTGCATTAAAATAAAATTAGAAAAATAAAGTATTGTGTTTGATATTAGTAAAGACAACCTTTTAAAGGATTTCATAAAGTTTCCAAAAAAAAATCTTCTTATTACTTTATTATTGTTAGGTTTTGGGGAATGGGTTGTCAGTGACTTAATTCATTTTGCAGGAGGCTCAATAGGATTTTTTGCGTTGTGTTTGGGGGGATATTTTTACTTGAAGAATGATAAGCCTAAATTTAATGAGCCTAATAATTTAGATGGTTGGATAAATCTATGTAATGAAGATTTAAATTTTTTTGAAGAACTTGAAGCAACAAATGAATTAGAAAAACAGAATTCAAAAAGACAAAAAACACTTGAATCTATTCTTAATAGATTTGAAAAAGAAAAAATAAGTTGCATTGGACAAAAAGATTATCAAAGTTTCCAATCTGTTTTGAAAAGTAATTTCAAAGCAGATAAGTTTGACTTTGATTTATACGAAAAACTGCCTAAATACAATTCTTCTCAAGTTATTCCAGAAGAAGCTTTGAAGAGTGATGCAATCTTGTATTTTATCAACTTGCCTTTGTCGGCAAATGATTTTTTGTGGATGGAAAAGTTTCCTAAAAATATGCCAATCTGGTTGGTGGCTTTAACTTCCAACCAAATAGAAGCCAAAACTCAGATTGAAGACCTAAAGTCTCAAATTTCAAGTGAATTTATAAACAAAATTATTACTTTTGATGTGAATAAGAGTGAAATAACAAATATACCTTTTTCTTTAAGGAAGTTTTTCATAAGTTCATCTAAAAATATTGAAAATACAAAAAAAAGGCTCTTGAAAGAACTTCATGCTGCATGGCAATCTGAAATTGAAGGTATAAGAAGAATGCAGTTAAAAGGTATACAAAGAAAAAATCAAATTCTTGTCGCAACAACTGTTTTCTTATCTCCTATCCCATCAATTGATGTTATGACAATGACTGTATTAAATTCTTTAATGATTAAAGAAATTAAGTCTATATGGGGATGTAATTGGTCTCCTGAAATTTTAGATAAAGTATCCAAAGAGATTTTAAAGACTGCAATTGCTCAGGGAGTTATTGAATGGAGCGGACAGACTCTAATTGGCATAACAAAATTACATGGCCCAAATTGGCTTGTTTCTGGAACATTTCAGGCTGTCAGTGCTGCTTATTTAACAAGAGTAGTATCAAGTTCTTTGGCTGATTTTATGGCAATAACAAAAGGAGTAGAAGAACCTGATTTGGATTTTATAAAGAAAAATTCTGAGAAAATTGTTGAAGAAGCTTTTGAAAAAGAAAAAATGAATTGGAAAGGATTTATTTCTGATCTTAGAAAACCACTTATGAAATTATCTTTTAATTCATAATCTTGGGATGAATGTTAAATATGAAAAAAAATATTCTTTTTTTAAGTTTGATACTTCTTCTTTCTATTGCTTCAGGCTCATGTAAGAGAATATCAAATAAAAATGAAACTAAAGAAGTAATACTGGCAAGTTTCACCGTTTTGGCAGATATAATTAGCAATGTCGCTAAAGATGATTTTATTGTTAGATCAATAACGAAACCTGGAGTTGAAGTTCATGGCTACCAACCAACTCCAAGCGATTTGGTAAATGCCTCTAATGCTTTTGTTTTTATTGATAATGGATTTGGATTTGAATTATGGGCTGAAAAATTTGTTTCTAATTTAAAAGTTAAAAGAATTACTGTCGCGGAAGATTTGGATCCTATTTTTATAAGTGAAGATTTTTATAAAGGGAAACCCAATCCTCATGCCTGGATTTCTCCAAAAAGAGGGATCCTATACGTAGATATTCTCGTGGATTCTTTATCAGAATTGAGGCCATCCAAAAGGACATTATTTGAAGAAAATGGAAAAATTTATAAAGATAAACTATCTAAAATAGATAAAGAATTCTCACTTTTTATTAATAACTTAAATAAAGACAGGAGGTATCTAGTAAGTTGTGAAGGTGCTTTTTCGTATCTAACAAATGATTATGGATTAGAGGAAGTTTATTTGTGGCCAGTTAATGCTGAGAGTCAAATTACTCCCAAAAGAATGGCGAGAACAATCTCACTAGTTAAAGAAAAAAATGTTCCATCTGTATTTTGCGAAAGTACTGTAAGTAAAGAATCTCAAATGGTAGTTGCAAACGAAACTGGGGCTAATTTTGGAGGAAATCTATTTGTTGATTCATTATCTGACGATAGTGGGCCTGCTAGTTCCTATGTGAAAATGCTTGAGCATAATTTGAAATTGATAAAAAAAGGGCTTTTTTAAATTATGGAAACAATCAATTATCAAAACTTTAGGATTGAGGCAGAGAATATTTGCGTAGATTACAACGGTAAGGTGGCTTTGTATGATGCGAATTTAAGATTGAAACCTGGCCAGATTTGTGGGTTAGTAGGGATGAACGGGGCTGGTAAAACAACTTTTTTTAATGCTTTAACTGGCTTTGTAAATATTTCAAAGGGAAAAATTAGAATAAATGGAGAGTCTGTAAGATCTGCTCAAAAAGATCAGACAATTGCTTATGTTCCTCAAAATGAGGGAATTGATAGTCAATTTCCAATAAGTGTTTGGGATGTAGTGATGATGGGAAGATATGGTTCTATGAATATCTTTAGGTGTCCGAGAGAGTCTGATGTTCAGGCGGTTAAAGATGCTATTGAGAGAGTTGATCTTACTGATCATTTATCTACACCTATTGGAAACTTATCTGGAGGTCAGAGAAAACGAACATTTTTAGCTAGAGCAATTGCGCAAAGAGCTTCAATATTACTTCTTGATGAGCCTTTTTCAGGTGTTGATATAAGAACTGAGAAACTTATCTCGGAATTATTTATTCAATTTAAAAATGAGGGGAAAACTATATTATTATCAACTCACGATATGATTCATGTCCGTGAATTTTGTGATTTGGTTCTTTTAATAAATAAAACTGTTGTAGCTTACGGAGAGACCTCTGAAGTGTTTACCCCTGAAAATATTACAACCACTTTTGGAGGGATCTCACCTGATTTCTTGTTTGGACCTGAATCCTAAATTTTAAATTATATGGAGCTCTGTTCTTTTTTAACTTTAGATTCATTCATAACAGATCCTTTAACTCATGAATTTATGAGAAAAGCACTTCTTATGAGTTCACTAGTTGCAGCTGTTTGTGGTTTCCTGTCAAGTTATTTGACTCTTAAAGGATGGGCTTTAATGGGAGATGCAGTATCACATTCAGTAATGCCCGGTGTTGTGGTTGCTTATGCATTAGGTCTTCCTTTCTCATTAGGGGCATTTATTTTCGGAGTTGGCTCTGTAGCATTGATAGGGTTTATTAAGCAGAAATCTAGAGTAAAAGAAGATACTGTTATTGGGTTAGTATTTACTGGATTTTTTGCTCTTGGAATCGTATTGGTTTCTAAGATTAAAAGTAATATTGATCTGCACTCAATTCTTTTTGGTAGTCCATTAGGAATATCACTTTCAGATGTAAAACAAACTATATTTATTTGTTTATTGGTAGTAATCCTTTTATCAATTTTTAGAAAAGATTTAATGCTTTATTGTTTTGATCCTAGGCATGCAAAAACAGTTGGGATTAATGTATTTTTTCTTCATTATTTACTCCTCACATGCTTATCTTTGGCAGCTGTTGTTGGCTTGCAGTCTGTTGGAATTATTTTGGTAGTTGCAATGTTGATTACACCAGGGGCTACAGCATATTTACTTACGGATAAGTTTGATAATATGACAGTAATTTCAGTATTAAGTGCAATTATCTCAAGCCTTATAGGAATCTATGTTAGTTTTTGGTTTGATCTTGAAACAGGTGGATCAATTGTATTGGCACAAACTTTTATTTTTTTATTTGCTTTTTTATTCGCTCCAAGATATGGAATATTTAAGTTAAAGAAATTATTTGCTGGGTATAAATGAGAGCGGTGGAAGAAACTTTAAATAAAAAATGGATTTGGTGGCCATTATTCCCCTTATATCCTTATGGAAGAAAGAAAACAATTTTTAGAGAATTAATCCCTGATCAAATATGGTCCTTGGAACAAATACAGGGACTTTATTATGTTGCCGTTCCAATAAGAATGACTGTAATAAAGGTTGATAATGGATTGATGCTAATAAATCCACTGCCTCCGACAAAAGAATTAATAAATGAGTTAGAAAAATTAATTGCGATTCACGGCAAAGTAAAAACAATAATTTTACCGAGTGCCTCTGGATTAGAACATAAAATTGGACTGCCATCCCTTTCAAGAATTTTTAAAGATGCAGAAATTTGGCTTTGTCCTGGACAATGGAGTTTCCCCATAAATCTACCACTAGATTTTTTAGGAATTCCATCAAAAAGATCAAGAATACTGTTTGAGGAAGGTACTCCATATACAAACTCCTTTAAATGGTCTTCATTAGGCCCACTGAATTTAGGACTTGGAAGATATCAGGAGATAAGCTGTTTCCATTACCCTACGAAAACTCTTCATGTAACAGACGCAATAGTTGGAATAGACTCCACACCACCTGAGATATTTAATTTTGATCCAACTCCACTTCTTTTTCATTCTAGAGAGAGAGGAGATGAACCTTTGATTGACACCATCGAACAAAGAAAAAAAGGATGGAAAAGGTTAGTCTTATTTTCATCTTTTTTGAAACCAGGTAAATTAAACATTCCACCTTTAAAAAAAATATTTAAGTATTCATTCAAAAAAGATCTTAGAAATTGGAGATCTCATTTCGGTATTTATCCCTTTTTATGGGACGAAGATTGGGAATCCTCTCTTGTTGAAATAATGGGTAAAGATAATCCTCAGGTTCAAATTGCACCAGTTTTACAAAAATTAATTTTTCCTCGTTCAAAAGAAGTCTTACTTAAATGGTTAGAAAATATAAAGTCTTTTGATGATATGGAATATTTAATTCCAGCTCATTTTACTGCACCTATAAAATTTACAATAGAAGATTGTCAAAAATTAATTAATGAAATTAATTCCCAAAAGTGGGACAAACTTCCTGAGGATAATAAATTTCTGATGGGTTTATATAAAAAGTTGTTTGAACTAGGAATAATTCCTGAAGAAGTAAATCTTTAAAAACTATTATTCTTCAATAGACATGTTTTCATCATTTTTAAGAGTTTGCTCTAGCTCTTTTCTTTGCTCCATTTGTCTTAAGAAATATCCTGTCATCATCGCAGAAGATAATAAATTGGCGATGTTGTCTTTTGAAGATGTAATTTTTACATCAAATTGATCTGAAGGAAGCATTCCAAGAAGACCTTGAACATTATGTCTAATAATTTCTTGAATATCTTCACTAGCTGATTTTGCGACTCTTTGCAAAACTTCTGGAGATTGTTTTTGTAAATATTGGATTAAATCATTCTCATCGTTTGGATCATTATTTTCGGTAGCAAGAAATTCTGGATTAAACATTTCTACAACTTCAAGATATAAAAACACTACAACATCACGTACCCATTAATCTAAATTATTAAGGGCAGGGAACCGAATAGGTCCAATTTTATTAAAAGGCCAATATCTAAAAATAGCTTTACCAATAACCTTTTCATATGGTAAAAAGCCCCAAATATGTGAGTCCATACTGTTATTTCTATTATCTCCCATCACCCATAATGACTCTTCTGGGACAACAAAAGGCCCTATAGAATAATTAATATTTTTATCAAAAACGTAATTATTTTGAGCGATATCATTTAAGTAAAGGTTACCTTCTCTTACTTCTACCTTGTCTCCAGGTATTCCAATTACCCTTTTTATTAGTGCAGTATCTGCTTCATAACCAGCATTAATTAATTGTTCCGGAACGTTAAAAACAACTATTTTATTTTTTAATTTTGAAAGATTTGATTTGGATATGATTTTGGGAGTTACTTTCTCAACAAGAATTTTATCTTGTATTTGAAGAGTTGGAAGCATTGAACCGGATGGGATCCATCTTGGCTCTATAACCTGCCATCGTATAATTAAAGCTATAGATATCCAGATTAAAAGATTTTTTAAATCCTTTAGTATTGAATTTCTTTTTTCTTGAGTTGTAGACATGTTTTATTTAATTCAGTTATAAGGAAAATCCCAAAGCATTTATATAAATTATGACATCATCTATTGAATGCAAAAATTTTCTTAGAAGTTTACAACTTTTGAATCTTCTTATAAAAATAGGAGTTCAAAATTTAATACTATGTCCTGGGAGTAGATCGGCACCTTTAGCAATAGCTGCTGGAGAATTAAGCAAATTAGGACTGGTAAATATTTTCAATTCAATAGATGAGAGATCTGCGGGATTCCACTCTCTTGGGATTTCTGCTGCCTCAGGTAATCTTTCTTTAGTTATTACAACTTCTGGAACTGCCGTAAGTAACTTATTGCCAGCGGCAGTTGAGGCAGACCGATCTTGTAAAGGTGTTATATTTCTTACTGCAGATAGACCCTTAAGATTAAAAGATTGTGGCGCTAATCAAACAGTAAATCAAGAAGATTTTTTGAGTTCAGTCTGCAGAAGGGTTTTAAGTACAAATCTAAATGGACTTCATGAAACAAAAGAAAATGAAATCTTGAATTTAGTTCAAACTATTGAGAAACAAATATCAACCTTCCCTGGTCCTATCCATTTAAATATTCCTATTAATAAGCCTTTAGGTATTTCATTTTTAAATAAAAAAAATGTTTTAGAGGTTTTTGAGAGAATTTATTTAAAGAAAAAATATATATTTCAGGAAGTTGAAATAAAGTCTGATAAAAACAAATTCTTCGAAATTTCAGAAAATTTAAATTTAGATGAATCCGGCATTATTTTGGTAGGTCCCTATCAAGGTTCCATAAATGATTTAACTTCTTTCAATAAGTCTTTAGAACGATTACAAGAGATTACTGGTTGGCCAGTATTTGCTGATCCTGTTTCAGGAGTTTATTCTGGTTTGAGAGGACTAGTCGTGAATTGGGAATTAGTCTTAAGAAAAAATAAAAATTCAATAAATTGTCATCAACTTTTGAGGCTTGGTCCTATGTCATCCTCAATTGACTTGGAAAAGTTTTTAATAAACTTCAAAGGGATACAAATTCTTATAAAAGAAAAAAACTATAGAAAATTGGATCCTATAAAAAAATCATTTGAATATGATTTTGGGCTATCAAATTTCACCACTCTATTGCTAGAAGAATTATCAATCAACGAAAAAAACAAAAAGTCTCTTACTCCGATGGCTCTAAATCTAATAGAGCAAGGCGAGCAGATTAAAGAAATTTTAAAAGAGAAAATTACTCAAGATAATCAAATTACTGAGTATATGCTTGCAAATCTTGTTCCAAAACTTTGGCCAATTGAAAATCCTATAATGCTCTCTGCGAGTAGCCCGATTAGAGATTGGCTCACATTTTCAGAAAATGGTACTTTAACAAGAAATTGTTTCAGCTTTAGGGGCGCTTCTGGCATAGACGGAACTTTATCTCTTGCATTAGGTATTTCTAGAATTAAAAATCCTCTACTTCTTGTGACTGGAGATTTGGCTTTTATTCATGATATAAACGGTTGGCTGATTGAAAATTCAATCGACATGAATTTAACAATTCTTCTAATAAATAATAATGGCGGAAATATATTTAATCGTATTTATAAAAAAAATTTAAAAGAAGATGAATTAAAAAAACTATTTCTTATGCCAAAAGAAATAAACTGGCCAAAACTCGCAGAGGGCTATCAAGTAAACTTTAAAAGTGTGGCAAATTTTAAAAAATTACGAGAGGCATTAGATTGGAGCATTTCTATCCAGAAATCTGTAATAATTAAAGTTGATGTTGATCCAGAAAATGAAATTTGTGAAAAAAATGCCTTGCTAGAAAAAATAATTGGCAGTTAAATTTATCATTTTCTATCTTTGAACAATTACATTTCATGAAAGTATTACCTGGAAAAACAACTTTAAATTGGTCAGAATTCAAATCTTATGAGGATATATTGTTTCACAAATCAGATGAGGGAATCGCGAGAATTGCAATTAATCGGCCTGAAAAAAGAAATGCATTTAGGCCACAAACTGTAGATGAACTCATTGACGCATTTAATATCGTAAGAAATGATGAAACTATTGGCGTAGTTCTCTTTACAGGTGCGGGACCTGACAAGGAAGGCATTTATTCTTTTTGCTCTGGAGGTGATCAGAGTCTAAGGGGTAAAAATGGATATAAAAATGACGAAGGGAAGCAGAGATTAAATGTACTTGAACTTCAAAGATTAATAAGAAGTTTGCCTAAAGTAGTTATTGCCTTAGTCCCTGGTTTCGCAATCGGAGGAGGGCAGGTACTTCATCTAATTTGTGATCTCAGTATCGCCTCTGAAAATGCAATATTTGGTCAAACAGGTCCAAGAGTTGGTAGTTTTGATGCGGGTTTTGGATCTAGTTATTTAGCAAGACTTGTTGGTCAAAGAAAAGCAAAAGAAATTTGGTTTTTGTGTAGAAAATATAATTCCAAGGAAGCTCTGAAGATGGGCTTGATAAATGCAATTACAAAGATTGAAGAATTAGAAGCTGAGGGTGTAATCTGGGCAAGAGAGATTTTACGAAATAGTCCAACTGCTATTCGTATTCTTAAAGCTTCATTCAATGCAGAGAATGATGGGATTGCAGGTATTCAAGAATTATCTGGATACACAACTCAATTATTCTATTCGACTGAAGAAGCTCAAGAAGGTAGAGATGCCTTTCTTGAAAAGCGTCCACCAGACTTTTCTGACTATAAGTGGACACCCTAGTTTAATTTTCAAAAGAACTTTTTTAAATAATTATCAATGAGAATTCTTCTTGCCGCTGCTGAATGTGCTCCAATGATCAAAGTTGGAGGTATGGGAGATGTGGTTGGTTCGTTGCCTCCATCTTTGATAAAACTTGGTCACGATGTAAGGGTAATAATTCCAGGATATGGAAAATTGTGGAGTCTTTTAGAGGTATCGAATGAACCAGTCTTTAGAGCAAATACAATGGGTACTGATTTTGGCGTATATGAAGCAAAACATCCCATTCATAATTATGTGATTTATCTAGTGGGTCATCCAACATTTGACTCTGATCAAATATATGGAGGCGAAAATGAGGACTGGCGCTTTACATTTTTTGCTAGTGCCACTGCAGAATTTGCCTGGAATTGTTGGAAACCTCAAGTTCTCCATTGCCATGATTGGCACACTGGAATGATTCCTGTGTGGATGCATCAGGATCCCGAAATTAGTACTGTCTTCACAATTCATAATTTAAAATACCAAGGCCCTTGGAGGTGGAAACTTGAAAAAATGACTTGGTGTCCTTGGTATATGCATGGAGACCACACGATGGCTGCAGCAATGTTGTACGCAGATAGGGTCAATGCTGTTTCTCCAACTTATGCAGATGAGATTAAAACCCATGAATACGGGGAAAGCCTCGAAGGATTACTTAATTACATTTCAGGTAAATTAAGGGGAATTCTTAATGGCATTGATCTTGATGAATGGAATCCAGCCAAAGATCCAGTTTTACCTGCAAAATTTAGTATTAAGAATTTAGAAAATAGGCTAGAAAATAAAAAAATTCTCCAGAGAGAAATGGGTCTCGAAGTTAATCCTAAAAAATATCTTTTAGGTATGGTCAGTAGGTTAGTTGATCAGAAAGGGGTTGATTTACTTTTACAAGTTTCAAGAAGACTATTAGCCTATACAGATTCTCAAATTGCTGTTTTAGGGACTGGAGATAGATATTTAGAGTCTGGATTATGGCAGCTGGCATTAGATTACCCAGGAAGATTCTCAGTATTTCTTACTTATGATGATTCTTTATCAAGGCTTATCTACGGTGGCTCTGATGCATTTTTAATGCCAAGTAGATTTGAACCTTGTGGAATTAGTCAACTCCTTGCTATGAGGTATGGTTCTATCCCTATAGTAAGGCGAGTTGGAGGTTTAGTTGATACAGTTTTACCTCATGACCCAGAAAATAATAGTGGCACAGGTTTTTGTTTCGATCGCTTTGAACCTATAGATTTCTATACTTCTTTAGTAAGGTCCTGGGAAGCCTTTAGGCATAAAGATAGTTGGGAATTACTTCAAAAAAGAGCCATGAGCCAAGAGTTTAGTTGGCAAAGATCAGCCCTTGAATACGAAGTTATGTATAAGGATGTTTGCGGAATAAAAGAACCATCGCCAGATGTTGCTGAAGTTGAAAAATTTTCTTTCGGACAATCAGCTGATCCATCTTTAAAAAAAAGTATGACTTAATTTTTTAATGGAATTCTCTTTATCAGAATTAAACAATGTTTTGGGGGATATTAGAAATCTGAGAGAGGGGAAAAGAGATTTTTTGAATTTTAAGAATATAAGTATTGATAGTAGAACTTTATTAAAAAATGATCTTTTTATAGCTATCAAGGGTAAAAATTTTGACGGACATAGTTTTCTTCCAGAGGTTTTAAATAAAGGAGTTAAATCTGTTGTAATTAAAAAAGGGATGCAGAGATTACTGCCTAGTAATTTTCCTTATTGGGTTGTAAATGACACAATAGAGGCTTTTCAAAAATTAGCATTGCTAAAAAGAAAAAAATTAAATATCCCTATTGTTGCAATAACTGGCTCAGTGGGTAAAACCACAACAAAAGAAATGATTGGTGGAGTTTTAAATAAACTTGGAAGAATTAAATTATCTCATGCAAATTTCAATAATGAGATTGGAGTTGGTCTTACTATTCTTGCTACAGATATAGAAGATAAAGTTTTAGTTCTTGAGATGGGGATGAGAGGTCTTGGACAGATCGAGAATTTATCTAAATATAGTGAACCCGATATCGCAGTTATTACTAATATTGGGACAGCTCATATTGGATTGTTGGGCTCAAAAAAAAATATTACTCATGCAAAGTGTGAAATTAGTAAGTTCTTAAATCCAAAGGGAGTTGTAATAATTCCAGCAAATGATCCATTCCTAGAAAAAACTTTAAAAGAATTTTGGAAAGGTAGAGTGATAAAAGTAAAACTATTAAATATAGAAAATCAAAAGGATAGTTTTAAGAAAGATAATAATTTGCGAGGATTTTATAATCCTTCGAATAAAACAATTTTAATTGAAGAAAATACCTTTGAAATTTCATTTGAGGGATTTCACAATGCTTCGAATTTCTTATTTGCTTATGCAGTTGCTAAAGAGCTAGGCATTGATTTTGCAAGTTTTAATAAATTTGATTTTGTAAGTTTAGGTGGAAGAAATAAAATTCTTAAATCAGTAAAAACAACAATTTATGATGAATCATATAATGCTTCGCCGGAGTCAGTAAAAGCATGTATTAAAAACCTGCTTGAAAAACCGAGAAATAAATTTTTCATATTTGGAAGTATGCAAGAATTGGGAAAAGAATCTGAAAAGTATCACAAAGAAATATTTAACTTAATAAATAATTCAGATATAGAAAAGTGTTTATTTATTTGCGATAAAGAAAATGAAAAAATTTACTCTAATTATCTAAAATATAAGAATAAATTCTTAGTTTTAAATAATATTAAAGATGTACCTCAAGAGATAAACAAATCTACAAAAAAAGGTGATTCTATTCTTATAAAAGGGAGCAGATGTTGGCAACTTGAAAAAATTATTGAATTAATTAATTAAATCAGGATTTCTTTTTTTCCAATTCTCTATATTTACTTGCTTAGTTCTTGAGATCGCTAATGAATTATCTTTAGAGTCTTTTGTGATCACTGAACCAGCACCTGTTGTTACTGATTCCCCTAGATTTATTGGTGCTACAAAAACTGTGTTTGCTCCAATACTGGAATTTTTGCCAATTTTTGTTTGATGTTTTTCCTGTCCATCAAAATTTGCAGTAATAGTGCCTGCTCCAATATTTGTAGATCTTCCAATAATAGAATCACCAATATAACTTAGATGGTTTACTTTAGATTCTTCCTCTAGGTGACTATTTTTGATCTCAACAAAATTACCTATTTTGCTATGGCAAGATATTTTGGAATTAGGTCTTATATGGCTATAAGGGCCAATTTTTATATGATCCATTATCTGAGAATCATAAACAGTAGAGTTTGAAATTTCACAATTTAATCCCACATTAGAATTTTCAATAAAAGTATTTGGTCCGATAATGCAATGACTATTTATTTTGGTATTTCCTCTTATATGTGTATTAGCCTCTACAATTACATCTTTACCAATTTCAGCTTCTTCACTAATTGAACAACTTGCTTTATTTATAAAAGTTACACCATTAAGCATATGCTTTTCTTTAATTGAATTCTGAATACTTTCCTCGCATTCTGATAGTTCAATTCTGTTATTAATTCCTTGAAGCTCTCCATTATCCTCTACCTCGAGGCTTAAGGAATTTTTTAGTAAAGATATTGTATCTGTTAAGTAAATCTCTTTTTGATTATTATTGCTTTGCAAGGTATTAATTATTTTTGACAAGTTACCCCAGTTAAAACAATAAATACCTGCATTTATTAATTGATTTTCTTTCTCTATATCATTGCAATCTTTTTCTTCAACAATTCTCTCTATAAAATCCCCCTGCAAAAAAACTCTGCCGTATCCATGAGGATTTGTTTTTTTGGAAGTAATTAAAGAAACATCAGCATTTTTTGAATCGTGTAGATATAAAAGTCTTTTTAAAGTACTAGACCTTATGAGTGGCACATCGCCGTTAAGTACCAAAAGTTTTCCTTCATGTTTTTTTACTTCTCTACAAAGCACTTGGATAGCATGACCAGTTCCTGATTGCGGTTCTTGAATAACAAAATCGATATTTTTAAAGTTTGGGATTGACTTTTGTACTTCTTTTGATTTGTGTCCAGTAATTACGAAAATTTGATCAGGTTTTAATTCAACACATGAATCAATTACTCTTTGTAGCATGCTTTTGCCAGAAATTTTATGTAAAACTTTTGGCAATGAGCTTTCCATCCTAGTGCCCTTGCCTGCCGCTAATATCGCAACACTTAACATGTTTATTTGAAATCTTTATTTAAATCTAACTCTTAAAGGATAACTTCGTCATTCCCCATTTCTCTCTCCATTGATTTGTAGATAACAGATTTGAGAATAATTGCTCATCTAATCTTCTCTTAATTATATCTTCTTTACTTGAGTTTAAATCTTGATCTCTATATGGAATACTAGCTTTAGTTAAGAGATGTTCTTCTTCCATTAAAGATAACTTACCAAAATTGAAATTAGCTTTCAATTCATACTTATCAAATTTTGATATTGCGACAGTTCCCTGACTCCAAAAAGTTCTGTTTTTAAAAGTTGGCTTAATAGTAAAAATTTCCAGTCCAAGATTTCTTAAAGTTTTTCTTACTGCTGCTGAAGAAGAATAAGTTATTAAATAACCCTTAGGATTAAGTTTTTCTGTGACTTTAGATAAAAATTCAATTGTCCATACTTGCGGGCATTTTTGAGGAGAAAAACCATCTAAATAAATCAGATCGAATTTAATAGATGAAGGAATAAAGTCGATTTTTTCTCTAGCATCACCCCATAAAACACTGCACTTAAAAATTTGATCCTCAAAGTAATCTTTTCGATAAAGTGATTCAAATATTGTTCTGACTTTTGGATCCCATAATTTAAAAAAAGATTCATTTCTAAGCGAATATTCAAGAGGCTTTTTATCAATCTCCAACGCATACAAATTTAAATACGATTTTTGTTTAGTTAATTGATCTAATAAAGAAGCGGAATTGTATCCTAAACCAAAACATATATCTAAAACATTAAGAGATTTCCCCTTAAATCTTTGCAAGTTAGAAGTAGCTGTAAACTTTGACTTTGTCTCCTCCAATGCGCCCAATAAACTATGGAAGTTCTCTTGAAAAAAAACACTTCTTAAAGAGTAACTACCATCTTTAGTTAAAACTTCTATTAATTCAGACAAAAACTTTTAGGCTAGTTAGTTAGTTTGGCCAGCTCTTCCCAAAAAGTGGGATACGAGACGCTTGCTGCATCTGCTCTGATGATTTTTGAGGAACCATTGGCAAGAAGTGAAGCAATAGCAAGACTCATTGCTACTCGATGATCTGTCTCACTGTCTACTTCCGCAGAATGAAATTTTGATTGCCCATTAATAATTAACCCATCCTCTTTTTCTGTTATTTCAGCACCAAATTTTTGTAACTGTCGTGCCATAACTTTTAATCGATCTGTCTCTTTAACTCTTAATTCTTGTGCATCCTTAATTTCAGAAACTCCATTACAAAAACATGCAGCCACAGTAAGGATAGGAATTTCATCTATAAGTTTTGGGAGAATATCTCCTTCAATAGTGAATGATCTTAAATTATTTGAAGTCTTTACTTTAATAGATCCAATAGGTTCACCTGCAATGGTCGATTTATCTAAAATCTCATAATCACACCCCATTGAATCCATTACATTCAAAATCCCTGTTCTAGTAGGATTTAGTCCGACATTCTGAATTAAAACCTCTGAATTTGGAACAATAGATGCAGCAATCATCCAAAAAGAAGCAGAGCTTATGTCTCCAGGAATCAATATTCTCTGGCCAATTAAGTTGCCCCCTGACTTGATAACTACATTCCTTCCTAATTCTCCTCTGATACTGATGTCTGCTCCGAATGCTTTTAACATTCTCTCAGTATGATCTCTTGAAGATGCTGGTTCAATAACAGAAGTGGTTCCAGAAGCTTTGAGGCCTGCCAATAAGATTGCAGATTTTACTTGAGCACTCGCTACGGGGGTTCCAATAACACACCCTTTTAATTTATTCCCAACAATTGAGATTGGAGCTTTGTTTCCTTTCTCTCTACCAAAAATTTTGCCACCCATCAATGATAATGGTTTGCCCACTCTCCCCATTGGCCTCTCATTAAGAGAAATGTCACCTGTTAATATGAAATTCTTTCCTTCTTGACCGGCAAGTAACCCCATTAATAATCTCATGGTGGTTCCAGAATTTCCACAATTTAAAATTTCTTTGGGCTCTTTAAATCCATCAAGACCCAATCCTGAAATCGTAAAAGGCTCATTTTTTTTTATTTCTGGTATATTTACACCTAACTTTCTTAGACAATCAGCAGTTGAAAGTGGATCTTCAGAATGTAAGAACCCCTCAATAGTCGTTTCACCCTTAGCAATACTTCCCATTATTAAAGCTCTATGAGATATAGATTTATCTCCGGGTACTTTTAATTTTCCTTTTAAATTAACTCCACCTTTTATTGTGCGGATATTATTCATTTTCAAATTAATTACTTGATAGGATTTCTGTAAAAACAAATTAGCTTTATATTATCAATAAGTTTGTTTTTAAAAAAAAAATAATCAAATTAGGTAACTGTTTTCTATAATACAACCAGAAAAAGGACTTGATTATTAATCTTACTTATTATCACGTTGCAAAGGACGTTCCTGAAAATAGTCCAGACATTGCAGTTGTCATTGATGTTTTAAGAGCTACAACCACAATTTCTTGGGCTTTAAAAAATGGAGCTGATTCAATACAAGTTTTTGCCGATTTAGATTTATTAAAAAAATCTGCAATTAAGTGGCAAGCTGAAAAGAGACTAATGCTTGGAGAGAGAGGCGGAAAAAAGATTGAGGGCTTTGATTTAGGAAATTCTCCTTTATTAGTTACAAAAAAAGTTGTTACTGGTAAAAGACTATTTATGAGTACGACTAATGGGACTAAATCATTGCAAAAAGTTCAAAATGCTAAGCATTTATTCGCTATGGGTCTCCCGAATAGGAAAGCAGTTGCCGAAAAAATCATTTCATTAAAAAGTGAAAATGTTTTAATACTTGGTAGTGGTTGGGAAGGCTCTTATTCACTTGAGGATTCTTTAGCTGCTGGTGCTTTGGCCTCATACCTCAAACAGAACTGTAAATTCGAAATTAATATTCTGAATGACGAATTACAAGCTGCTTTGGCACTTTGGGATGTCTGGAAAAATGATATTTTGAAATGTTTAAAAACAGCAACCCATGGCAAAAGATTGACAAGTCTTGGAGATTATGAGGATGATTTTAAATGTTGCTCTGAACTTGATTGCTTAGATATTGTTCCAGCTCAAGTTGAAAGAGGTGTGATTCGTGCCTCATGATTTACGAATTGGTTCATTAGGAGAAAAGTCTTGACTGATTTTTTGGTAGCTGCATTGCAAATTACAAGCACTTCAAATGTTGAAGCAAATTTTACTGAAGCAGAAGAACAAATTGAATTAGCTGCTAGAAGAGGTGCTGAGTTAATAGGATTGCCTGAGAATTTTGCTTTTTTAGGAGGAGATGATGAAAAACTTAGATTAGCTTCTGAATTGTCAGAGAAGTGTGCAAATTTTCTAAAAACTATGTCACAAAGATATCAAGTATTTCTTTTGGGAGGAGGGTATCCTGTCCCTGCTGGTGATGATAGTCATACTTTTAATAGGTCGGCCTTATTTGGTAAAGATGGACAGATTTTGGCAAAATACGACAAGATTCATTTGTTTGATGTTGATTTGCCAGATGGAAATTTATACAAGGAATCATCCACTATTTTATCTGGAGCAGAGTATCCACCTGTTGTAGATGTCCCAGGTTTATGCAAAATAGGATTGTCGATTTGTTACGATGTTAGGTTTCCTGAACTCTATAGATATTTATCTTCAAATGGTGCAGAACTAATTATGATTCCCGCAGCTTTTACGGCATTTACTGGAAAAGATCATTGGCAAATTTTATTACAAGCAAGAGCAATTGAAAATACAGCATATGTAGTCGCTCCAGCTCAAACTGGGATTCATTATGGAAGAAGGCAAAGTCATGGCCATGCAATGGTAATTGACCCTTGGGGTACAGTTTTATCTGATGCTGGAAAAACTCAGGGAGCTGCAATAGCACCTGCTGATAAAGAAAGAGTAAAGAAAATTAGGGAGCAGATGCCAAGCCTTAAACATAGAAAAAACAAATTGTTTTCAAACTAATGATAAAGTTTTTAGATAATAAGCTTTTTCGTTATTTATCAGTTTTTTTATATTTAAATTCTCTTATACTTCCAGTTAAATCTTCAAGTGCTCTTGCGGCATGGGCTGTCAATACTAATGGGTTTTTAGAATTAAGAACTAAATCAAATACAAATTTAAAAGCATACTTTCAGAAGGCTACCCAAATATCGGGAGATAGATTCTGGGTAGATTTTCCAGGAGAATTAAAAAATCCCAGAACAATAAAAGGTAATGGCCCAATAAAAGAAGTTAGATTAGGTAAACCAAATAAGGGCAAAACAAGACTAGTAATTGAATTTAAGGAAGAGACTTTTTTGCAACCTCTGACTTGGAAAATGATTGGCTTAGATCAAAATAGATGGAGAATTAAACTATTTAACCCAAAATATTCATTTAAAAAGATTGGTGAAGGTTTAGTTGAAAAGAAAAGAATAAATATCAAAGCAAATCAAAATTTAATTCATAAGAAGAAAAATAATTATGGTTACTTGAAACTACCAGAGGTAAAACGAAACAAGTATGAGGTTGTAATCGATCCAGGGCATGGAGGACCTGATCCAGGAGCAATAGGGATTGGTGGTATTAGAGAAACAGATGTTGTTCTAGAGGTTTCAAAAATAGTTAAAAATTTACTTTCTGAGAAAGGTATCAAAGTAAGGTTGACTAGAACAAATGACGTTGATTTGGATTTGCCTCCAAGAGTTTCCATTGCTAATAATACGGATGCAGATATCTTTGTAAGTATTCATGCAAATGCCTCAAGAGGTAAAAGAAGAGACATAAATGGATTGGAAACCTTTTATTACAGAGGATGGAAAGGAAGATTACTCGCAAAAAGAATTCAAAAACAAATTTTAAGAGTTTCCCCAGGTAGTCCTGATCGAGGAGTTAAACAAGGTCGATTTCATGTAATTAAAAATACTAGGATGCCTGCAGTCCTTGTAGAAATTGGATTTTTAACGGGAAGATTAGATGCAAGAAGATTAGAAAAAATAACCCATCGAAAAAGATTAGCCTATGCAATTGCAAAAGGCATCCTCGAATATTTAAACAAAGTAGGATGAAACTTAAAATAGGTATATTTGATAGCGGAATAGGTGGTTTTACTATCCTTAATTCTTTACTAAAGACTCGTAAAGATGTAGAAGTTTTTTATTTGGCGGATACAAAAAGAATACCTTTTGGTAACAAAAATTCTAAAGAAATAAGATTAATTGCAAAGGAGATTTGTAATTTTTTTGTTGATAAGAACTTGGATGCACTTTTAGTTGCTTGTAACACTACAAATGCATGTGCGCTTGATATTCTGGTAGATAATTTAAAGGTTCCTTGTTTTGACCTTATAAACTCAGTATCGGGAATAGTTGATAAACAAATAATTGGTGTCCTAGCAACACAAACAACCGTTCGATCATCCTATTACAAGAAAGCCATAAATGCTAAAAAAGCCAATACGATAATATTTCAGCAAGAATGTCCAGAATTTGTATCAGAAATTGAAAAAGAAAAATTAAACCTTGATAGGTTAAATATTTTTTCAGACTTATACTTAAGACCACTAATAAACAAAAATATTGAAGAATTAATACTTGGATGTAGTCACTATCCTTTAATTTATGACTTTTTAAGAAAAAAATTAGATTCAAATATAAAAATTATTGATCCATCTTTAGCATTAATAAAAAAATTTAATGAATCTTTTCCTATTCCAAAAACTGACTGCCATGAGAGTATTTCTTTCGAAAATGTAAAATTTTTTGTTACTTCAGAAAGAGATGAGTTTTCCAATAAAGTAAAATTTTGGCTTGGAATTAATAAAGAAATTAGGTTGGTTAACCTCCGAAGTAATGTTTGATTCCTTAATATATAGAAGAGGTCAATCATGAATACAGTAACAGAGCTACTACAACCAGTTGAAAATGATCTTGATGATCTTATTTTAGAACTGAAAAATCTAATAGGAGCTGGTCACCCAATTCTTCAAGCCGCAGCAGAACACCTTTTTAGTGCTGGGGGAAAAAGATTGAGACCTGGTATAGTTTTGTTGATTTCAAAAGCTATATCCACTGAATTTTGCTTGACAACGAAACATAAAAGGCTTGCTGAAATAACTGAGATGATTCATACAGCCTCATTAGTCCATGATGATGTTGTTGATGAGGCGTCTACAAGAAGAGGAGTAGATACAGTTCATAGCAGATTTAATACCAGAGTAGCTGTATTGGCGGGTGACTTTTTATTCGCTCAAGCAAGTTGGCACCTTGCAAATCTTGACAATGTAAATGTAGTTAAATTACTAAGTAGAGTAATAATGGATTTAGCAGAGGGTGAAATCAAACAAAATTTAAATAGATTTGATTCGGCTCAATCTTTTTCTAAATATATCAACAAAAGTTATTGTAAAACAGCATCATTAATAGCTAATAGTTGCAAAGCAGCTGGAGTGTTGAGTGGGGTTAATGACGAAAAATTAACCTCGTTGTACGATTTTGGCAAGAATATTGGTTTAGCATTCCAAGTTGTAGATGACATTCTTGACTTTACTGGAAATGATAAACAACTTGGAAAACCTGCTGTAAGTGATCTTGCTAGTGGTTATCTTACCGCCCCAGTTTTATATGCCTTAGAAGAAAATAAACAATTGTCAGTTCTTATAAACAGAGAACTTGCTGAAAAAGATGATTTGGATGATGCTCTTAATATCATTATGAACTCTAAAGCTATTGAAAGTTCTAGAAAACTAGCTGAGGATTTTGCAATACTTTCTAAAGAAGCTATAGTCTGGCTTCCTGATTCAGAATATAAAAGAGCTTTAATGGCTCTTCCAGAATTTGTTCTAAGCCGAATTTATTAGATCTATTAGAAATAAATCTATGATCTAAATTAATATTAAAATTTTTGAAAACCTTAATTTTTTCGATTAAATTTATTAAGCATAAATATATTTAATGTCACTAGATAAAAAAAATTCAATAAATAACATACTTGAAGAAAAGAGAATTTTCCCTCCATCAAAAAAATTTGCAGAAAACTCAAATATTAGTACTCATGAAGAATTACTAAGTCTAAAAAAACAAGCATCAGATAATCCTATTCAATTTTGGGAATCTTTTGCAAAATCTGAATTAGATTGGTTTGAGCCATTTCAAACTGTATTAGATAATGAAAATGCGCCTTTTTTTAAATGGTTCAAAGAAGGGAAGCTCAATATTACATATAACTGCTTAGATAGACACATTAAGAGAGGGCTTGGAGGAAAGACAGCACTTATATGGGAAGGCGAACCCGGAGATAGCAAAAAATATACTTACGATGAACTTCTAAAAGAGGTATGTAAAGCAGCTAATGCATTAAAAGCAATTGGTGTAAAAAAAGGAGATTTGGTATGTATTTATATGCCGATGATTCCTGAAGCGATGTTTGCGATGTTAGCTTGTGCAAGAATTGGCGCACCTCATTCAGTTGTCTTCGGAGGATTTTCTTCAGAAGCTTTAAAAGATAGGTTAATTGATGGAAACGCCAGATTTGTTATTACTGCTGATGGTGGCTTTAGAAAAGATAAGGTGATTGAACTTAAGAAAGCAGTCGATGCGGCCATTGAAAGTGGCGCAGATAAAGTTGTTGAAAAAGTAGTTGTTGTTCAACGATCCCAAAAAAATATTTCGATGGTTAATGATAGAGATTTTTGGTGGCACGAATTATTAAAAGATCAAAAAGAGCATTGTGAACCAGAAATAATGAATAGCGAAGATAGACTTTTTATTCTTTACACTTCAGGCTCTACTGGAAAGCCTAAAGGTGTAGTTCACACTACAGGTGGTTACAATCTTTGGTCCCATTTGACATTTAAATGGATTTTTGACTTAAAAGATGATGATATTTACTGGTGTACTGCTGATGTTGGTTGGATTACAGGTCATAGTTACATAGTTTATGGGCCTTTATCTAATGGTGCTACAACTTTGATGTATGAGGGAGTACCAAGACCCTCAAATTTAGGAGCTTTTTGGGAAATTGTTCAAAAATATAAGATTTCTATTTTTTATACTGCACCAACTGCAATAAGAGCATTTATGAAGTCTGGGCGTGAAATACCTGATAAATATAATTTGGATAGTCTTAGACTTTTGGGCACAGTTGGAGAACCAATTAATCCTGAAGCATGGATGTGGTATAAGGATGTTATTGGTAAAGATAAATGCCCTATTGTTGATACTTGGTGGCAAACTGAGACTGGTGGTGTGATGATAAGTCCCTTGCCAGGAGTCGTTGCTACAAAGCCAGGTTCAGCTACTTTCCCTCTGCCAGGAATCGAAGTTGAAATTGTTGATAAGAATGGAGATAAGGTTAAGGAGAACGAGGGAGGCTATTTAATTATTAAGAAACCTTGGCCAGGAATGATGAGAACAATTCATGGAAACTCAAATAGATATTTGGGGAGTTATTGGGAATATATTTCCTTTAAAGGAGAAAAAAATGTTTATTTTGCTGGAGACGGAGCACGCATTGATGAAGATGGATATATATGGATTATGGGAAGAGTTGATGATGTCATAAGTGTTTCAGGACATCGGCTAGGAACAATGGAAATAGAATCTGCTTTGGTAAGTCATAAATCAGTTGCAGAGTCTGCAGTCGTTGGCAAAAAAGATGATTTAAAAGGTGAAGTTATAGTTGCTTTTGTTTCTCTTGAGAAAGAAGTGAACGTCTCTTCAGAATTAGTAGAGGATCTAAAGAAACATGTTGTTAATGAAATTGGAATTATCGCAAAGCCTGAAAAAATTATAATTTCCGACTCTCTTCCCAAAACACGTAGTGGAAAAATTATGAGGCGAATTTTAAGATCTTTGGCTGCTGGAGAAAAAATTAGCGGTGATATAAGCACTCTTGAAGATAGCTCTGTTTTGGAAAAGCTTAAAGAATTATCCTAATCAGATTCATCAATTAAATTGGAAATTTTTTTTATAGTATTTCTTTTGAATTCATCATCGGCCCAGTCTCCCAAAAAATTTTCTCTTAGTCCTGCGCTTGCAATTATAGTGTGTGTACCTTTTAACATTACACCTTTGGAATTATCTTCTTTTCTTGCTTTCAGACAAGAAAATAATTTATCTGTTTGATCTAATTCGTCTGAGTTGAATTTTATTAGGAAGTTATTTTTTTGATGATATGTTTTTTCAATTAATCGCAAAGTTCTTTCAGGGCTTGGACTGAATTCACTTTTGAATTCTAATTTTTGAGAAATTTGTTTCAATAATGGAATAGATTTGTTAGCACTGAAGTTATTAAAACTTATTGATATGAATTTTTCGCAATTTCTTCCACCATCAGGCGAAATTAGATGAAGTTTGCAGCCTAGGCTATGACCAATTCTTATTGAAGGAATTGATGCTCCTATTCTCTTGTCTAAAGACATTCGACAATTCTTGAAATCCCTCCATGCTTTAATAGCAAGTTGTTGGTGATCGAATTGTGGAGTGTATTTATAGGCATGTACTGCATAGTTTTTATTTATTAAACTCTCTATGAATCTTCTATAAGTTAAATCTGGTTTAGAAGCTAAATAACTTCCACCGATAAATTCCACAATTTTTTTTGGGTTTGAAGGCCAATAACAAAAATTATTAAATTGATATTTTGTATAAGTCATCTTTCAAAAACTAAAAATGTTTAAAATTTATTTTCTAATTATTTTTCTTAATTTATATTAATTTAAGAGAAATTTTTATTAAATGCGTCAAGATAGATGAAAAGAGTTTTCAGCTAATTGGGACTATCTAACAAAAAAAAATTAAACCAATTGGATATTCTTCAGGATCAAGTTATCAGTTATCCATCTGAAGATAGTATTGCTAATCAGAATAAAAAAATTGAAAAAATTTTAATTCTTGATACTGAAACAACAGGTTTAGATGAAAATAAAGATGAAGTGATAGAGATAGGTTGCATTTTGTTTGATGTATCTTTTAAATGTGTACTTTCACAGGTCTCATTCTTATTCCCGGTTAATAATAATGAGGCAGAATATGTTAATGGCATATCTGCAGAAGTAACTAATATCTCTCAACCATGGGAAGATGGATTGAATTTCTTTTTAAAACTTGTTGAATGTTCGGATTTCATTGTCGCGCATAATGTAGAGTTTGATAAGAAATGGTTTGGGAAAGGAAGATTACCTAAACTTAATAAAAAATGGATATGCAGTTTAGAAGATATAAATTGGTCTTTTCAAAAATCACTAAAAAATAGACCCTCAGTAACTGATCTAGCCTTATCTTTTTCAATACCAGTTTGGAATTTACATAGAGCTTTATCTGATTGCTTTTACATATCTGAGGTCTTCAAAAAATGTGATAATTTAGAGGAACTTTTACTTAAAGCTACTGAACCGAGGTTTTTATACAAGGCACTGATTAGTTACGAAGATAGGTCTTTAGCTAAAAATGCTGGGTTCAGATGGAATAGTCCTGTGCAAGGAGCTTGGTCAAGAAAATTAACTACTGATGAGGCAAAAAATCTTGATTTTAGAGTAGAGATTTTGAATTAATATTTAATAAATTTTTGACTAAGAAAATATTTAGTGCATCTTACAAGGCATCCATTTATTGCCCATTTTATGTGCTCCAATACATCCGTATTTCGAGGCAGCTTCTTCAGCCTCTAGTCTAGTGGTAAATATATCTGACATCATATTTTCCTTATACGAATTTGAAATTTGTTTGGAATGATTATGATGATTGTTATGAGAATTAGGTGAATACTCCCATATTCCCATAGTAGTAATACCGGCAGAGATAATTCCCATCCCAACTACTGATAAATTGACTATTCCCATTGCTACTGCACCAAAAGAAAATACACCCATTGGGACTACTCCAATACTTATTACTCCCATTGGCACTATGCCTATTGAAACAATACCAAGAGGTGCTATTCCAAAAGCAATTTTTTTTGGCTTTGTCCCGCAATGCTGATTCTCTTTACTTTTAATAATTCCCAATAGTTTTTCTAAATGTTAAATTAAAATTGTCTCACAGAATAACTAATCAAAGATTAATTTCTAGATGAATTAAAAATTTTGAATTATTTTTTAGAACTTTGAATAACTTAAAAAATCTAAGAGGAACAGTAGACTTATTCCCTGATCAATTAATTAAGTGGCAAAATGTTGAGAAAGTAGTATTGGAACACCTTTCAAGAGCATCCATTAAAGAAATAAGAACACCAATACTGGAAATGACCGAGTTATTTATAAGAGGAATTGGTGAAGGAACAGATGTTGTCAGTAAGGAAATGTATACATTTCTTGATAGGGGGGAGAGATCCTGTACTCTAAGACCCGAAGGAACAGCCTCAGTCGCACGAGCGTTAATACAAAATGGAATATCGTCTAATACTCTTCAAAAACTTTGGTACATGGGTCCTATGTTTCGATACGAAAGACCTCAAGCAGGTAGACAAAGACAGTTTCATCAGTTAGGCGTTGAATTTGTAGGGCATGATTCAGTTAGAAGTGATGTTGAAATTATTGCTTTAGCTTGGGATATCTTAGGAAAATTAGGAATAAAAGAACTCAATCTTGAAATAAATACTTTAGGTGATACAAATGACAGATCAAATTTTCAAAAATCCTTTTTAAAATGGCTAGAAACAAATAAAGATTCTCTAGATTTAGATTCTCAGAATAGGATTACTAAAAACCCTTTGAGGATTCTGGACTCAAAGAATATCCAAACAAAAAAAGCTCTTGAAAATGCACCAAGATTATTTGATTTTTTGTCTGAAAAAAGTCATAAAAGATATTCAGACTTAAAAAAACAATTAGAAGTTTTAAAAATACCTTACGTGGAAAATTTTAATTTAGTAAGAGGTTTAGATTATTACACCCATACTGCTTTTGAAATCACAAGTGGTGCTTTAGGTTCCCAAGCTACAGTTTGCGGTGGTGGAAGATACGATGATTTAATAAAACAAATGGGAGGGCCAAATACCCCGGCAATTGGATTTGCTATTGGTCTAGAAAGATTAATCCTACTAGCAGGAAAAGATCTTGAAGTTCCAAGAAATACTGATATTTATATTATTAATAAAGGCTTCATTGCTGAATCCTTAGCTTTGGATTTATCTAGAAAATTAAGAAATTATGATTTGATAGTTGAGTTGGATTTAAGTGGAGCCACATTTTCTAAACAATTTAAAAAGGCAAATAAACTAAAATCTAAAAGTATTATTGTAATTGGTGATGATGAGGCAGTTAAAGGTGAATTTATCATAAGACTCTTTGATCAATTAGGTAATGGGAATGCAGAAGAGATTATATCTTTTGAAAATGATATTGAATTGGAAAAATGGATAAATAATTATTTACTTGCGAAGTGATGCTCTTAAAGTTTGGAATAATTTTTCTTTTTATATTTATTTTTATTTATTTAAGGAATTTTCTTAAATTTAATAGAAAACAAAAAGTTTTGAATGCTAAAAAATTAACAACTTTCAATAAAAAGAATTTTAATAACTGGATGAATTTAACTAAAAAAGAAAGGTATAACTTATCTAAACAAGATTCTGTTAACTATATGGATAGAAGAAAACTTTTATTAGACGAAATTAGAAATGAATATAAGAAAATATCTGGAAAAAATCCTGAGGGGAATATTAAGAAAAAATAATTATGGAAAATTACTGGACTTATAATAAAACCATAAATGGATTGAGACATTTTGTTTTAGTTAATGAGACTAAAGAAAAAGGAAATATTAGTTTTTTAATGGTTTCTGTCCTTGATTCTGAAATTAACTTAACAACTACATACGAAGAATTAATAAATAGTGGAAATTGGCACAAGGGTTGGATCAATCTTTCAAAGCATCAATCTATTACAAAAGAATACGTTAACTTTAAATCCAACAATAAAGGAGAGGGTATTGATGAGATATTCATTAATGAAGATTCTTTATTTAATATTTCTTAATTTGATATAAATCTTTCAAATCTCTCTCTCTTTGTAAATACTAGGTTTTTTGTTACTTAATAATTATTTAAAAGTTTTACCCCTTTCAAAAAAATAAAATTAACGTTATCAAGGATTAATAATATTTACTTAATTCAATGTTAGGGGATATGTGGAGCTCATCTGAGTTGACCGCGGAAAAACTAGGAATAACTGAAATTAAACTTTCTTTTTTACGTGAAAATGGAATACTCAAGCCTGGGATTCATTGGAAAAGCTCTCCACTCGGTCAGAAAAAACCTTGGAAACCGAGAGCCCTTTACAATATAAAAATGTGCAGACAAATAATTAATAAATTTTATTCTGAAGAAAACAATAATATCGCAGCCTAAAAACTAAATAAATTTTTTTGATTAATTTTAAAAAAATATTTAAAATTTTTATTCAATTAGGTTCTCATCCTTACAATCAATTAGAGTGTTTTGCAAAGTTGGATATAAGTTAATCATATTTATATATTGTTTGGATTTTCTGTAAGATTTTGCAGCCTTTTTATAATGAACTTCAGATTTCATTTCTAGTGAAAATTTGCTAGAAGACTCTTGAGAAGTAGTCATAATATTAGATGTCTTATCTCATATTTAATAACTGTTTGAGAATGAGGCAATAAATAAAATGGTTTAATGAAACAAAACATCGTTTAATGTCAGCAAAATGAAATTTATTAAAATTATTTGAATTGGAAAATAATGGTTTATTTTATGAAACTTATATCTCTGAGAATAATTTTTCTTCATTAAATCTACCTTCTTTGCTCTTGGATTGCCTTATGAAGATTTTTTGTTTAGTAATTACTAGGATTACTAACCTTTACAATTTTGTTATTAATTCAACTGTTTGGTGAAATATAAAGTATTCTCAAAACGTTTAAGCTAATCAATTCCTAAATGCAAACCTATGGAAATCCAGATACTACCTATGGATGGTGGGCTGGTAATTCAGGTGTAGCGAATCGCTCAGGAAAATTCATTGCTGCTCATGTAGCTCATGCAGGATTAATTGTTTTCTGGGCGGGTGCATTCACCCTTTTTGAACTTTCACGATTTGACCCAAGCGTCCCAATGGGGCATCAACCTCTAATCGTTCTTCCTCATTTAGCAACTCTTGGAATAGGGTTTGATGCTAATGGTGTTGCTATGGGAGATACTAAACCTGTTCTAGCGATAGCAATAGTTCACTTAGTTTCTTCTATGGTTTTAGCCGCCGGGGGACTTTTACATTCTTTACTTCTTCCTGGAAATCTAGAAGATTCTGATGTAGCAAGAGCCAGAAAATTCAATATTGAATGGGATAATCCAGACAAATTGACATTTATTCTTGGTCACCATCTAATTATTCTTGGTTTCGCAGTTATTGCTTTTGTCGAATGGGCAAGAGTTCATGGAATTTATGATCCAGCTATTGGTTCAGTAAGACAGGTTGAGTATGAATTAAATTTAGCCAAAATTTGGAATCATCAGACAGACTTTTTGACTATTGATAGTCTTGAAGAAGTAATGGGAGGTCATGCTTTCCTTGCTTTCGTTGAGATTACTGGTGGTGCTTGGCATATTGCTACTAAGCAAGTTGGTGAATATACCAAATTTAAAGGTAAAGGTCTTCTGTCAGCAGAAGCTGTTCTTTCATGGTCATTAGCTGGAATAGGCTGGATGGCTATTATTGCAGCCTTCTGGAGTGCAGCTAACACAACAGTTTATCCAACTGAATTCTTTGGTGAACCACTTGAATTGAAATTTAGTATTTCTCCTTATTGGGTAGATACTGTTGATCTTCCTGACGGTGAGTACACTTCAAGGGCGTGGTTAGCTAATGTTCATTACTATTTCGGATTCTTCTTTATTCAAGGTCATCTATGGCATGCTTTAAGAGCACTAGGCTTTGACTTCAAGAGAGTTACAAATGCTATCAGTAATATTGATAGTGCTACAGTTACTCTTAAAGATTAATTATCAAATTTTCTTACAAATATCAAAAGGCTCCTATTTAAGGGGCCTTTTTTATTTGAAAAATTTTGTTTATTAATTTAGATTTAGAATTATATGTTTTTGAAATCATTGAATATTTTTTTGATACAGAATAAAGATATTTTTTCAAATTCTCTATTGATAAGTTTTTTGGGATTATTAATTATATTTTTTTTGTTGATTTTTGGGAGAAAATTTAAACTAGCTGTTCAACTCGAGAGATTTGGATTACCGATAGCTGTCATATCAGGAATTTTAGGTATATCTATAGGCCCATTTGGAGCGATACACTTTTTGCCAAAAGAAACAATCAATGTTTGGAGTAATTTTCCTACTCCTCTTTTATCATTAGTCTTCGCAACTTTAATGATGGGAAGACCGATTCCAAATATAAATGGTTTAGTTAAACCAATTCTTAATCAATTTCTATTAGCTCTTTCACTAGGTTTCGGACAATTTTTTGTCGGTGGTCTTGTTGTTAAATATTTTCTGCCTCCATCTATGGATGCAAACCCTTTAATGGGTTGTTTAATAGAGGTAGGTTTTGAGGGTGGTCATGGAGCTGCATCAATAATCGGTGAAAGTTTTAATAAACTCGGATTCCCAAATGGTTTAGATCTTGGTTTGGCTATGGCAACAATGGGTCTTTTATCATCTTCAATATTTGGTAGCATATTTATTTTTCTTGGTAGAACTTTAGGCCTCTCAGATACTGAGGAAATCATTGAACAGAAAGATACTCTTAATGGAAAAAATAAGATTGGAATTTTTGCAGATTTAAGAATTTTTATAATAAATCTTGGATTCTCAGGTTTGGCAATTTCTTTTGGTGTTTTGCTACTTAAATTTTTAAAGTATATTTCAAGTTCTTTTGGTGATTTTTCGAAGGAAATTATTTTTTCACTACCAGTATTTCCTTTTATCCTTATAGGTTCGCTCCTTATTAGATATATTTTAGAAAAAACCAAAAATACAGAATTTATTTCAAATATTTTGCAAAGGGAGATTGGTATTTTATCCACAGACTTATTGATTTTTACAGCTATGGCAAGTTTAGATATTGCAGTTGTTTTTGATAATTGGATACTTATTTTAGTTTTTACTATTTTCGGTTTATTGTGGAATTTAATCTGCATTGCTTATTTCGCATACTTTATTTTTGATGATTATTGGTTTGAAAAAAGTTTGATAGAGTTTGGAAATTCTACAGGTGTAGTAGCTTCTGGGTTACTTCTTTTAAGGCTTTCAGATCCTAAAAATATTTCTAAGACTTTACCAATTTTTACGTCAAAACAGCTATTCGCTCAGTTAATTCTTTCTGGGGGACTGTTCACAGTTCTTGCACCATTAATGATTTCTAAAATTGGGTTAGATTATTGGACAGAAATTTGTGCCCTAATTACATTCGCAATTCTTTCTATCGCATTGATTTTTAATAAAGTAGAGATGAAAAAGTTTCAATAAGAACCCTAGAATGGTAAAAAGCCTAAAATTTTATTTTAATGTCATTTACACCCTACGATATTCCACCTCAAGAAAATAAAGGAAAGTGGTTTAGGAGTCATTTACTTGGAAGGGAAATCGAACTTGGTGAATTGTATAGTCTTGGATCAAATGATTTAGATTTGCTTATGGCTGAGACTGCAGAAATTAGAAGCGATCTTGATTTTAAGGAAAAAAATATAGGCAAATTTAGGACTGCAGGATATTTTTTGGAGTTAGCAAGAATAATTGAGAAAAGGAAGTTGTTGGAAAGTTAATTATATGGGAAATAATTCTTCTTAGAATATGGTTCCCATAATTCGTATTTATGCATTAAGGATTTAAATTCTCTATTTTTCTCAAATGATTCTAACCAGTTTTTTATTGAGGATTCAAAATAATTTGTTCTTTTTTGACTTTCACAAGCGATTTTAAATTGTCTTACAAAGGGCCAAATAGACCAATCAGCGATTGTGGGGCTATCCCCAAAAAAGAATTTGTTTTCTGAAAGAAGTTCGTTCCATCTCTTTATAAATTTAATCGCATTTGTAAAATGAAATTCTTCATCAATATTCTTATACCTTGTGGCATATTTAAATCGATCTAAATGATATTTGAATTCGTTATCGTTTTCATTAATTATTTCAAAAATATCTTCTTTTTTGTTGTCAGGAAAATAAATTAATTTGATGTTTTCCTTTTTTGACTCTAAAAGAGCCCACTGGATAATTTCAAGACTTTCTTCAATAACTTCACTATTTTTTTTTATAAGTATTGGAACCGTTTTCGTCTTAGAGTTATTTAAAAAATCTAGAGGTTTATTTTTTAAATCAATTTCTCTTATCTCTACTTTTATTTCACAAATTAACAGGGCCCATCTTGCCCGAATTGCATATGGACATCTTCGAAATGAATATAAAATATCGTTTTTCATATTGTAAAAACTTTTAATTTACCTAATTCTTTTAGTATTATCTAAATAGGAATAGTATTAATTTTACAACGCAAATGTCGGGATATGTTTATCTTATTAGAGTGGGAGACCTTTATAGGATTGGGAAAACGGATAATCTTGAAAAGAAAATTAAGAAATTAAAGCCAGATGAATTATTAACATCAATTATGACAAAGGAGCCAGAAACTCTTGAAGCAAGATTACTAAGAAAATATAAGTCGCAAAGAATTCCTGAAACTGGTTATTTAAAGCTTTCTAAAAGACAAATTAGAGAATGTAAAAAGCAATTTGAATTAAAGGGTAGCTTACCTCACACTTTAGATGCTGAAGTTTCCATAACTCTATTTGCATCTTTTTTATTGTTTTCATTAAGTTTCCTTATTTTTAATTATTTAAATTTGGGATTTGTAAAATCTATATCTTATTCTTTCGGAATGGCATCTTTACCAATGGTTATATTATTTATTACAGGTAGTTTTGGCGGATACTTCTCTGAAGATTTATCTCTTTTTTCATTGTTAACTAATCGAATAAAAGGTTTATTTATTTCAATTGCAATGCTTTCAATGGCTTATTTAATTTTCAATTTAGGTTAAATTTCATAATTACAATTTAAGGCAATTTCAAATGGAACTGATTGGTTAGGTAACTTAAGAATAGTAGAACATATTTCAGCAATATCTTCAGGTTGTGTCATTCTTGATTTGTCTATGGAAGAGATATTTTGGGCCATTGTTGTATTAACCCAGCTTGGGCAAATTGCTGAAACCCTTATATTTGTATCCCAACCTTTATTTTTCATCGTTTGGCATAATCCCATCAGAGCAAACTTTGAAGAAGAATAAGCGGCTAAATCACCTTTAGATCTTTTCCCACTCATTGAAACTAAAACAATAATTCTTCCTCTGCCAGAAGTACATAAATGATCCCAAGAAAGCCTACATAAATTCCAAATTGCTAAAAAATTGATATTTAATGTATTTAAAATATCCTCTTCATCACCATCTTTGTATAAGAAAGGAACTTTCGATAATACTCCAGAACAATTTATTACTGAATCAAATCCTCCAAATTCATCTTCGGTATTCTTTATCCAATTTTCGGCTGTAATTTTTTTTAATGCATCATAGTGATTGATTATAATTTTCCCTTCTGGCCATTTTTTGGGATCAATAGCGCTTCCTTTTAATGATTCTAAATCTCTTATGCCAACACTAATTCTATTGCCTTCTTTTAATTCTTTATGTGCAATATTTAGTCCAATGCCTCTACTGGCTCCACTTATTAGTATGGTTCTCATTTTTAAACTATATGTTTGGAAATATTATCCTAAGTAACATTTTAAATTCTCTGCCATGCATAATCATAAGACCTTTTTTTACACTCCATGGAGCCTTTATAAACATTACGCACATCGCGTATACAATCTCTTTTAAAGAAAGTGTATCAGTTAGAAAACCATACCATTGATTTTTAGGTAGTTGGAAAAAACTGCCAAAAAATTCTCTCAATAGTTTCTCGTCAAACCTCATGAGTTTTTCTAATCCAAATTGGTAAAGTGATTTCTTCCTAATTAATTCTTTTGACCATAAAGTTTCCCAACCTTTTCTAGCAATATGATAGGTACTTAGATTTTTATTTTTAATTGCTTCTGAGACTGCCTTAGCGACAAGTGGAGCTCTTCTTAAAACATTACCAATTAAATATCCAGATGCAGGATGTACCATTGAAGCAGCACCACCATAGCCAAGTATTTGTTGTTTGAAATCTGGGATTGGCATATTCATTGGAAGAAATAAGCCAAGCTCTTCATGCTGCATGCTTGTGATTGATATATTTCGATAAGAAAGCCTCTTCTCTAGTCTCTCTTTTAAATTTTCCATTGTTAGAGGATTTACCAAACCAAGAGATGTCTCTTCAAGAAAATATTTCCCATCCCCCATATCCATGGCATAAAGAAAAGTTGGCGGTTCTTTTTTTTGCTCATCGTTAAGATGATCATTTCTATAATCCATTAATACAAACTGCCCTTTCTTAAGTGGAGGTTTACTAAAATTACCTACTATCCCATAACAAGTTTGGACTGCTAAGGGACCACAGGATTTTAATTTAAGAAAAACAGGATCATACCCTGTTGCATCTACTACTAATCTTGCAGAGTAAGTTTTGCCATCTTTTGTAGTTACTGTACTTTTGTATTTTTCAAAATGTATTTTGTTTGCAAAGCCTTGATGCCATTTAATAAAAGACTTATTGCATTCTTTAAACCAATAATTGTGGAGTTTCTTCTTATCAAATAGTCCATAATCTAGTGAATGTTCCGTGGCTTTATTCTCGTCGTCCTGCTCTTCTAAAGCTCCATGCCCAAAAAAACTTACAGTATTCTTCCATCTATATTCAAGTAAATCCTGAAGCCCGAGTTGATCAACTTCTTTCCCCCAAATGCCATATGTATTTGGCCAAGGTTCATCTGGACCATTTGGAGAAAGCACTTCAACATCTAATTTTTCCTTACCTAAAGCTGAGGCAATAGCCATACCTGCAGGCCCTGCACCCAAAACAAGAACATCTGGCATATTTTCTTTTAACATTAAATAAAAATCTTATGATTAAAGAAATTTATGGAACAATTTATTACTTCTGCGCCTGGAATTATATTTTTCATCCAATACTTATAATGAGAGTAGATTAATAATAATCAAATTACTCAA
>CACGGL010000008.1:0-41355 GCA_902572595.1 uncultured Prochlorococcus sp.
CTTTAAAAATTATTGAAAACCCTTTTAAAAAAGATTTGCTAATTGCAGATTTTGGAACAATATTATCAATAACAAAATTGAACTCAAATGGACGTATTATTGGGGGTCAACTTCTTCCAGGTTTTCTAACACAATTAAAATCAATGGAACAAAATGCAAAAAATCTTAAAGTTCCCAAGAAATATGATATTCCAATCAAAGATTTTTTAATTAATACAGAAGAAGCAATCTTAAAAGGAGTAATCAACTCTCTTACTGGCGTGATTAATAGTTTATTTAATCCCGCAAAGGATATTTTAATAATCTGTGGAGGAGACTCTCAATTACTCACAAAATGTCTAAAGACTCCAAAAGACAATATTATCAATGCTCCTAATTTAGTTATGGAGGGGATGATTATTCACCACCTGTCCATAAAAAATTAGCTTAACCCAAGGTCTGCAATGATATGATCAGCCATTATTGCTGCTTTTACCTTTAAGTAAATTTTTTCGATATTACCATCAGTATCGATCAAAAAAGTATTTCTCATCATTCCCATATATTCTTTTCCCATGAATTTCTTAAGTCCATAGCTATCATAATCAGAAGAAACTTTAAAAGGTTCAGGATCAGTTAAAAGAATAAAGGGTAAATTAAATTTTTCAATAAACTTCTGATGAGAGGATGCATTATCTTTACTAATACCAAGTACAACAATATTATTTTTTTGGAGTAAATCCCAATTCTCTTTAAAATTACATGCTTCTTTAGTACATCCTGGTGTATTATCTTTTGGATAAAAATATAGTATTATTCTTTTACCTTTAAAATCACTAAGAGAAACTTCTTTCTCAAAAGAATCTTTTAATTTAAATTCTGGTGCTTTGTCGCCAACCTTAAGAGCCATTGAAATTATTAAATAAGTATAAATATAAAATACCAAAAATTTGGTTTTATGAAATTAAAGGTGCGCAAGATGCCGCAACGATACAAGAAATGAAAACCGCAAACAACCTAACAAGCTCAAGATCAAAGATTTTTTTAGAAACAAGAGCTTATTTGCGACAATCACTTTCAACACTTTTTGATTTAGACCCCCTAGAAATTCCAATAAATGCGGATCCTGGAGAACCTCCAAGTTTACCCTCAGGGATGGGGAATATAAGTTTAAGTCATTGTAAAGATGCCATTACTATAGTCTGGCATAAAAGCAAAATAGGGATAGATATTGAGAGAACAGATAGAGATTTTAACCATATAAAATTTGCAGAAAAATATTTTTTTCATACCAATAAATCAAACCAGAATAATTATTTGACAAAAAATATGATATTAAATCAATGGTGTGCTGTTGAAGCGGCTATAAAATGGGATCATGGAAAATTAGCTAAAGACATTAACCATTGGCAATTTTTTGAAAAGCCAAAAGAGTTAATTCATCAGAAAAAAAACATACATTTACAATATTCACATATTAACTTCCATAATTGGACTATCGCTTTAGCTTATGAAGAAAAAACTTCTTTAAATCCTGAGATTATTTGTTGTTCAAAAAATTTTTAGTTTTCTTTTCTCCTGAGCATTTCTTCATATTGAATCTTTTCCCATCCATTATTATTTGGTTCCCATATTTTGAAACCTCTTAAAGATTTGGGAAGATATTCTTGTGCGACCCAATTACCTGGATAATTATGCGGATTGACATAACTATTCGAATTATTTTTTAAATGAAGTGGAACTTCAAAAGCATTGGTAGATTTGATTTTTTCAATTGCTTTAAAAATACTTTTCGTACTATTACTTTTTGGAGACATAGCTAAATATAAAGAAGCCTGGGTTAAAAAATATAATCCTTCTGGAAAACCAACTCTATCAAAAGCATCACAACAGGATTGCACAACTACTATGGCATTAGGGTCAGCTATTCCAATATCTTCACTAGCAGATATGAGTAGTCTTCTAAAAATAAAATTAGGATCTTCACCAGCCTCGTGCATATTCGCAAGCCAGAATAAAGTTGCATCTGGATCAGAACCCCTTATGGACTTGATAAAGGCACTTATTACATCGTAGTGATTTTGACCATTTTTATCGTAAACAACATTTTTCTTTTGAATTGCATCCTCTGCTATTGAGAGATTAATACTGATTTCTTTAGTATCATTTACAGCAGTTGTTTCTATGGCCATCTCTAGCGCATTGATTAATGTTCTTGCATCACCACCAGAAAATTTAATTAAATGACTTATAGCATCTTGAGTTAAATAAACCTTTTTTGAATCTTTTTTTTTAGAGTAGTGAGTTATTACTTTTTGTATTATTTTCTGCAAATCATTTTCTGTCAAAGGGAGCAATGTAAAAATACGAGACCTACTAACAAGCGCTTTATTAACAGCAAAGAAAGGGTTTTCAGTTGTAGCACCAATAAAAGTTATAGTTCCATTTTCAATTGAAGGTAATAAAGCATCTTGCTGAACTGATGTGAATCTATGAACCTCATCGATAAATAAAATTGTTTTTCTTTTTGAATTTATGAATCTATCTTTTGCATTAGCGATTTCATTTCTTAATTCTTTAACACTTGACAATACCGCATTTAACTTAATTAATTTTGAACGCGTATTACAGGAAATAATTTCAATTAGAGTAGTTTTCCCAACACCAGGAGGGCCAGAAAAAATAAAATTACTAATCTTATCGTTTAATATTGCACTTCTTAAAAGCGAATTCTCATTCAGGATTGGTTCTTGACCAAAAAAATCTTCCAAATTCTTTGGTCTTAATTTATCTGCCAAAGGTACATTATTGTCTATTTGAGAATAATTAGTAAATAAATTTTCTGAATGCATATAAATAAATCAAAAAAATCATTACTTTCAATTCTATGTAATTACTGTAGGAGTTTCCATTTGAGTAAGTTTTGAAATGTTTAATAAAGCATCTAAATCATTTATTAGAGGTTTCAAAGCAATCTGAGGATTTAACGAAAGATTCTGTTGAGGATTAAAAAATTTCTCAAAGTAAAGTCTTAATGTTGCACCCTTAGTTCCAGTTCCAGAAAGGCGAACAATTACTCGAGAATTATCATCAAGCACTAATCTTAAACCTTGATTTTCACTTCTGGAATTATCAACGGGATCTAAATATGAAAAATTATCTGCGACTTTAACTGAGTGGCCAGCAAAACTATTTCCTTTTAAATTTTCGAGCATAGAAGTTAAATTACCAAAGATTTGATTGGCAATGTTTGAGGGAATTGCCTCATAATCATGTCTTGAATAATAATTCCTACCAAATTGTTTCCAATGATTCTGCATCAAATCACTTACCGAACTTTTTTTCTCAGCCAAAACTTGTAACCAATACAAAACTGCCCATAATCCATCTTTCTCTCTCACATGATTACTACCTGTACCAAAACTTTCTTCTCCACATAAGGTGATTAAATTAGAGTCTAAAAGATTTCCAAAAAACTTCCAACCAGTAGGTGTCTCGAAACAAGGTATATTTAATACTCGAGCAACATTATCAACAGCTGAGCTGGTTGGCATGGATCGTGCCACACCTGTAATGCCATCTTTATATGCAGGGACACATTTTGTGTTAGCAGTGATAACTGCAAGGCTATCACTAGGATTTACAAAACATCCACTTCCTAAAATCATATTCCTATCTCCATCTCCATCGCATGCAGCACCAAAACTATAAGATTTTTTATTTAATAACAAATCAGCCAAGTGGGATGCGTAAGTAAGATTAGGATCAGGATGTAAACCTCCAAAATCTTTTAACGGGTTACCATTCATGACACAATCATGTGCAAGACCCATTTTTTCAACAAAAATATTTTTTGCATATGGGCCTGTAACCGCATTCATTGCATCAAAGATTAACGAGAAGTCATTTTTTAAAAAATCACTAATTTGATCAAAATCAAAAATTTTCTCCATCAAACTAGAATAATCTTTTAATCCATCAATAATTTCTAAGGTAGTTTCACCGTAAAAATAAGTTCCATATTCACTAAAATCAGGTAATTGAATTCTGCAAATTTTATAACTAGTTAATAATTGTGAAGCCTTGAAAATCTTATTGGTAATTATCTCAGGAGCTGGACCACCATTAGAGATATTCAGTTTCACTCCAAAGTCGCCATCAATCCCACCAGGATTATGGCTTGCAGAAAGAATGATTCCACCTATAGCATTTTCTTTTCTAATTAAATGTGATGTCGCAGGAGTAGATAATAAACCGTATTTTGGGACTATAACGTTTTGAACTTTATGAGCAATGCATATTTGGACAATTTTTTCTATTGCTTCAATATTGCCATATCTTCCGTCACCACCAACTACTAATGTTGAACCTTTTAAATCCTCCAATGATTGTAAGATTGCCTCAATAAAAATTTCTAGATAATGTTCTTCCTGAAACTTTAAAGTACTTTTTCTTAAACCAGAAGTGCCTGGTTTTTGATCTAGAAAAGGAGAATTGATATTAATTACACTAACTTGAGTCATATTTTTAAGAAACTTTCAAAAATCTAACTAAATTAATGAGGCATTTCGGAAGTTCTTAACATAGCGATAAACCATAATGAAGAAATTAATAATGCACTAAGAATTCCATAGTTAACACCAAATTTAGAAATTGTAATTGGAACTATTAGTGGAAACGTTAATGCCCCAAACAATGGAGTAAACGCTACAATTTTTTTCAGCATTAATTTAATTTATTAAAACCATTCAGTCTCAGCATTATCTTTTTCATTAGTATCGTCAAGTGGTGTAGTTCTATCAAATTTCATTGATATACTTTTTTCTTGCTCACCAGATACGTCAACAGCTTTAATATCATATTTTTGAGTCCCGTCTCTAAATGGAACTTGGATTCTAAAAGTACCGTCTGCAGCAAGAGGTACGTCCTCTCCACCTATTGTAAGTTTTGCAGAAGGCTCTGTAGCTCCATAAACAATTAATTCAGCATCAGCAACGAGCCAAAAAGATCTATTTTTAACAATTCCACTTCCAGAATCATTTAAACCTGATGACCATTTACCAGCACCTGAATCTGTAAGATTATCATTGAGGTTTGTTGAATTTACATTTTCCATAAATTCTTCAGAACCAACTTTTCTTTTGAGAGGAATATTAGTTGCTGCTTGGTATAACCTTTCATGCATACCATTTTGTTCTGAAACAACAGGATAAGAAATATCTGAGATTGACTCAGAAGTAGAATCTAAATTAAAAGGTACAAATTTATCAAGAATTTGCTCAGAAGGATGAGACCCAGGAACATGGCTTATCGAAGAAAATGCCAATGACATCCAGTTAAAACCATATTTGTAACCTAGTTCAACTTTATAATCTCTATCTGCGAGTGGGATCGGCAAGTACCACTCAGTACTGTAACTATCAACTGCAATCTCCCTTAGTGTTCCTTGATTCAAATTGCTCCCTTCAGAACCAGATGCATCGAATAATCGTAAACATAATTTATTGGCACCCAAAGATTGTGCTTTTTCTCTATCTGCATCAGAAATTTGCCAAAAAACATAAGCCCAATCTGGATCTCGGGGTAGAAAAACTACATTTGTTTTCACTTCTTCGCCACTGTTGAAAACATTGGACTCAAAAGTTTTTTCAGATTTTGACTTGGAAGTTGTAGTGTAAGTTTTTTTAGTAGATTTTTCTTGATACTTGAGTATTAAATCAACTAAAACAACTTTTGTTTTGCGACTGTATAGAGGAACTGATAATTTACTTGCTTCTTGACGTAATTGTCTGAGGGTTAGTGAGAGTAATTGATCTTTATTCATGATCCCATCAGCCACTTTAAAATCTCCGTTTTTGTTTGGGATCAGTATGTTCTTTTTTTTAAGGAATTGTGTGTCTTTTTGCCCTGTCGTCAGGATCCTCTGACTACTAAAAAATTCTCAAAATTGATATTTCTCTTCAAAACAGTTGGTATCAATGAAATTAATTAATTTTCAGATCTTTTTTTAAATGTAAATTATTTTTTTTTTTTTTAAATTTTATTACCTGAATTTGTCATCGACTCAACAAAAATATATTTTTTCTTCGGGATCAATTAAAGGTATTCAGCGTTGTTCCACTAGAAGTACTAAATCATCTATCTCTAAATCCTCAATACTTTTACCTATTTTTTTTGAAAAAGTACTTAATTTTTTAGAAGTAGATTCTAACTGCTCATAAAAAAGATCACTAAATTTTTTATCATCAAATTTTTTGGATTGGTTATCACACCATTCTCTCAGGGGATTTTTATTTTGATATTCAAAACTATTATCTACATTGATAATTTTTAAAATCTGAAGGCAATGAGCGAGTATTCTTAAATGATGTTTCTGCATTGTAGGTAGATCAAGATTATCAATTTCTTGAATAGTTTCTATGTTTAATGGATTAGACAAGGGATCAAGATAATTAGACATTAATTTTTAGTTTTAATAAAAGAAAAAAACTCAATATTGGGGTTATCTTTCGTTAAAGTATATAAAGCTAATTGTAATAAGTTATTTTTGATAACATGGTAAACGAAAATTTAGTTAAAGATGTAGTAAAAGAGCCTTACAAATATGGTTTCTTTACTGATATTGAAACTGAAAAAATAGAAAAGGGATTAAATGAAGATATCATAAGATTAATTTCACAGAAAAAAGAAGAACCAAAATTTCTTCTTGATTTTAGATTAAAAGCCTTTAAGAAATGGCAAAAAATGAAAGAGCCTGATTGGGCAGGATTAGGATATAAAAAGATTGATTATCAAGATATTATTTATTACTCTGCTCCTAAGCAAAAAGAAAAAATTTCTAGCTTAGATGAAGTTGATCCCAAACTTCTTGAGACTTTTGACAAATTGGGAATACCCCTCACGGAGCAAAAAAAACTTACAAATGTAGCAGTAGATGCTGTCTTTGATAGTGTTTCTATAGCCACAACTTTTAGAGAAGAACTTGCTGAACATGGAGTTACATTTTGTTCAATTAGTGAAGCAGTAAAAAATCACGCGGATTTGATTGAAAAATATTTAGGTACAGTAGTTCCAGCTAGTGATAATTATTTTGCAGCACTAAATTCTGCTGTTTTTAGTGATGGTTCTTTTGTTTATATCCCAAAAGGTGTTACCTGCCCTATGGATCTATCTTCCTACTTTAGAATTAATAGTGGAGATTCAGGACAATTCGAAAGAACACTAATCATTGCTGAAGAATCAAGTTCTGTAAGTTATCTCGAAGGTTGTACAGCTCCAATGTTTGATACAAATACCCTACATGCAGCAGTTGTAGAGCTTATAGCATTAGATGACGCCTCAATAAAATATTCAACAGTGCAAAATTGGTATGCTGGTGATGAAGAAGGTATTGGCGGAATTTTTAATTTTGTCACCAAGAGAGGAAAATGTTTAGGTAAGAGAAGTAAAATTAGCTGGTCTCAAGTTGAAACAGGGTCTGCAATTACATGGAAATATCCTAGCTGTCTTCTTTTAGGGGAAGAATCTGTAGGAGAATTTTATTCAGTGGCTCTCACCAATAATCTTCAGCAAGCAGATACCGGTACAAAAATGATCCATATTGGTCCTAAGACCAAGTCAACTATTGTTAGCAAAGGTATTAGTGCAGGTAACTCAAAAAATAGCTATAGAGGTCTTGTCAAAATGGGAACAAAAGCTACAGGATCAAGAAATTACAGTCAATGTGATTCAATGTTAATAGGGGATCAAGCTTCTGCAAATACATTCCCTTACATCAAATCTCAACAACCCAATTCTGAAATTGAGCATGAAGCAAGCACATGTAGAATCTCTGAAGATCAACTTTTTTATCTCCAAAGCAGAGGGATAGAATTTGAGGAAGCAGTATCTATGATGGTCAGCGGTTTTTGCAGAGATGTATTTAATCAATTACCTATGGAATTTGCTGCTGAAGCAGATAAGTTACTGGCACTTAAACTAGAGGGATCAGTAGGTTAATTAATCAATTTCTAAACTGAAATGCAAAATAAAATGAAAGAATCAGATCCAATTTTAGAAGTTGAAAATCTCTCTGCATCTACTGATAATCTTCCAATTTTAAAAGGGGTTTCACTTAGTGTCTATCCTGGAGAAATCCATGCCATTATGGGAAGAAATGGATGTGGCAAAAGTACTCTTTCTAAAATCATTGCAGGACATCCCTCGTATAAAATTACAAATGGAGACATAAAATTTTTAGGTGAAAACATCAACTCTTTAGAACCTGAAAAGAGAGCTCAATCGGGAATTTTTCTTGGTTTTCAATATCCAATTGAGATTCCAGGTGTAAGTAATCTTGAGTTTCTTAGAGTTTCAACTAATGCTAGAAGGAAATTCCTCAACAAAGAAGAATTGGATACTTTTGATTTTGAAGAATTAGTTAAAGAAAAGTTAGAAATTGTGAAAATGGATCATGCATTCCTATCAAGGAGTGTAAATCAAGGATTTTCCGGAGGTGAAAAAAAAAGAAATGAGATTCTGCAAATGGCTTTACTTGAGCCCAAGATAGCAATATTAGATGAGACCGATTCTGGTCTAGATATTGATGCTCTAAGAATAGTGGCATCAGGAATTAAAAAAATATCTAATGCACAAACTGGAATTATACTTATTACCCACTATCAAAGATTATTAGATGAAATTAAACCAAATTATGTCCATGTTATGTCAGACGGACAAATCATAAAAACTGGTGAGAGTGATCTTGCTCTAGAGCTTGAGGAAAAAGGGTATGAATGGACTGATAACTTTATAAAAGAGACCTAAATAAATGGAAATTATTGAAAAAATAAAGACTAATAAATCGACTGATAACTTAACAGAAATACAAAAAATCTGTCTAGATAAATTACAATCGATTCCTTTCCCTAATCCTAAAAGTGAACAATGGAGACTTTCAAATAAATCAAAATTTTCAAACTGTTTAAACTACCCCGTTAATGAAAAAAATCCAAAATTTGATATACCTTTTCCGAACACTTCTCAAAGTTCTATTAGGTTAGTAATTGGTGATGATTGCCAAGTTAATTTAATAGAGGAAAATTATTCAATAACGCAACTAAGTGAGGATAAAATAGTTAAATATCTTAAGGAACAGATATCTTATTTTGATCAAAACGAAAATTGGAGTGATTTACTAAATCTGTCTTTAAACTGTACAAAGAATACCTTGGGATTAAAAATAAATGGATCAGAAATCCCTCCTATTGAAATCTTTAGTCACGCATCAAGTAATTCTTTAAACGCAAAAACCCTAATAGTATTTTTAGAAAAGAATTGTGATATTGATTTATTACAAATAAATCTTGGTAAAGACAACTCTTCATTATCTCAATCAACGTTCTTTTGTTTAGAAGAAAATAGTTCCTTAAACCATGGTATTGTTTCTTACGGTGAACACAAATCAAATCTATTAAAATCTCTCAATGTAATTCAACAGAAAAATAGCAAATACAATTTAGGATCTTTACATTTCAAATTTAATTATGCAAGATTTGAAATTCGTATTAAACAATCTGAAGGAAGCGCTAAAACCAATATCAAAGGTATGCAAATAACAAAAAAAGATGAACAAATTTCTACTTATACAAAAATAGACTTTAATGGCCCAAATGGATTTCTAGATCAAATCAATAAATCACTTGCTGACGATAAATCACATGCAATATTTGAAGGTTCAATAATTGTTCCGAAAATTGCTCAGAAAACTGATGCTTCTCAATTAAGCAGAAATTTACTTTTATCAAATCTCGCACAAATAGATACCAAACCTCAATTAGAAATAATTGCTGATGATGTCAAATGCAAACATGGAGCTACAATTTCACAACTTAATGAAGAAGAACTTTTTTATATGCGAACAAGAGGGATCACATTAACAGAAGCAAGTAAACTACAATTAAGTTCTTACTTTCAAGAAATAATTTCATTTATTCCCGTTTCAAAAGATAGATGGGATTTGCTTGATAAACTTTTAAATGAAAATTAATGGAAACAATTCAAAATTTTCCTGAAATAACGAAGAAAGACTTTCCTCTTTTAAATAAGAACTTAAAAAGTAGTGAGCAAATTATTTATTTAGATCATGCTGCAACCACTCAAAAACCAATACAAGTTTTAGAAAAAATTAATGAATATTATAGAAACTTTAATGCCAATGTACATAGAGGCGCACATCAATTAAGTGCTAAAGCGACTGAAGAATTTGAAAATGCAAGATATTTAATTAGCAAATACATAAAAGCGAATTCAACTAAAGAAATTATTTTCACAAGAAATGCTACTGAGGCAATAAATCTAGCAGCTAAAGCATGGGGCGAATCTTCATTAAGAGAGAACGATGAAATTCTCTTATCAATAATGGAACATCATAGCAATATTGTTCCATGGCAAATGGTTGCAGCAAAAAATAAATGCAAATTAAAATTTATAGGTATAGATAAAAATGGGAAATTAGATATAAATGATTTTAAATCAAAATTAACATCTAAAACTAAGCTTGTTAGCCTAGTACATGTTAGTAATACTCTGGGTTGCTGTAATCCAATCAAAGAGATCACTAAATTAGCTAAACAAAAAGGTTCTTTAGTTTTAATAGATGCATGTCAAAGTTTGGCCCATCAAAAACTAGATGTGGTAGATCTTGATATAGATTTTTTAGCAGGATCAGGACATAAACTTTGCGGTCCTACAGGTATTGGTTTCCTCTGGGCAAGAGAAGAAATCCTAGAAAAAATTCCTCCTCTCTTTGGAGGCGGCGAAATGATTCAAGATGTTTTTGAAGAGAAAAGTACTTGGGCAGAGCTACCACATAAATTTGAAGCTGGAACACCAGCTATTGCAGAAGCAATAGGTCTTGCAGAAGCAATTAATTATATAAACACTATTGGATTAAATGAAATTCATGAATATGAAAAGACTATTACTAAATATTTATTTGATAAATTAAATGAAATAGAAAATGTTGAAATTATTGGTCCATCGCCCGAGATAGATCCAGACAGAGCATCACTTGCCACCTTTTATGTAAAAAATATACATTCAAACGATATTGCTGAAATTCTGGATTCCAAAGGAATTTGCATCAGAAGTGGGCATCATTGCTGCCAACCTCTTCACAGATACATTGGAATTAAATCTACGGCTAGAATTAGCATGAATTTCACAACCAATAGGGAGGAAATTGATATATTTATAGAAAAATTAAAAGATACTATTAATTTTCTAAAAATCAATTCTTAAATATTCAAAGCATTTTTTAAAAAATCCTGAGATTTTTGCAATACTACTTTTTTATTTTCAATATTTTTAAAACCATGCCCCTCATTTTCAAAAAAAATAACTTCTGAATATTTATTATTTCGGATCAATATTTCTTGTATTTTGAAAGTTTGTTCATAAGAAATAACTTGATCTTTTTTTCCATGAAACAATAGGACAGGTTTTTTTATTTTGTTAATATAATTAATCGGCGATCTATTAATATAATCATCATGATTTTTTGCATAATTTCCTACCAAAGAATTTAAATAATCTTTTTCAAACCTATGAGTGTTGTAATGCATATCTTTCAAATCAATAACGGGATATTTGCAAATTGCTGCTGTAAAAATAGAACCATATAATAAACAATTAAAAGCAGTTAACCCACCAGCACTATTACCAAAAATTACTACTTTCTCGCTATCAACCACATTTAATTTAATTAATTCAAGAGCGAGTGCTTTGCAATCATAAGAATCAACAATCCCCCACTTATGATTCAACCTCTCTCTATATACTTTACCAAATCCTGATGATCCTCCATAATTAACCTCAGAAACAAAAAATCCCTTAGATGTCCAATATTGAACTTCAGAATGATATGATCCATCAAAACATGAAGTTGGTCCGCTATGTGCTCTAACAAGGAGCGGTGGCTTTTTAAAATTTTCAACAAGCGGCCTATAAAGAAAAGAATGAGTAGATTGATCTTCAAAACCTTTAAACCAAAATGGTTCAGGTTTTGAACAATCTTTTATACGATCAATAAATATCTGCTCAGAAAAATTTGATAAAACTTTTTCTGCAAAATCAATTTCAAATACAATACCAAAAAAATCAGATCCATAACCTTTTAAAAGAACTTTTTTCCGAAAAACACTGAAATCACTTATAGAGGTAAAAGGAGTAGAAAATTCTTTAACTAATTGAAGATCTTTATATTGCTCAACTATTAAATTATTTTCTTTTTTTGCTAGGCAAAATAAATTTTTTTTAGTCCCTGAAAAAAATGTTATTCCGGATACCCATTGTGGTGCTCCATATTCAGTCAAATTTCTCTCTACTCTTTTCTTAATTAAAATATTCTCAATTTCACTAACATCTAAAAACAATAAGTTCCACCATCCAGAACTATCTTCAGAACATACTAAAATTGTTTCACTTATCCAATAGGGTTGAAAAAAAGAAACGTTTTTTTTAGCATTTATCAGCTGATTTGAGAATTTTTTTATTTTTTGTATCTCTCCAGCCAAATCTATTTGAGCAAAAAACAGATCATTTCTCTCCCAAGGCATGTAGGGAGAATCCCACTCTATCCAAGAAAGTAAGTTAGCAGAAGTATTAGCAGATAATTCGCCAGCAAAATTTTTAAATTTTTTTATTCGATGAATATCTTGTTTAGTTTTTTTTAAGTTTAAAGAAAATAAATAATCTCTATTATTAATTTCGCAAATACCATACAAAAAATTTTTTTCAGAAATGACAAATGAAGAATCGAAATTTCCATCAATTGATTTAGATAGTTGTCTAGGTTCTTGAACTGAATCAAGATAATTAATTTGACTTCTATAATTTGACGCTGCCTCTTTAAAAATTTGAAACCATACTGCCTTAGTAATCTGATCTATCCATATCAAATAAAAATTATTTTTAAAATTTATACATTTATAAGATTTACCACCATATCCATGAAAATTATTTTTAATATTATATTTTTTACTTGTTAATTTCTGAGGAAACGCTTCTTTGTCATTAAATGGCCTTGCAAAAATGGCATTCTCATTTTGACCTTCACCAACTACATCAATCCAAAAAATTGTATCCCTTATAATAGTTAATTCCTTAAAAGCTTTTTTTTTAGATTCAGTTTGCCTATCTTTTAACTTATCATCATTACTCATTTCAAAAAACTATAAAGAAAGTAAATTAAAGTGCTAGTATTTTTATAGCTAAACTCTTAATTTAAAACTTTTTTTAACGTGGCAAACCATTTTTCACAACTTGCAAAAAAGTCAAGAACTAATGGAAGCTCAGAAAAAATTGCAAAAGATCAAACAGGTAAGCCATCCCTAGATATTTATAAACTTGGTGATGATGTACTAAGACAAAATTCCAAAAGAATAACTAAAGTTGACGAATCAATTAGAAAACTTGCTAGAGAAATGCTTCAAAGCATGTATGCTGCTAGAGGAATTGGGCTTGCAGCACCTCAAATTGGTATCAACAAAGAGCTTCTTGTCATAGATGTAAATTTTGAAGATTCAGCAGCAGAACCTCTAATATTAATCAATCCAGAAATTACAGACTTTGGAACAACCCTTAATTCATACGAAGAAGGCTGCTTGAGTATACCTGGCGTCTATTTGAATGTAGTAAGACCATCAACTATAAAATTAAAATTTAGAGATGAAATGGGAAGACCTCGTAAAATGAAAGCAGATGGACTTCTGGCAAGGTGTATTCAACACGAAATGGATCACTTAAACGGAATATTATTTGTTGATAGAGTTACATCAAAAGATGATTTGAACAAAGAACTTATAAAAGAAGGTTTTAACGAAAAAGACGTAATTTCTATTAATTAATCTAATGAAGGAAACTACAATATTTCAAAAAATAATTAATGAAGAAATACCCTGCGATAAGCTTTATGAAGATGAGTTTTGTATTGCTTTCAATGATATCCAAGCGCAAGCACCAGTACATTTTTTAGTTATTCCAAAAAAGCCCATTATAAGTTTATTAGATTGTATTGAAGAAGATACAAATTTATTAGGGCATTTACTTTTTGTTGGGAGCAAAATAGCTAAATCAAAAAATTTATTTAATTGGAGGACAGTAATTAATACTGGAGCAGAATCGGGACAAACAGTTTTTCATTTACATATACATTTTTTATCTGGAAGAAAAATGAATTGGCCCCCTGGTTAAAGCTCTCGAAAGAAATATTTATGGGTTATAAATAAAGAAAAAAACACAATGAATACACCAGATTCCTTAAATACAGAATCCAAAAATTTAATCAATTTAATATCAAAAAATTGGGAAGAGCTAGACGATTCACTCAAAACTAAGTTAATAAAAATTTGGAGAGTTTTAACTTATAAATGGCAATTACAAATTCTATTTAATCTACCTTTTCTTTTTTGGTGGGTGTTAGATAAATCTTTCCCAAAAGTTCATAAATTTGATATAACAATCTTGAATTACTTAAATTTACCTGACTGGGTACTTACATTTATTGGCTTTGGTCAATAGACTGCTAAAAGTTATAATTTTCCTTATAAACTTGTCGAGTAATGAATAAAGCAGTTAATAATAAATCCAAAATACTTTACCAATTACAAAAATTAAGAAAGCTGTCTCAGCCATTTTTTCTTCCAATAGATCAATGTAATGGATTCCAATTCATATGGCTTTTGATTTCTCTTTTATTTTGTGTTGGTGGAGTAGTACTTGTTGGTCTTACAGGAATAATCAGTTTTTTTGAAAGCTTTCAACCGATTTTTCTTGAAAAGTATTTCGGAGGTGTAGTAAGTACTGTCAATTCAATTTGGGCTGGTAGTTGGGGATTGCTTTTCTCTGCGTTATTTCTAATTGGATCAGGGAGCTTTTTTAGCTTAAGACGTCAATTAAAAAACCGTAGATGGTTACATTGGTTATTCCTTGCGATAATTGTATTAATGCTTTTAGCTGTAAACGGAATAAACGCAGGTATTGGATTCATTGCAAGAGATTTAACAAATGCTTTAGTAGAAAAACAAGAAGATGGATTTTATCGGATATTGGGGATTTACGCTTGTTGTTTCGCTGTGGCTCTACCAATACGGGTTTCTCAAATATTTTTTACATATAAGTTGGGAATAATTTGGAGAGAATGGCTTTCAAAAAGTTTAGTCAAAGATTATATGACTAATAAAGCTTATTACCAGTTAAATCCCAATGATGAAGAACAAACAGATGTAGATAATCCCGATCAAAGAATCACAGATGATACCCGAGCTTTTACGGGGCAAAGTCTCTCTTTCACATTAGGTATTTTTGATGCCCTACTAACTTTTTCACTTAATATTCTTATTTTATGGAGTATTAGTACAACACTTACTTTTTCTTTATTTGGTTACGCTGCATTTGCAACTTCTATCCTCTTAATTGCCGGAAAAAATCTTGTAAAGATTGACTTTGATCAACTCAGATATGAAGCAGATTTTCGATATGGCTTAGTACATATTCGAGATAATGCTGAATCAATAGCATTTTACTCTGGGGAGAATCCTGAGCGAAGTGAAACTGAAAGACGCTTAGGAGAGGTGGTGAGAAACTTTAATTTACTGATTATATGGAGAGTAATAATAGACGTCATGAGAAGATCCATTAATTATGCTGGAAATTTCTTTCCATATTTAATAATGGCAATCCCTTACTTTAAAGGTGATATTGATTATGGACGCTTTATTCAGGCAAGCTTTGCATTTGGAATGGTTGAAGGTTCATTATTTTTCATTGTTAATCAAATCGAAGAACTTGCAAAATTTACTGCTGGTATTGGCAGATTAGAAGGATTCCAATCAAAAGTTGAATCCATTAGTCAAACCAACCCAACAAGCAATAAAAACGTTATTTCAGATTACCCCTCAATTCTTATTAATAATGCTGACCTTTGTCCACCAGGATCAAATAAAACAATAATTAAAAATTTAAATTTGAGCATCGACAATAATCAATCACTTCTGGTTGTAGGACCATCTGGGTGCGGAAAAACATCTTTACTAAGAATGATTAGTGGTTTATGGGAACCCCATCAGGGAGTAATTAAAAAACCAAAAATTGGAGAATTATTATTCATACCGCAAAAACCATATATGTTACTTGGTTCTTTAAGAGAACAATTATGTTATCCCACAGAAGTTAAGAAATTTAGTGATGAACATCTTACTTCCGTACTTCATGAAGTAAATTTAAAAACCTTAGTGGATCGGTATCCTAATCTTGATATCAAACAAGATTGGCCACGAATTCTTTCCCTAGGCGAGCAACAAAGATTGGCTTTTGCAAGACTCTTACTGAATTCTCCAAGATTTGCAGTACTTGATGAAGCAACAAGTGCTTTAGATATTAATACTGAAAAAAAACTATATAGTTTACTAAAGGAACGAGAACTTTCTCTTATTAGTGTTGGACATAGGCCTAGCTTAAAAGATTTTCACGAGAATATTTTAGAATTAAATGGACAAGGAGACTGGAAATTATTGACTTCTGATAAGTATAATTTTAAGGATTAACAAAAAAAATGAATTCTAAAGAAGAACAAACTAACTCAGAAGTCACTAATTTAGAGAATGAGAGTTTTATAGACCAGCAGAATGATCCAAATTACATCAGTGAAAAAATTGGAAATAATAAATTAGATGAAAAATCTATAGAAATTAAAGATGAATATAAATTTGGGTGGAGTAGTTATTCTGAAATAACTAATGGAAGATTTGCAATGATTGGCTTCCTTGCAATAGTATTAATTGAATTATGTAGTAAACAATCTTTTTTAAAATGGGCTGGAATCTTATAATTAATCATCAAATCTAGAACTGTTATCTCTAGGTTTCTTTTTATTTAATCCAACGTTATATCTACTATTTTGATTTTTTGAACTTGATCTAGCTGAGGAGCTCACTCTACGAGCCTCCCTTGGTTTTTTAGCTTGATTAGAATCTTTAAATGAAGCATCTTCTACTTGAGCTGTTGAAGTTTGCTGCCTAATAGGAGATCTTGTAGGTTTCTTTCTTAATGGAGATGAATCATCAGGAGTAGAAATATTATCTTGCCTAGAAGCTGTACGATTCATTCTGGGTCTTGACCCTGTTTTAACTTCATCGCGAGATGAATTTCGTCTCTCACCAAAATTATTTCTTGCTGATTGATTACTATTTCTATCGTCAGAAGTCTTTCTTCTCCTTCTTATGGGTTCGTCATTTTCAAACTGACTTATTTCCCTTGTAGATGGCCTGCTTCTACTTGCTGCAGCAGAGGGTATAGCTCTTGAAACATTCCTCCTACGAGAACTCCCTTCAGTATAGTCTTCTTCAAATTCATCTTCTTGAGGTTTAAATCTTCTAGATGGTCTTTCAGCTTCTTCAAACCTATCGTAATCATCATTAAATCGGCCTCTAGAATTTCTGGGCACATCAGCAATAGGATCATCATCAAAATAAGATGACCTTCGAGCTTGATCAGTAGCAACTCCCCTCAATCGCACACTTTCATATGCGAAAAAAACTGTAGTACCTGCTAGTAAAAACTGACCAAACTGAAGGATAGGATCTAACCTCCAGCCCTGAAAAAATAATATTCCTCCGCACAAAAGTCCAATTGCTGCGAAGAAAACGTCATAATCCCTTGCTAAGGCTGGCTTAAAAGACCTCAAAAAATAAAGGCCTCCTCCACAAACAGCGAGAACTATACCAACAATACTGGCCCAATTGAGACTAGCATTGACCACATTCTTTCTCCAAAATTTATTTTTTAAAGGGGTACTTAAATCACCCTATATATATAGTGTACTTAAAACTTCTACAAAAACTAGCGTCTACCAGTAGAAGTACGATCGAGGGAATCTTTTTGACTAACAAAAATCAAAAATGCGGTAGCTGGAATAACGATCAGTAAAGCAGCGGCAATAAAACTACCTATCATTCCAACTGCGGAATTATTTGCAACTTCAGCAGAAAAATCTGCGGCTAGTAATAAATTTGAGATTTGAAACACTTTTTAAATATTAAATTCTCAATTTATAATACGAATTAAATACGTTTCAATGGGTTATTTATTAAGATGAATTAAATAATTGTGATTTCCTTGCTTGTAAACTCTCTTCAAATTTTAGATATTAGTTTAGGAATTTCTCTTTCATATCTAACTATAGTTTTTCTAATAAGATTAATACTTACTTGGTACCCAAAAATTGATTTAAGTAAAGGTTTATGGTTATTAGTTTCAATACCATCGAGCTCTATTCTTAATTTTACAAGAAAACTAATTCCTCCTATTGGAGGCGTTGATGTTGGACCCGTAATTTGGATCGGAATTATAAGCTTTTTAAGAGAAATATTAGTCGGTCAGCAAGGGCTTATAAAACTTGCATTGCATACACATATTTCATAGAAATCTTTTAATTATTTCTCAGTAATTTGGCAATAATTCTTCTTCTACATATTTAGTATGTATCTTACCCTGCTGAAATTTAGATTTATTCAGTAAGGTTAGATGAAAGTTAATTGTTGTAGGAATACCAGTTACTGCACATTCATTTAAAGCCCTATTCATACGTTTAATTGCAGTATTACGATCCTTTCCCCAGACTATTAATTTACCAATTAATGAGTCATAGAAAGGAGGGATTTCATAGCCTGTATAGACATGACTATCCACCCTTACACCAGGGCCACCAGGAGGAAGCCACCCAGTTATTTTTCCGGGTGATGGTCGGAAATTGTGAGAAGGATCTTCAGCATTGATTCTACATTCAATGGCATGACCGTTTAAATGGATATCATCCTGATTAAATTCCAAGTTTGCTCCGCTTGCGATTTTAATTTGCTCAGCTATTAAATCAACTCCTGTAACCATTTCAGTAACAGGATGTTCAACTTGAATCCTAGTATTCATCTCCATAAAATAAAAATTATCATCATCATCAACTAAAAATTCAACTGTCCCCGCCCCTTCGTAGCCGATACTTTTTGCAGCAGCAATAGCTGCGTTCCCCATTTTTTTTCTTAGCTCAGTATTAATTGCAGGACTAGGAGACTCCTCTAGTAACTTCTGATGTCTTCTTTGAACTGAACAATCTCGCTCTCCTAAATGAACAACATTACCCGACCTGTCGGCCAAAATTTGAATTTCTACATGTCTTGGCTTCTTTATAAATTTCTCCATATATAAACCATCATTACCAAAAGCTGCTTCTGCTTCGCCTTGAGCTGCTTTAAACATTTTTGCAAGATTATCAGAGTTTTCAACCAACCGCATACCTCTTCCACCTCCTCCAGCAGTGGCTTTAATAATTACCGGATAGCCAATATCATCTGCCAATTTATAAGCCTCATCAACATTTGATAACAAGCCTTTACTACCAGGTACTGTTGGAACTCCAACTGCTTCCATAGTTTCTTTAGCTGTAGATTTATCTCCCATAGATCTAATAGCTTTAGGAGATGGACCAATAAAAACTATGCCGTGATCATTGCACATCTCAGCAAATTTATCATTTTCCGCAAGAAATCCATAACCAGGATGAATAGCATCAACTCCTCTCGATGTAGCAGCAGCAAGTATATTTGGAATATTTAAATAACTCTTATTACTTAATGAATCTCCTACGCAAACCGCCTCATCAGCAAGCTGAACATGCAATGCTTTTTTATCTACAGTGCTAAAAACTGCAACGGTTGCAATACCTAGTTCTCTACAACTTCTGACAATTCGTAAAGCTATTTCTCCACGATTAGCAATTAAAACTTTTTCAACCATTATGAAAATAAAATTGAAGAAATGAAATGACTTAAAATAAAAAATTATTTGCCAAAGTATTCAACAAAATTTTTTAGTGATCAGAGGACATTTTTTACAATACAACCTAAAACGTTATATATGTATAAATATTTGTTTTATGCAATAGAAAAATTATTCATCATATTCAAAAAAACTCTTTTCGAACTACATCCTTAATTCAGCCAATAATGTATGATATTTTTCAGGGTTACGCATCCCCCGGCTGCTAAAAACCCTTTGCGGACGTGGCGGAATTGGTAGACGCGCACGTCTAAGGAGCGTGTGGCTTCGGCCTTGCGAGTTCAAGTCTCGCCGTCCGCATTTAAAGTATTCTGGCTTAACTGCAATGAAAAAAGAATCGGTTGCGGTAGTTATAATTTCCAATGGTCCTGGTGAATTAACTACATGGGTAAAGCCTGTAGTGGATGAGCTAAACAAAATAAATAAATCACTGTGCGATGAAAATAAACAAGATTTTACTCTTAGGTTAGTCCTTGTTCCTTGCCCTAATGCCACTGGTAAAGAACTTTTAGTTGCAAATTCATGGAATAAATTCGAATTAATTACAAAATCCAAAAGTTTTTGGAAATTATTAATAAAGCCACATTCTTTTGCTGATTGGCCAAAAAAAGGGATAGTTATTTTCCTTGGTGGGGATCAATTTTGGAGCATTTTATTAGCTAAAAGATTAGGTTATTTAAATATCACATATGCTGAATGGGTTTCACGATGGCCTAAATGGACCAATGAAATTGCTGCTATGAATGAAAAAGTAAAAGAGTTAATACCTAAAAGATATAAATATAAATGTAAAGTAATTGGCGATTTGATGGCAGATATCAAACTTAATAGCGAAATATCACTAAGAAACAAAGAAAAACACTACATTGCATTATTGCCTGGTTCTAAGAAAGCAAAGCTCTCTATTGGAATTCCTTTCTTCTTAGAAGTTGCAGATCATATCGCTAAAGAAAATCAAAATATAAATTTTATAATCCCCATTGCACCAACTACTGATAAAAGTGAATATTTATTTTTTCAAAGCAACAAAAATCCAATTGCTAAATATTACTCATCAAAAATTAAAACAATTAAAAACTTCAAAGACTCTAGTTTTGATTATGTAATTGAAACATCAAAAAAAACAAAGATTTATCTAATCAAGAAACATCCTTGCTATGAAATCTTAAAAGAGTGTGATCTTGCAATTACAACTGTAGGAGCAAATACTGCAGAATTAGCAGCAATTAGTCTTCCAATGTTAGTTGTTCTGCCAACTCAACATTTAAATATGATGAACGCTTGGGATGGTATTTTTGGAGTAGTTGGAAAAATTTCATTCATAAATAGATTCCTAACTTTTATAATTAAAAATTTTTATTTAAAAAAAAAGAAGTTTTTTGCTTGGCCAAATATTAAAGCTAAAAGAATGATTGTCCCTGAAAGGATAGGTAATATTTCGACAATAAAAATTGCAAGAGAGGTATTATTTCTTATTAAAAATAGAGATCAATTAAAAAGTATTAGGGATAATCTAAACAAAGAAAGAGGCGATAAAGGTGCTGCAAAAAAACTTGCTTTTATAATTGTTAATTCAATAAAAAAACTTTAACAATTACCAAGGATCATCAATTTCAAACTTTTCTGATTTTTTATTATCTTGAACTAAATTTTGTTCGTTTAGTGGTTCAATATCTAAAGTTTCAGTTGCATTTTGAATTGGTCTTTTCGAAGCTAAATTAGTAGTTGATTGTTTTTTTTGCTTTAAATCAATATTGTTTTTTTCATCTATTTGATTAACACTATTTTGATTCTGGATCTGATCATAATCATTATTATCCATGTATAGCTTTTTTCTATTATTTGGTTCTTCTTCAGAACCCTTTATTTCAACATATTCAAGTTCATCTTCATAATCATCTTCATAATCATCTTCGTAATCATCTTCGTAATCATCTTGTTCAACAACTTCTTCATATTCCTCGACCAAATTGTTTTGCTGTTCTGATTCAGAACCTGAAAGTAACTGATTCTCAACAGGTACAAGATTTGCTGAGTATCCATTTACTTCCCTTTCATCCCATGAAGAACCCCCGACTCCAAGTTTCTCAAGTAGTCCACTACTTAGTTGCTTCAATTTCTCTTCCGCACCTTCATAAACAATAATCCTATCGGTACCACTACTTACAATTTCCTCAACAGGTATTTCCCAAGTACTTAAAACTCCCTCGCCTAAAAGCGGAACACCAACAGCACCCATAACAAGAGATATCAAATCCCCAGTCTCAATATCAAAAGAAAAGCCAAGAACTCTTCCCAGAAGTTGTCCAGATTCTGTAATCACTTGACAATTAATTACCTTCCCATACCTTTCTGGAGAAAAACTTTCACTCAAAGAATCTAGCGAGTCAACTAATATGACATCTCCAACTTGCTTTATACTTTCTAAAGGCATCCATTTTGGCAAACCTGGTAAAAATCTTGTAAGTGGATTATCTCTTAGTCCCAAAGCGACCACCTCTCTTCTATCAATATCAACAACAACTTCACCAACTACGCCTAGCCGCCTTCCAGTATCAGTAGTTATAACTTGTGTTCCCATTAATTCTGACCTTAACCATAAACGTTCACTAGGAACCGAGTTAGTGAGATTCTTATTAGCAGATGTGTTAGACAAAATCATAAATTTCTTTTTATCATTCTGACGTATAAATTTAAAAAAGTGTGTTTATGCAGCATTTGGTAACCCAAGAACTTGGGTATTAGCACCTCTTGCTTGCGCAACCCCAATTGTTCGTTCAGATGCACTAATCATAGGCCTTCTATGACTTACGACTATAAATTGAGCATTTGATGACTGATTTGATATTAGTTTTGACAACCTTTCAACATTAATACCATCCAAAAAACTATCAACCTCGTCTAATGCATAAAAAGGTGAAGGCTTATACTTTTGCAAAGCAAATAAAAAACTTAAAGCAGTTAACGATTTTTCACCACCTGACATAGACGCTAATCTTCTGACATTTTTCCCCTTGGGATGAGCCACTAAAGTTAATCCTCCTTCTAAAGGAGAATTAGGATTTTCAAGTTGAAGAAATCCATCTCCATCAGATAAATTTGCAAAAATTTCTCTAAAATGTTTATCAACTTCTGTAAATGCTTGCATAAAAGCTTCTTGACGCATCGTAGATACAGTTTCTATTCTCAGCAATAATTCAGATCTTTCATTAGATAGAATTTCTAATTTTTCTCGCAAACCATTTAATCTCTCAATTAATTCTTCTAGTTCATCAAGAGCCAACATATTGACAGGTTCCAAGCTTTCTAGTTTTGCATTTATAATCGAAATTTCTGATTGCAAAGATTCAAGACTCTTCCCTTCATATTCTCCAAACTCCGGGGAAGGATTAGGTAGATCTTTTTTATAATTTTCTAATTTTATTTTCTCGCTCCTCATCTCTTCTTTAAGGGAATGCATATCCCTTTCAAGATATTCAAGCTTTAACAGATAGTTATTATATTCTTGCCTTTTATTTGAAATTGAAGAGTTTAATTCATCTCTTTTCCTTCTCAATAAACCTAAATTCTTCTCTAGAGAATTTTTTTGATTATCGAGATCTGAAAGCTCTTTTTTGAATTGATCTCTTTTTTCTATCCATTCACTATGAGCAGTTGCGAGTTGTTTTATAGATTCCTGCAAGTTTTTTTCTTGTAGTAAAGTAATTTTTAATGAATTATTGATACGCTCTTTATTTAAAGCAAATTGATTCTTTTTATCTAGTAATGTATTTCTCTCTTTAATAAGTAATTCAAGTTTTTTATCAAGATTATTAAAATCGTCATTAAAAGCTATTAATGATGATTTTTGATTTTTTTCATAATTTGCCTTTTGAATGGTTTGTAGTTGATCAAACTTACCTTGATAAGGCCTCAATTGATTTTTTAAATGACCTAACTCTTTAACTAATAAATTATTAGCAGTATCAAGTTTATTTAATCTCGATTTACAATCCTCAATTCTTTGCGAGACAGCTTTAAGAGAATCTTGATTTACTTCAATTTCTTTATTAAATGAGGCACAATCCTCAATTATTTGACTGCGGTTAGAATTTAATATACTAAGTCTATTATTTTTTAGTATCAAATCATTATTTGACTCTTTTAAAGCCTCTTCGATAACTAATAATCTTTCTTTTATAGGACTGGAATCATCAATATCATTATTAATTCCAAACCTATAAGCCAAATCTTTATTTAACTTACTGCCTCCTGTAATAGCACCACTTGCTTCTAATAATTCACCACTTAAGGTAACCAACCTATTTTTTTGTGTAGATAACCTAGCTGAGGATAAGTCTGAAAAAACCAAAGTATCTCCAAAAACATATCGAAAAACATCTGAATAAACTTCATCAAAAGTAATTAGATTAATAGCTTTATCAATAAATCCATTCTCCCTGTTATTTTCAAATCTTGAAATTGCATAATTCTTTTTTTGGCTTTTAATTCTGTTTAAAGGTAAAAAAGTTAATCTTCCCGCTTTCTTCTTTTTAAGAATTTCAATTGCTTTTGCAGCAATATGATCATTATCAACAACAATTTGTCCTAACCTATTTCCAGCAGCAATTTCTAATGCATATCTATTTTTCTCACTGACCTCTCCAAGTTGAGCCACATAACCATGTATACCCTCTAACCCTGCCTCTAAGAGAATTCTGAGAGCATATGAACCTCTAGATTCGTTTAAAGCTTCCTTCCTGCTTTCAAATCTAGATAAATCCTTTTCAAGCCTTAATTGCTCGTTATTTAGCCTTGATTTAGTTTTAATTAATAAATCGATTTCATTTTTTAAAGAATTAATTTCTGCGCTATTACTTGCCAAGTTTTTATTCTTTGTAGCGGATGTCTCTTTTTTTCTTTGATTTCCCTGAAAAAGTTTCTGCTTTTCTAAGTCTAAGGATTCGATATGTGACAATATCTCATCTTTTTGAATATTATTTTGAATAGTTTCTTCTTCAATTTTCCTTTTTTTTATTTCCAAAGGATTAATTTGATTTTTTATACTTTCAAGCTCAGCATTTAATTTGATACTTTGTTTTGAGAATTCTCCAGATTCTCCAGCCGCATCAGAAAGTTTTTTTCTGGAAAGTTTGTGTTTTAAAGTAAGATCATCAATTTGCAAGTTCAATTGATTTAAAAAATTATCATCAAAATTTTCCTGTCTCATCTTTTCTGACTCGATATTCCTCTTAGAAATGGCAATTTCATCTCGCTGTTTTTGTAATTTAATACCTTCTTCTTTATTCAGAATTGATATCCTATCAAGTTCTCTCAAGCTAGAGTTAATACTTCCAATATCAGAATTAACTTTTATCAATTTATCCTCTCCTTTCTCCTTAAGCTCATCAATAAGTATTTTCAAAGCATCTTCTAAAACTGATATTTCTTTACTAATAGATTCTTTTTGTTTATTAAATAAGATTTTATTTTTTTCAATTTCACTTTCTTTTTTTTCTATAGATTCAACATGCTTAACTTGTTTTTCAAAAATAAGAACTTTCTCTAATTCTATTATTTGTAATAGTTTTGCCTTTAACTCTTTATATCGCTTTGCTTTTTCACATTCTTTTTCAAGCTTATTTTTACTAGATTGCAATTCATTTTCTAAAATTTCACATCTTTCTTGTCTTTCGAAAACATCATTTAATTTTGCATTAGTTTGTTCTATTCTTGTATCAAAAAGTGCGACTCCTGCTAATTCATCAATAAGATTTCGCCTCTCCTTATTATTCATTGATACTATTCTTGTTACATCACCCTGCATAACAACATTGCTGCCCTCAGGATCAACACTGATATCTCTTAATATTCTTTGAATTTGTTGCAAGGTACATTGTTTTCCATCAGAAGTATAAGTAGAAGCATAAGAACCACCTGGCATAAGCCTTAATTTTCTAGAAACTAACCATTCTTTTTGACCTTTATTAAGGGGAATTTCTTCTTCTTCTAGTTCCAAAGGAGGAAGGTCCTCTCTGGGAGACCAATCTTGAATATTAAATTTTACCGATACAGATGTTTCTGATGACTTACCCTCTTTAACTTTGGAGTTATTTATTAGATCTGGTAATCTTTCAGCCCTCATACCTCTACTATTAGCGAGACCTAAACAAAATAAAATTCCATCTAAAATATTACTTTTCCCAGAACCGTTAGGACCCGTAACCACCGTAAAACCTTCTTCAAGAGGTATTTTTACATTTCCCCCAAAAGATTTAAAATTTTCAAACTCGACCTGATTGATATGTACCAATCTCAAGTCTCAATAGCTAAATAAGAATAACTAATTTGCAAAAATTCTCAATAGGAATATTACGTTTATTTATAAATGAGTATTAATAACTTTTGCTCAATCTACAAAAATTACCCGAAATTTCAAACAAGCCATAAAGAAGTTCACCATCCAAAATGAATCTATAATGTTCAGAGTCCAATTTATCAGAAACACTTTTAAATATTCCATGATCAATTCTTTTTACAAACCCTCTGTTATCAGAAAGTTCATATTCTATTCTAGATAACCATACAAGTCTATGATTTGGCTGCTTAAAAATTTCTATAGAAGCTTGATTAAATAAAGGTAGTTTTAAAAATTTCCAAGTTAAACAATCTAAGCCATTTTCAACAAGAAAATCATAATGAATATCGACCGAGTTAGCAGAATAAACTTTATGTTCAAGCAAAACCCATTTATTCATTATCTAATTAATAAACAAACCGAATCTATTTTCAAAACAAAGTTGAGTTAAAGGATATATTTTATTAAAAATGGTTCCTGTTATTTAATTACCTGCATCAGGTACAAATCTTAAAGCAATGAATAGCAAACTTCCAGCACCAGCGATAGCTGCAGCTATTAATCCAAAATCTGTAGGGATTGTGCGAGATGCAAAAATTAAGGATGCAAATGTAATATCCATGATGAAATTTAAACTCATTTTATAAATTCAGTAATAGCTTAACAAAACCTTCTTGCAGAACTGAGTAGATAAATAAAATGTAAATAAACTTTTATATGTTTTTATTATTTATTAATCGAACAATTCTTTAGATAAGGGTTCCAAATTAAGAAAATAGGGTCTAATCTTAAAATAAACAAGTTTAAATAATGGAGACTTACCATCCTCCCAAAGAAATAGAAGAAAAAGAAAATAACTCTGATCTTCCTGAAAAAGAAGTTATTTCGGAAAAATGGTTACTTGAAAAAATTGACAATTTAATACCTTTAATAAAAGAAAAATGGCCTAACATTGCACAACAAACCCTTGAAGCCACAAAAGGGAGTATTGATGATTTAGTTGAAGTAATAGCTAGCCATAGTGGAACCTCAGTAATTGGAATAAAAAGCCAACTATTTGAAATCATTGATTCAATAAGAGAAAACAATTGGGAAATATCAGAAAAAATTGAACCTATCGAAAGTCAATTAGAAGAATTATTAGAAGAACTTAACAATACACTTAGACCAAAAATAGAAAATCCAATAAGAAAAAAACCACTATTATCTATTGCTATTGCGGCTGGTATTGGTTTACTAATAGGAACTCTCCTTAACAGTGGCAGAAAATAATATGGAAAAACCAAAAAATAAAAACTTTGCAAGTACCGCCTCGAGAATTTCAGCAATCGCAAGCTCAGTGATGGATTTGCATGTAAGAATAGCTCTTCAAGAAGTAGATAGAGAAAAAAGAAGATTAATTAGTGGTGGAATATTTTTGGCAATTGGCAGTACATTATTATTATTCGTACTAATTTGCATCCATATTATTTTTTATCTTTTTCTAACTAAATATAATAACTGGAATATTGAATATAATTTATTACTCATAATATTTATCGATTTATTTCTTGCAGGCTTATGTTTGAAGCTTGGAGGAAAATTAGCTAAAGGACCTTATCTTCCTCAAACATTAGAGGGTTTAGGAAAGACAACAAAGGCAGTTTTAGGTAAAAAATAAATTACCTTATTAAGTACTTTATCCATCGACAATCTATTCCCCCATTGCTAACGGGAATTTTCAATGAAGATTTCATTTTCAAATATTTTGTTAGTTTTGGATTTCCACTTAGCATCCAAAATTCCCAACCTGAAAAATTGTTCTTTAGGAAGATTCCCATTTGTTCGTATAAACATATCAATTCATTTGCATCGCCTAATTTTTTGCCGTATGGAGGATTACATATGATTATCCCAGGTGTGCAACTTAATTGGAGTGCTAAAAAATCATTATTTATAAGCTCAATATAATTTTCGAGTCCAGCTAATGATATGTTTACATTCGCCTGCTCAAAAACCTTTTTATTAATTTCACACCCTATTATTGTTGGTAATTTTTCATAATTTATAATTTTATTTTTTGCCTTATTTTTTTCATTAAGATAAATATCTTTCTTAAAGTCCAACCAATTCTCAAAAAGATATACTTGATCAATATTTATGGGTACTCTAAGGAATTGGTTGACTGCCTCAATTAAAAAAGTACCCGAGCCACACATAAAATCTATTAATGGAACTTTGCCATTCCATTGAGTCATATTTATCAATCCAGAAGCTAAATTTTCTTTTAATGGAGCATTTCCAATTGCGGGTCTATAGCCTCTTTTGTGTAAGCTTTCTACGCTGCTTTGAAGACTGAGAATTGCTTTATTATTATTTAAATGCAGATGAATTATAAAATCAGGATTATCTAGAGAAATATTTGATCTTTTATTCCAAACTGACTGTTGCAAATCAGTTATTGAATTTTTTACTTCAAGAGCTGTGAAATGAGTATGACTTAAAGAAGATGTTCTCCCAGTTACTTGAACATTAAACGTTTTATCAAAGTGCAACCAATTTAACCAATCAAATGAATCTCTAACCCCCGCATATAAAGATTGCTTGTCATAGCAATTAAAACTTGCAATTTCTCTATAAAAACGAAAAGCTAATCTGGAATAGAAATGAACTCTATAAAAAGTTTCAAAATCACATTCAAAATTTATAAATCTTTTATAAGTATTAATATTAAAGCCGCCTAAATTTGAAATTTCTTCTGCTAAAGATTTCTCTAGTCCCTCCGGAGATGATGCCACTACATTCATATACGATAAAACTTAGTAAAAAAACTATTCAATAACCATTTTGCCTGTCAGAATATAAATGTCCAATTGGACTAGGTGATCTCAACCGATGTTTCGGACAGCGGTTCGATTCCGCTCAACTCCACTATTTGGGGTTGTAATGGTTTCGACGGGGCATAAGGAAGGTGACTGAAGCCTGCTCGGTTAGAGCAAAAACACAAACGCTAACAAAATCGTTAGTTTCTCCCGTCAAACAGCACCAGTTGCTGCTTGATCCTAAAGGAGATGGGGTTATATCAGCCTTATCAACCAAATGATACGAGGAGTCTGGAAGGACTCCACTTTTTTCAATAACTTAAGAAGTTGTAATAGATAATTTATTAGTGTGTAAATATTGCTGCAAATGCTTGTATTAAAAAGAATTTTTTTAATTTTATAAGTATAAATACTGAGAAGATAAGTTTTAAATTATTTTATCTTATTAAAAAATCGAATCTTGCAAAATGGAATCTAATAAAAAACTGAATGACTTGATAATAAATCTCAAACCAAAAGTTATTAGATTCACTGGCGAAAAATTTCCCAATGAACTATGGAATAGTGGTTGTCAAATAAAAAAAAAGAAAATATCTAGCTAAAAATTTAATTAAATGCTTGAAAAAGGATTTTTAGGCATTTTTTTTAAACATTTTTTTGACGATTCCTGAAGTACTTTAAATTCACTTTTATTTAAATTCCACTTGAATACATTGGATACATCTATAACTTGAGATTTTTTTCGCATTCCAACGAGCGGAATAGCTCCTTGATAACAACACCAATTAATTGCTACTTGCGCTTGGGAAACTGATCTTTGATTTGCAATTCTTTTTAAACACCTCCGCAATTCATATGTTGGTTTTTTATAGTTTTCAAATAATGCATTGCGAATAAAACTTTTTTCTTTATTCTCTTTTTTATCTGGATCAATACAAAGTATTCCAAAGGACAAAGGACTATAAGCAAAGAAATCAATATTATTTTCTTCGCAAATTTTTTTCACCTGATATTGTTTTCCTAAATCAGGAGCAAGCAAAGAAAACTGTATTTGAACACTCTTTAGGCTCTTATCTCTTTTTGCTAAGAAATTAATTAATTTCATCAATCTTTTAGGGCCTATATTTGATAAGCCTATTTGAAAATCAAAGCCTTCATCTTTTAAATCGCAAAGATTATTCAACAGCCCCAATTCCTGCCAGGGATTGTATTTTGCAGTTGACCAATGTAATTGCACTATATCTAATTTGTTATTAAGTCTTTCTAAACTTTTCAAAAAAGGTTTAGTAAAACCTCTGTTACCTATTCTCCAGGGATAAGGTGCAAGTTTGGTTGCTACTTGAATTCTTTTTTTCTTTGCTGAAGGAGTATTTAGTAAAAATTTTCCTATCAACAATTCACTTCTACCCTGAAGATTCCCAGTACCGTAAGAATCTGCAGTATCAATTAGATCGAAACCTCTTCGTAACGCTTCATTATATGTCTCACATAAATCATCGTCATTTGTAGATTGGTAATTCCAGAAAAGCTTATTTCCCCAAGACCACGTACCTAATCCAATTCTTTTCTTCACTAGCCAATTTAAACAAGTAACTTTATAAGGTTATCTAAAAATATTAACTTCTTTAAAATATTTCAAAAAATAAGTTTTAAAGCATTAAAAATCAATTTCTCTTGACATTAAGAAATTATTCTCCAAAGTAAGAGAAATAAAAATAAAAAATTGTTCATTACCGTTTGCGGACAAAAAGGGGGAGTGGCCAAGACCTGTACAAGTATTCACCTTGCTAGTGTTTGGCATTCTGAAGGTAAAAAAGTTTGCATAGTCGATGCCGACAAGAATAGATCTGCTTTAGCATACGCATCAAGAGGCAATCTTCCATTTCCAGTTTTCCCCGTCAGTTCAGCTGCTAAAGCATCAAGATCATCAGAAATTGTAATAACTGATGGCCAGGCTAGCAGTGATCAAGAAGAACTTAAACACTTAGCGTATGGTTCAGATTTAGTTATCTTACCTACAACTGCAAAAGCAAGATCAGTAGAGTTAACTGTTGAACTAGCTAATTTATTAAGCAACTTAAAAGTTAACCATGCTGTAGTAATAGTAAAAGTTGATTTTAGACAGCAAAAAGCAGCGCAACAAGCCAAAGCAGCTCTAGAACATTTTGGTTTATATGTTTTTGATACATTTATACCCTTACTTTCAGCATTTGATAAAGCAGAAGCCTCGGGCAATGCTGTATTTGAAGCTGTAGACGATTTAGGTAGATCAGATCCTCGTCGAATGACGGGCTGGTCTGCTTATTGTTCAATTGCCTCACAAATTCCATGCCTGATTTCGAAGCCCTTATCCGACACCAACAACTTAAACAACCAACAACCAATCAGCGCTTAAAAGTAGTTGATTCTCCTAATTTTGAAGAAGAAAAAAACGAAGAAGCAAAAATTAGACAATCTGGATTATTAGTTAATTTTTTTGGAGGTTTTATAGGCTCTGTAATTGGAACTTTAACAATACTGTTTCTTTATATGAATGAATATCTACCATTAGATTTACTAAAACTTAAGTAGTATATTCGCTATTTATTTCAACATATTTTTTAGAAAGATCGCACCCCCAAGCTGTGCCTTTCGATTCGCCAGAATTTAGATTAATCATAATTTTTACAATATCATCTACTAAATATCTACCTTTCATTCTGGACTTAATATAGTCTGTGACTTTTTTTGGATCATATTTATTTAACTTGCCGTTTTCCAAAATCTGAGCGTTTCCTATATACAAGTCAACGTCATTTAAATTAAATTTAACTCCAGAATTACCTGCAGCAGAAATGATTCGTCCCCAATTCGGATCACAACCATGTATCGCAGTTTTTACCAAGGCAGAATTACAAATAGATTTCGCGAGCATAATTGCATCATCTGTATTTTTTGCTCCTTGAACCAAAACTTCTAATAAACAATTTGCTCCCTCTCCATCCCTCGCAATATTTTTTGCCAAGTTCTGACATACAATATCAATCCCTTGTTGGATAATTGGAAAAAACCTTTTTTCAATTTTCTCTCCTGCATTTATTCCAACAAAAGAATCATTTGTGCTTGTCTCTCCATCCACTGATATTGCATTAAAAGATTTTTTAACCGCAATAGCAATGATTTTATCCCATTCTTCTTTTTGAATACCCGCATCACAGGTTAGAAAAGCAAGCATTGTAGCCATGTTGGGGTAAATCATTCCTGAACCTTTTGCAAATCCTGCTATTTTTATTTTTCTACCTTGAATAATCGTCTCTATTGACACTTTTTTCAAAGTCAAATCAGTAGTTAAAATTGCTTCTGCTGCATTTTGAATATTATTACCCTTTAAATCACAAACTAAATTCGGTAAATTTTTTACTAAATCACTTATTTGTATTGGCACACCAATTACACCAGTTGAGCACATTAAAACTTCTTCTTCTTTTATTCCTAAAAGTTCCGCAATCTTTCCTGTAGCAATTTGAAAATGTTGAATGCCAAGATTTCCTGTACATGCATTTGCTTGACCAGAATTAATTAGTATTGCTCTTACAAAACCTGAAGTTTTTTTAATCCTTTCCTCACAAATATCCACACAAGAAGCGCGAACTATTGATTGGGTAAACATCCCACTAAAAATACTTCCTTCTGGAGCGAGTATTAATGCTAAATCTTTTTTCTTAGAAGCTTTTAAACCAGCAGATATCCCAGCAAAAAGAAACCCCTTGGGTGCTACCTTACTGTCATCAACAAACGACCAATTGTAATCAAACTGGCTCAAATTCTTTGGTATTTTAATTCATACTAACTACTCTTTAATACTAAAGAAACTAAATAATTAGATTATTATTAATTATATGGATATTCTTCAAAAATCAAAAAACAACCAAAGAAGGATTGGTTTAACAGGAGGTATCGCAAGTGGGAAGACAACCATAACTAATTACATTAGAAAACATAAAAACATACCAATATTAGATGCCGATCATTTTTCAAGAGAATTAATAAAACCAAACACATATGGATATAAGAAAATTTTAGATTATTTTGGAAATAAAATTATTGATAAAAAGAGCAACTCAGAGAGGGAAATAAACAGAAAACTTTTAAGGAACATTATTTTTAAACATTCAGCAAGCAAGGCATGGATTGAAAAACTGCTTCACCCCTTAATTAAAGAAAGAATGATTGAAGAATGCAGTCAATACAGAAATAATCAAACAATGGTATTGGTCATTCCATTATTGTTTGAAGCAAAATTTGAAGATATTTGCACTGAAATATGGTTAGTTAAATGTCCTAAAGAACTACAAAAAAACAGACTAATCACAAGAGATAAAATTAGCGACAAAGAAGCATATGAATTGATAAATTTACAATTAAGTTTTGAAGAAAAAAGAAAATTTTCAGATGTTATTTTAGATAATTCGGATGATCAAAATAAATGGATTAATACGATAAAAGAGCTTCTTTAAGCTTTAGCTATTCAATTTTTCCATAAGAAGTTTATTTGCAAGTTTAGGGTCAGCTTTAGCTATTCAATTTTTCCATAAGAAGTTTATTTGCAAGTTTAGGGTCAGCTTTACCTTTTGTTCTTTTCATAAGTTGACCAACAAAAAAACCAAGTAACTTAGTTTTGCCATTTTTAAATGCTTGAACTTCATTTGGATGCGCATTTATAAGTTCATCAATTATAGGTAAGATACTTGATGAATCAGATATCATTGCCAACCCTTTTTCTTCAACTAATTTTTTCGGAGAAATATTATTTTGAATAAGTTCAGGTAAAATTTCTTTTGCAATTTTTCCGCTTATTATATTTGTTGAAATCATGCTAATCATTTCAGCAAGATTTTTAGGACTAAGCTTTAATTCACTAAAACTTAGTTTGTTTGATTTTAAATAGCCCACAATATCACTCGTTACCCAATTTGAAGCTAGCTTGGCCTCGGCACCATTTGCTACTGTTTCTTCAAAAAAGTTTGCCATGCTTATTTCATCAGAAATTACCCTTGCATCATATGCAGACAAACCAAATTGACTTACATATTTATTTCTTTTCATTGAAGGTAATTCTGGTAGTTCTTTAAACCATATTTCTTTTTGGGCTTTTGTTATTTCAATTGGACCTAAGTCAGGATCAGGAAAATATCTATAGTCACTGCTACCTTCTTTTAATCTCATACTTTTTGTTAATTGCTTAGCTTCATCCCATAACCTTGTTTCTTGGAAAATTTTTCCTCCATTTTCATAAACTTCTATTTGTCTGGCTATTTCATAATCACAAGCCTTTTGAATTGCAGAAAATGAATTCATATTTTTTATTTCGACCTTGGTACCAAAAGGAGCATTAGGTCCTTTTCTAACTGAAATATTGACATCACAGCGTAATGAACCCTCTTGCATATTTCCGTCTGATACTCCTAGATATCTAACTGTTCTTCTAATCTCTGAAGCATATTCAGATGCCTCTTTACCTGATCTAATATCTGGTTTACTTACAATCTCACAAAGTGCAATTCCTGCACGATTGTAATCAACTAAAGAATACTTAGAGCCAGCTAATCTATCACTTCCTGAATGGACTAGTTTTCCAGCGTCTTCTTCCATGTGTAGCCTTTCTATACCAATTTTTTTGATATAAGGTTCTTTGTCCTTTTCAATTATTTCAACTTCTAACCAGCCATTTTCAGCTAGTGGCTCATCAAATTGTGAAATTTGATAATTTTTAGGCAGATCAGGATAAAAATATTGTTTTCTATCAAATTTACAATGTTCTGCAACGTTCAAATTTAATGCTAAAGAAGTTTTTACAGCATACTCAAGAACAGTCTCATTCAAAACTGGAAGAGTTCCTGGTAACCCACACACTACAGGATCTATATGCGTATTAGGTGCATCACCAAAAGCTGTTGACGAAGATGTGAATATTTTACTTTTCGTATTAAGCTGTACATGAGTTTCCAAACCAATCACAGCTTCCCAAGATTCCAAATTGTTCATTATCAAAAGTCTCTTTATTAATATTATTGGATATAAAGGAAAAGAGGACCAAAACACAAATAAAAATATTAATTTTTAAATGGCACAAGAAACCAAAAATTCAATATTAATCATTGGCGGTGGACTTTTAGGTTTATCTATTGCTTATGAATTTTCTAGAAATAACTTCAAAGTTTTAGTTTTAAGCAAAAACAGAAATGAATCAGCTGGATTTGTTGCTGCAGGAATGTTAGCTACTCATGCCGAAGGGCTTGAAGATGAATTACTTAAATTTGGCCAAGAAAGTCAAAATCTAATTCCAAATTGGATAAAAAGTATTGAACAAGATAGTAATATTAAATGCGGTTTAAAAAAATGTGGCATAGTAGTTCCGTTTAAAAACAAAGAAGATCTTGAAAAGTTTCCCACTTATGAATATGGAAAATATTTAAATCACAAAGATCTTCATACAGAAATTAATGGAATGAATTCTATTTGGAAACATGGTTTACTTTTTGAACAAGATGGTCAAATAGATAACCGAAGAAGACTGATGCGTGCTCTTGAGAGAGCATGCTCTTTGCATGGAGTCGAATTTCAAGAGGGATCAGAAGTAGAGGATTTGACATTCGAAAAAAACAAAATTACGGGTGCAACCGTTTTATGCGCCACAGGGGAAACTAGAAAAATTAACTGCGAAAAAGCAATTATATGCAGCGGTGCTTGGAGTAAAAAAATTTTTGATAAGATTCCAGTCTTTCCTGTAAAGGGACAAATGCTATCAATACAAGGTCCAACAAATTTTTTGAAAAGAATTATTTTTGGTCCCAAAACTTATCTAGTTCCCCGTGATGATGGACTTATTATAGTTGGAGCGACAGTTGAAAAAGACTCAAAATTTAATCAGGGTAATACTCCCAATGGAATAAAACAACTACAAGAAGGCATTCGCTCCTTATTGCCAGAAGCTATTAATTGGCCACAAATGGAACATTGGTGGGGATTTAGACCTTGCACACCAGATCTAAAACCAATAATTGGAACATCAAAAATTGAAAATCTTTTCATAGCTACAGGACATTGCAGAAATGGAGTTTTATTTTCTGCAATAACAAGTGATCTTCTTTTGAAAATAGTTCAAAATAAAGATCTAAAAGAAATAGAAAAAAGCTTTTTAGAAAAATTTAGTTTAGATAGATTTGCGATTTAAATTTTAATTTTCAGATCGCCATTTCGAATCAGAAGTTTCCCACTCACATAATTCCTCTTCTTTAAACCATAGATCAATTTCAAATTTTGCTGTATCTTCTCCATCAGAACCATGAATAATATTCCTCCCAATATCAATAGCTAAATCACCTCTAATTGTTCCAGGCTCTGCTTCCAGAGGTTTTGTTGAACCTATTAGTTTTCTAGCACTCAAAATAACTCCTTCGCCTTCCCAAACCATTGCTACAACAGGACCACTTGAAATAAAGTCTACTAAATCACCAAAAAAGGGTCTTTCTCTATGTACTCCATAATGATTTTGAGCAAGTTCTTTTGAAGGAATTAATTGCTTTAATCCAACCAATTTAAACCCTTTTTTTTCAAATCTCCCAATAATCTCAGAAACATATCCTCTTTGAACTCCATCTGGTTTAATTGCAATAAAGGTTCTCTCTTTGGTCATGTAGTTAATAATCACTCTATGTATATTCAACTTTTGGGTGGTAACTTGGCAAGTAATCATTAAAATAAAAGATATTGTTTTGAGTTATTTTCAAAAACATTTATTAATCACTAAGACATAAATTGACTAATTTTGAGCAGAAAAAATTAAAGAATATTTGGACTATTCAAGATAGTATTTCGACTTATAACATAGATAAATGGGGAGATAAATATTTTTCTATAAATTCCAAAGGAAATATATCAGTAACTAAAGATATACAATCTGAAAATAAGATTGATCTTTTAAAGCTTGTCAAAGAACTTAAGAGTAGAGAAATAAATCCTCCACTAATCATAAGATTTAACGATATCTTGAAAGATCGCTTAAATGCATTACATGACTCTTTTTTAAAAGCAATAAAAACCTATAAATATAAGAACATTTATCAAGGCGTTTTTCCTATCAAATGTAATCAACAAAAAAATGTCCTAGAAAAGATAATAGAGTTTGGTAGTCAATGGAACTTTGGTTTAGAAGTAGGAAGTAAATCAGAACTATTAATTGGCCTTGCACTTCTTGAAAACCAAAATTCATTATTAATATGCAACGGATATAAAGATAAAAAATATATTGAGATTGCTACTTTGGCCAGAAAACTTGGCAAAAATCCAATAATAGTTATTGAACAACGAGATGAGGTAAAACGAATTATTCAAGCAGTTCAAGAACTTAACGCGACTCCATTGATAGGCATTAGAGCAAAGTTATCAAGTAAAAGTAGTGGTAGGTGGGGGAAATCTATTGGAGATAATTCCAAATTTGGATTATCAATCCCAGAAATTATGGTGACAATAAAAGAACTAAAAGAAGCAAATCTTATCAACGAAATGAAATTGCTCCATTTTCATATAGGCAGTCAAATAAGTGATATTGCTGTGATCAAAGACGCATTACAAGAAGCGAGTCAAATATATGTTGAACTATGTAAACTTGGAGCCCCAATGCAATATATCGACGTTGGGGGAGGATTAGGAATAGATTTTGATGGAACTAAAACCTCCTCCAACACCTCAACTAATTATTCTCTTCAAAATTATGCTAACGATGTAATTGCAACTATTAAGGATTCATGTGAATTAAATAATATCAAGCATCCAACCATAATCTCAGAAAGTGGAAGAGCAATAATTAGTCATTGTTCAGTTTTAATTTTTAATGTTTTAGGAACAAGCCATGTCAGTTCTAAAATAGAAATTTTTGATAAAAAAAATCAACAATTAATAATTTCAAATTTACTTGAAACTTTCTATGAATTAAAAAAACTTAAAAATAAAAAAATAAATTTATCTCAAATAATTGAACTATGGAATGATGCAAAAAAGTTTAAAGAAGATTGCTTAGTAGCTTTTAGATTAGGATTTTTAAGTTTGGCAGAAAGAGCTTATGCCGAAGAACTTACTTGGGCTTGCGCAAAAGAAATTTCTAATAACCTGAATAATGATGAAATCAATCACCCTGATTTATCTGAAATTACAGAAACTCTTGCATCAACTTATTATGCAAATTTATCTATCTTTAAATCTATTCCCGATAGCTGGGCAATAAATCAGATTTTTCCAGTAGTACCAATACATAGGCACTTAGAGGAGCCGTTCTGCAAAGGCAACTTTGCAGATTTAACTTGTGATTCAGATGGAAAACTAAATAATTTTATTGATGATGGAAAAATTAAATCACTACTAAATTTACACAAGCCAGAGGAAGATAAAGATTATCTAATTGGAATTTTTATGACTGGAGCCTATCAAGAAGCATTAGGAAACTTGCACAACTTATTTGGCAGTACAAACGTTGTTCACATAGACATAAATCAAGATAATTCATATAAGGTCAAAAATATTATTAAAGAGGACAGTAAATCCGAAATTTTACAATTATTAAATTACAGTTCAGCTTCTTTGGTTGAATCTATAAGAATTAATACTGAATCAGCAATTGATCAAAAAAAATTAACTATTGGAGAAGCAAGGAAATTGATAGATCAAATCGAAATTAGTCTCAGAAAAAGTAGTTATTTATCAGAATGACTATCTAATGTTTTTTGCAAATAATTTTTAGCATAATCTAGAGCATCACTTAACTTATCAATATCTTTAGCACCTGCTTGAGCAAAGTTAGGCTTTCCTCCTCCACCTCCCGAACAAATTCTTGCAATCTCATTAATTAATTTACCTGCATGCAATCCTGTTGTTACCGCATCATCACCTAAAGAAACTACAAATAACAACTTTCTATTTTCTGGATTTGGTATTCCCCCAATAATCACTATTGCTTTATTTCCCAAATGAGAAGTTAAATTAAGTGCTGCAGATTGCAAAGAATTCCCATCTAAGCCATCAATCTGATTTACTAAAATTGAAAAAGAATTTACTATTTCTGCGGATGATTTTATAGAAGAGTATTTAAAATATGCAATTTCATCTTTCATTTTTTGTATCTCTTTATTCTTATTAATAAGCTCTGATTGCAAATTATTAACCCTTTCAAAAAGTTGATTAGGATTTGCTTTTAACAAATCACTTAGTTGATTTACCAAAGCATTTCTATCACTAAAATAGTCTAATGCTGATTGGCCTGATAATGCTTCGATTCTTCTTACTCCGGCTGAGATTCCTTCCTCACTAATTATTTTGAAAGAACCTAATTCAGATGTAGTTTTAACATGTGTGCCACCACAAAGTTCCATTGAAATTCCTGGCACATTAACAACGCGCACTTCATCATCATATTTTTCTCCAAACATGGCGACTGCGCCCTTTTCAAGAGCCTCACTCTTAGACATATTTTTTATTTCTAGAGCATGATTTTCCATAATCCAAGAGTTAACTAAAGTCTCAATCTTAGAAATTTGATCTTTAGAAATAGGATTAGAGGAATTAAAGTCAAATCGTAATTTATTAAAGGCTACTAATGAACCTTTTTGTCCAACACTTTCATTAACAACCGATTTAAGTGCGGATTGTAATAAATGAGTAGCTGTATGATTTGCAGCAGCCTTAGCTCTATTAGAGGAGCTAACACTAGTCTTAACTTTTTGTCCAATAGTTAATATTCCTTTTTTAATCGTTCCATAATGTAAAAAAACATTTTTCTTGCGCAAAACATTATCAACCAAGACCTCTACATCTTTTGAAAATATCGTTCCAATATCACCAACTTGCCCGCCAGATTCTCCATAAAAAGTTGTCTGATCAAGAACAATTAAAACTTTCTGACCTTCACTCGCGTGCTTAACTAATGTTGAATCCAAGAATAGACCCTTTATTTCAGCTTCCGAAAGGAGTGAATCATAACCATTAAAAACAGTTTTGTTAAAAAGATCTATTTCTCGCTCTAATGATCCCTCTAATGTCAAATCAATATTACTTGAAGCAGCTTTAGCTCTCTCTTTTTGTGCATTCATTTCTTCTTCAAAACCCTTTACATCTACACTGATACTATTTTCTTCAGCAATTTCTACAGTAAGTTCTAGAGGAAATCCATAAGTATCATAAAGTTCAAAAGCTTTAAAACCAGAAATTAATTTCTGCCCTGAAGAAATTAAATCATCTAGCAATTTCTCTCCTCTTTCAAGAGTTTCCCTAAATCTTATTTCTTCAATTTTTATCTCATTCAAAATTAAATCATTATTATTTTTTAAATCAGGATAGTTATCTTGCATTAAATTAATGCCGACAGTAGCAATATGAGGTAAAAATTCATTTGTTATACCTAATAATCTCCCATGTCTGACCATTCTTCTAATAAGCCTTCTTAATATATATCCCCTACCGAGATTACTTGCTGCTACTCCATCAGAAATTAAATGAATAACAGCTCTTGTATGATCACCAATGATTTTTAAAGAAATTTTGTTTTTATCATCTGAAGAAAAATAATCAATATTTGCAATCTCACAAATTTTTTGAATGATAGGAAAAATTAAATCTATCTCATAATTATTTTGCTTTTTTTGTAGTATTTGCGCCATCCTTTCAAGACCCATTCCTGTATCAATATTTTTAAATTTTAAATCTGTCAATTTTCCATTAGAATCACGATTATATTGCATAAAAACAAGATTATAAAATTCAATAAAACGATCTCCATCTTCTAAATCAATGTTCTGCAGACCCTTTTCAGGATGAAAATCATAATAAAGTTCTGAACAAGGTCCACAAGGACCTGTTTTGCCAGATGACCAAAAATTATCTTCCTCACCTAGTTTCACTATTCTATCTGGATGAATACCAATCTCATCTCTCCAAATTTTTGCAGACTCTTCATCTTCGTGAAAAACACTCACAATTATATTTTCAACAGAAAGTTGATAAATATTAGTAACTAATTCCCAAGCCCATTGAATAGCCTCTTGTTTAAAATAATCTCCAAAAGAGAAATTACCAAGCATTTCAAAAAAAGTGTGATGTCTAGCTGTAACTCCAACGTTTTCTATATCATTTGTTCTGATGCACTTTTGGCTAGATGTAGCCCTTTTTGATGGCCTTTCTTTTAAACCTAAAAAAACTGGTTTAAAAGGTAGCATTCCAGCGATTGTGAGCATAACCGTAGGGTCATCGGGAATCAAAGATGCACTTGGAATGATTTTATGTAATTTTTCACTGTAAAATTCTAAAAAAGCATTTCTTATCTCATCTCCAGTAACTATTTTT
>CACGGL010000009.1:0-38216 GCA_902572595.1 uncultured Prochlorococcus sp.
ACTATTAGATCAGAACAAAATATATGCAGATTTGTGGAATGTTCAAGTAGGAATCTAGTATGAATTTCTAAACTATATTAAGAAGTTAAATGATTCAATTACGTTACTAAACATACCGTCAACTTTATTCCACCTTTCTTCATTTGTTCCCACAGCGAAAGTGTAAAGTGTTCCTCTATCAATTACGACAGTAGCTAATTCATGTCTTGCCTGTTCATTTAAATTTAATTCATACTCTAAATCATAAAAAATATGATTAGATGCCTCCCTCTTATTGGCATTTATAAGTTTTACCTTTCTACCTGAACCTTCGGGAGCAATGACTTTATCAATTAATGTTTGACCTACTTCACTTGGGCTTCCTAATTGCTCTAATTGAACCTCTTTATTGACATCAGAAATAACTAAACTTAAGGTCTCATTACTATTTATTAAATCATGATAAATAATTTCAGGTCCTCCATCGACTTTTACTCTAGTCCATCCTGTTGGATACAAAAAGGCATATCTACCATCTGGACTTTGATAAGCTTCTAATCCCGCATTTAGCCCGCCACTACAAGCACTCAGTGTTAAGCACAAGAAAACCAAAAATAAATATTTGAAAGGGTTAAATTTAATATTTTTCATTTTGTTTGAAATTACTAACTAAAAACATAATAAAACATTAAAAGCAAACAATTATGGCAATTCGGAATTTTGCGTCTAAATTATCTCTAGGAATAGTTTAATTTTGATTACTTATACCAAACCACTTTCAAAATTAATCGGTCATTTTGAGAAATTCCCAGGGATTGGTCCAAGAACAGCGCAACGATTAGCCCTGTTTATTTTAAAACAACCTGAAAGTACAATAAGAGACTTTTCAAAGGCTCTGTTAGAAGCACATACTAATGTTGGTCGTTGCAAAAAATGTTTCAATTTGACTTCAGAAGATGAATGCGAAATTTGTAGAAATACTGAAAGAAATCAAAAACTAATCTGTGTAGTAGCAGAAACTAAAGATTTGCTTGCTTTGGAGCGCGCCAGAGAATTTAAAGGTGTTTACCATGTTATTGGTGGTTTAATATCCCCAATGGATTCTGTTGGCCCCGAACTCTTAGAAATAAGAAGCTTGGTAGAAAGAGTTAGTAAGTCTGAAATAGATGAGATCATATTGGCATTGACCCCAAGTGTTGAGGGAGATACAACAAGTCTTTATATTGGAAAATTGTTAGCCCCTTTTACTAAAGTTACGAGGATTGCATATGGGCTCCCAATGGGCAGTGAACTTGAATATGTGGATGAAGTTACACTTGCAAGGGCCTTAGAAGGCAGAACAAAACTAAATTAGACAATGAGAGACAACAATCTAATCAAGAAAGAAAAAATCTTAAGACTTCCCTCTTGGATTAAATTTCCTATTAGTAAAGCTTCAGAATTCGAAAAAATACAAACACTCATCAAAAAATCAAATATTCATACTATTTGTGAAGAAGCAAGATGTCCAAATAGAGCAGAATGTTATGCCTCAGGAACAGCCACCTTTTTACTGGGTGGATCGATATGTTCTCGTTCATGTGCTTTTTGTCAGGTAAATAAAGGTAGACCTAGTTCTATTAATATTGATGAATGTACTCAAGTCGCTGAAGCAGTGAAAGAACTAAATTTGAAATATGTTGTTTTGACATCTGTAGCTAGAGACGATCTCCCTGATCATGGTGCAAATTTATTTATATCTACAATTGATGAGATTAGGAAAATTGATTCAACAATTAAAATTGAAGTATTAACTCCTGATTTATGGGGTGGAGGCAAAAATCTTGATGAAACAAATAACCTTCAGACTGAGAGATTGAAGATGATTTTAGAAAAAGATCCAATATGCTTTAATCATAATCTTGAAACTGTTGAAAGATTGCAAAAAGAAGTTAGGAGGGGTGCAAATTACAAAAAATCCCTTAGTTTACTAAAAAAGTCAAAGGATATTGCTCCTCATATTCAAACTAAATCAGGTATTATGTTAGGACTTGGGGAAACATTGGATGAAATAAAAAATACAATTTATGATCTTAAAAAAATAGATTGTGATCAAATTACAATTGGCCAATATTTAAGGCCCTCATTCAATCATTTGGCAGTTAAAAAATATTGGGATCCATCAGAGTTTGAATATTTATATCGCTTCTCTAAGGAATTAGGATTCAAAAAAGTATCTTCTGGCCCTTTAGTTAGAAGTAGTTATCACGCGGGTTAACTTTCCTCAATTAAAGAGAGTTTCTTTTCAATTCTTTTCAATATGTAAATACAGTCCCCGTTCATAAGTGTACCTGCACCCCCCCAAACCAATCTTAATAAAAGATCTACTGGGCTAGAACCAACCTCTTTGATAATTTTGAATCCTATTAACTTGAAATATCTTACAAGTTTTTTACTATATCCTTCACTATCAAAAATAGCTAAAAGTCTTACTTTGTTGCTTGATTTTTTTTCAATTGCCCAAGCCATAGTTGTTGCCCATATAAATTCCGAAACAAAAGCAGGCGCTTTACTAAGGATTCTTAATGTATCAAGCTGAATGCCTTGTTTATTTAAATAAGTCCAACCTTTCATTTCGGCCCAAATCTTAATTATGTTATCTTTCTGTTCTGCAATCACGATTCTAAAGAAACATAATCCGATAGTTTCTCTAACTTGAATTTTAATTAATAATCCAATGGAACCTGCTAATTTTTCTAATTCTTCAACTTTCATGATTTTGAAAATTAGTCCTTAAAGATTTTATTATTTTCCACTTTTGATCTATCGATTTGTTTTTGTCTTTCTTCAAACCTTTTCCTATCATCATCGCTGAATTTGTCTATGCAGAAATGACATTGGATACCCTTTCTATATTCTTTTCTTTCTTGATCTTGAATTGAAATTGGCATTCCACATGCATGACAAATCGAGTAAGAGCCTTTTTCTAAATCTTGATTTAAAGCAACTCTTTTATCAAAAACATAACATTGACCTTCAAATAAGTTTTTTTCTTTTGGTATATCGTCAAGGTATTGAAGGATACCCCCTTGTAAGTGATAAATATTTTTATAACCTTTCTTTTTCAGTAAGCTAGTAGCTTTTTCACATCTTATTCCTCCGGTACAAAACATTGCTATATTTGTATTCTGTTTATTTTCTAAATGGGTTTCTAAATGATCATCTACCCACTTGGGGAATTCGCTAAAGTTTCTTGTATTTGGGTTTATAGAGTTCTGAAATGTACCTAAAGAAATCTCATAATGGTTTCTAGTATCAATGACTATTGTATTTGGATTTTTAATTAATTTATTCCAATCAGCTGAGTCAATATAGGTCCCATTATTTTCTGTAGGGTTTATATCAGGGACACCCATAGTAACTATTTCTTTCTTAATTTTTATTTTTAATTTTTTGAAGACTTTCTTTTTTGAAAAGTTTACTTTCATATTTAAATTTCTATTGTCTGTATATTTGTTCAGTAAGTTGATAACAATATCAATTACATTTTTCTCAGCACAAATAGTTCCATTAATTCCCTCACTTGCAAAAATTAATAAACCTGAAAGATCGTTTTCATTTTCGATTTCTGATAATTTAATTTTGAGATCAAGAATTAAGTTTTCTTGAAATGGGAAAAAGGAATAAAGAGAAACTATTTTATAATTTTTGCCTTTCATAAAGAAGATAATGTTTTTTCACAAGTTTCAAAATCTTTGTTAAATGATACTCCAACCTCTTTAAGAAGTTTTCTGTCTGATTGAAAAGATGGATTTGAAGTTGTGAGTAATTCATCTCCATAAAAAATTGAATTTGCCCCACATTGAAAACATAAAATTTGAGCTTCTTTTGAAAGTTTTTCTCGCCCTGCACTTAATCTTATTTTACTTTTAGGCATAAGAATTCGGGCTGTAGCTATCATCCTTATCATTTCAATAGAATCAATTTCTAGATTATCTTCTAGACCAGTACCTTCAATAGCTACTAAAGAATTTATAGGAACACTTTCAGGGTGCGGATTCATGTTAGAAAGCACTTCCAAAAGAGATGCTCTATCGCCATTAGTTTCACCCAAACCTATTATTCCTCCGCAACAAACATTTATTCCTGCATTTCTTACTCTTTTGATAGTATCAAGTCTGTCTTGATACGTTCTAGTAGTAATAATATTTTTATAATGCTCAGGACTAGTATCAAGATTGTGGTTATACGCGGTTAAACCTGCATTAGCAAGTCTGGAAGCTTGTTCTTCTGTAAGCATCCCAGCAGTAACGCATGCTTCCATTCCTAAATCTCTTACACCGCTAACCATCTCTAACATTGCATTAAAAGATTTTCCATCTCTAATTTCTCTCCATGCCCAACCCATGCAAAACCTATCTGCACCTTCTTTTTTTGCTATTTGAGCTCTTGCTAAAACCTCTTCAACTTGAAATTGTGGATGACTTTTGATTTCGCTAGAACTATAAATTGATTGGCTACAATACGAACAATTTTCCTCGCATCCACCAGTTTTTACGCTGAACAATGATGCCAATTGAATGTTGTACTTGTTGAATTTCCTGTGAACAATTTGTGATTCCCACATTAAATCAATCAAAGGCATATTAAGTATTTCCAATATCTCCTCTTTATTCCAATCGAACCTAATTTCGCTTGAAAACTGATTATTCAAATTATCCATTTTTGTTATGAAGAATATTGAGAATCTTCAAAAGATTCATTTGTTAATGATTCTATACCGCCAAAACGTCTGTCCCTTGATTGGTAATCAATTATTGCTTTTAGAAATTCAAACTCATTGAAGTCTGGCCAAAGTACGTCGGATATATAAATTTCTGAATAAGCTAATTGCCATAAAAGAAAATTACTGATCCTTTTTTCTCCACTAGTCCTTATTAGTAATTCTGGATCTTTAGTTCCTCGTGTTAATAGCTCTGAATTAAATAATTCTTCATTAACTTCACTTGGTTTTATTTCACCTGAAGAAGATTTAAATGCTAATTCTTTTGCAACTTTTACAATTTCTTGTCTGCCTCCGTAATTAACGCAAACATTCAATAAAAATTTATTGTTGTTTTTAGTTAGAGTTTCTGAACTAGAGATTATTTTTTTTAAAGTTTCTGGGAAAGGGGATAAATCTCCAATAAATTTTATTTTTGTTGATTCTTCATGTATCTCATCAATCTCGTTTCTCAAAACTTCACTAAAAAGATTTAAAAGAAAATCAACCTCTTTTGTTGGTCTTGACCAATTCTCAGTTGAAAAAGCATAAACAGTAAGTACCTTGCAACCTAATTTTTTTGATGCTTTAAGAATTTCTTTTAAAACAAAGACGCCTCTTTTATGCCCATATGAACGAGGTAAACCTTTTTTAGTGGCCCATCTACCATTTCCATCCATAATTATTGCAATATGTTCTGGAATTTTTTGCTTATCTATCTTCTTAGATAAATCATTATTTTTTTTATCAATTATTTTTCCTAAACTCATTAGTTAATCCTTTATGTTAGTAAAATTCTCTGTTTTATTTAATTCTTTTTCTTTAACATCAATGGTAATGTTATCACTTGGGTTTGTCTTTTGGGATAAATTATTTTTGCCTGTAGATGATTTACTTGTGCCCATAGAGTTTTGATTCCCAATCAATTTTGTAAGAAGTTCTTGTAATCTGCTGCTGGTTATTGGCCTTTCGAGTTTGCCTTGGTTTGCTAATGATAACGTACCTGTTTCTTCAGAAACAACAATACAAATACATCTGTCAAATCTTTCTGTAATTCCTAATGCTGCTAAATGTCTTGTGCCATATCTACTTATTCCTTGTCTTGAGAGAGGAAGTATTACGCCAGCAGAAATTATTTTATTACCTTTCACAAGAACAGCTCCATCATGTAACGGTGTATCTGTTGCAAAAAGATTTATTAAAAGGTCAGTTGACAATTGAGCCTCAATATTTGTACCTGAATATAAAAAATCTTCAGGTCTTAAATCACTCCCTAAATCAACAACGATTAAAGCGCCTCTTCTATTCTGTGAAAGTTTACCTGCAGTATCAACTAACTTAGTAATAGTAGTTGATGTTGCTCTAAACTCCTTTGGCGGATTTCCTAGTAATACAGTTAGCCTGCCAGTTCCTAATAATTCCATTAATCTTCTAAGCTCTCCCTGCCATAGGATTGCTAAAGAGAGAGAACAGGCTAAGACTACTGCATCAATTAACTTTGATGTTAATGGAAGGTAAGCATATCTTTGAATGAACCATGCGGTTGAAACTAAAAATAAATATCCCCTTAAAAGCCATAATGTTCTCTGTTCTTTGACTCTAGAAAATAATAAAAGTCCAAAACCAACAGCAAATAAGACATCTAATAAAAGCTTTAAATTTATAAACCCCCAGAAATTCACATTAAATAAAAAATTAATCTAAATGTACCTAACTTTGTTTAATAAAGCGATCAGGTAATACATCATATTTTAAAAGATCAAAAGGACTTTCCCTCTTTTGAATAATCTCTGCTTCCCCTTCACAAACTAAAAGAGCAGCAGGTCTTGGTATTCTGTTGTAGTTAGAACTCATTGAATTATTGTATGCACCAGTACCAAAAACACATATAAGATCTCCTGCTTTACAATCTGCTAGTTCAATTTCCTTAAACAATACATCTCCTGATTCACAGTGCTTGCCAGCAATAGTATATTTATTTTTAGAATTAATATTAAATGGATTACTCACCAAACAAGCAGAATAATTTGATTGATACGTTATTGGTCTTGGATTATCACTCATACCGCCATCAACAGACAAATAAGTCCTGATTCCAGGAATTTCTTTAAAAGCCCCAATTTTGTAAATTGTTATGCCTGCTGTTGATACGATAGATCTTCCAGGTTCACACATCAATTTAGGTAGATCTAAATTGTGTTTTTTACAGGCTTTAACAACAGAGTTAGAAATTGTTTTTACCCATTCATCAATAGAAGGTGGATCATCATTTTTTGTATATTTAATGCCTAAGCCTCCACCAACATTTAATTCTTTAATGTTATGACCGAATTTTATAGCGTCCAACATAACCTTTATCATTATTTCACCTAAATCCTTATGAGGTTCTAGTTCAAAAATTTGAGAACCAATATGAGCATGTAGTCCTTTTAACTTTAAATGTTTAGTGTTGCTTATGCTTGCAAATAAATTATTCAAATATTCGATTCCAAAACCAAATTTGCTATCAAATGAACCTGTTCTTATGTATTCATGTGTATGGCATTCTATTCCAGGAGTAAAGCGAATCATTATCTCTAAATCACGATTTAATGAATTTGATACTTCCTCTAATCTTTTTAAGTCGTAGTCATTATCTACAATTATTTTTATGTTATTTCTAATTGCGAAATCTATTTCTTTATCAGATTTATTGTTGCCGTGAAAAACAATTTTTTCATTTGGTACCCCACCCTTTAGAGCCGTTAATAATTCTCCCTCAGAAACTGCATCAAGCCCTAAATGTTCTGAGGATACAAGGTTACTCATGAATATAGAGCTATTTGCCTTGGAGGCGTATATCGTGAGTGATTCTCCTGGGTAATATTTCTCTAATGCTTTTTTATAAGCTCTACAAGACTTTCTTAAAGTTAATTCATCAAGGATGTAAAGAGGAGAATCATATTTTTTAACTAATTCTTCAATTGAACATCCACCAACTGACAATTTCCCATCCCTTCCTACGGATGTAGTAATAGGGACGATATTTTTATTAGGACTTTCTAAGTCGATTTTTTGTTTTAAAAAAGATTGTTTTTCTTCCATGGGTGAACTTAAGATAAAGTTTTGCCAAAAACTGTCATATTTTATAATGACGCTAGAATTGAACTTTTTAAGAAATTCATAATAACAATGATATCTATTAAACAAATAAATGAGAAAGATATTGAATTATGTTTTGACTTGGACTCAAATACTATTTCTCTGTGGAGCAAGAAACAATGGGCCAATGAATTCAAAAAAGAAGGTACAAAAATCTTTGGGTTATTAGTTACAAATTTAATAATTGGAATATGTGTTTTTCAGGTTGTTCTTGATGAAGCTCAAATAAATTATTTTGTTGTAAATAAGCAATTTAGGAAAAAGGGTTTTGGATCTTATTTAATGAGCTATTTAATAAAAAAATGTGAAGAACTAAGTCTAAAGAAATTACTATTGGAAGTTTCTCAGAACAATGTTATTGCTGAAAGATTTTATAATAAATTTGATTTTTCTACTGTTGGAATAAGAAAAAGTTATTACAAAGATGGTTCAGATGCTCTTTTAAAAGAAAAAAAATTAAAGACAAATAATTTAAAAATTTAATTGTGCGGATAACCAGAATGCTTGAAATTACTATAATTTCTTGCTATATCACTAAAAAAGATAATTTTAATTGAATAATTAATACTTTTGGGTATTCACAAAAGCTCATTCTGAACACAAAATTGACATATTACTGGTAGGTTATTAGTAGGTTTTAATCTTCTAATGTTTGAAAGATTCACAGAAAAAGCTATAAAAGTCATTATGCTTGCTCAAGAGGAAGCTAGGAGACTTGGTCATAATTTCGTTGGAACTGAACAAATTCTTTTAGGTTTAATTGGAGAAGGAACTGGAGTTGCAGCCAAAGTACTTAAATCACTTGGAGTTAATTTAAAAGATTCAAGGATAGAAGTTGAAAAGATAATAGGTAGAGGATCTGGGTTTGTAGCTGTCGAAATTCCTTTTACTCCAAGGGCTAAAAGAGTTTTAGAATTATCTCTTGAAGAAGCTCGACAACTAGGTCACAATTACATAGGTACAGAACATCTATTGCTAGGTTTAATAAGAGAAGGTGAAGGAGTTGCTGCAAGAGTCCTGGAAAATCTCAATATTGACCTCACCAAAGTAAGAACTCAAGTTATAAGGATGTTAGGTGAAACAGCAGAGGTTGGCACAGGTTCTAGTACAACTAAGGGAAACTTAAAAACTGCTACTCTTGACGAATTTGGAACAAATTTAACAAAATTAGCTAGTGAATCAAAATTAGATCCTGTCGTTGGCCGCCATTCAGAAATAGATCGTGTAGTTCAAATATTAGGTAGGAGGACAAAAAATAATCCTGTTCTCATTGGTGAACCAGGTGTAGGCAAAACAGCTATCGCAGAGGGATTAGCTCAAAGAATACAAATGGGAGACATTCCTGACATTCTTGAAGATAAAAGAGTCTTAACCCTTGATATAGGACTTCTGGTCGCAGGAACAAAATATAGGGGTGAATTTGAAGAAAGGTTGAAAAAAATAATGGAAGAAATTAAATCAGCGGGTAACGTTATACTTGTCATAGATGAAGTGCATACTCTAATTGGTGCGGGAGCTGCTGAAGGAGCTATAGACGCTGCAAATATTCTTAAGCCAGCTTTAGCTAGAGGAGAACTTCAGTGTATTGGAGCAACAACTCTCGATGAATATCGAAAACATATTGAGAGAGATGCAGCTCTGGAAAGAAGATTCCAACCTGTCATGGTAGGGGAGCCCTCCATTGAAGATACAATAGAGATTTTAAAAGGTCTAAGAGAGCGCTACGAACAACATCATCGTTTAAAAATTACTGATGATGCTCTAGAGGCGGCAGCTCATTTAGGTGATCGTTATATATCTGATAGATTTTTACCTGACAAGGCTATAGATCTCATTGACGAGGCTGGAAGTAGAGTACGTTTAATAAATTCAAAACTTCCGCCTGAAGCCAAACAAATAGATAGAGAACTAAGACAAGTCCAAAAACAGAAAGAAGAATCTGTAAGAGACCAAAATTTTGATCAAGCTGGTCAATTACGTGAAAAAGAGATGGAATTGTCTGCCAAAATTAAAGAGGTTTTGGAAAATAAAAAAGAATCTAAAGCTGAAGATACACCTGATGCAGATAATTCTGTAAAAACTAATTCAAAACTCTTACAAAGCCCTCTTGTTAGTGAAGAGGATGTAGCCCATATTGTCGCTTCATGGACAGGCGTACCTGTGCAAAAATTAACAGAAACTGAATCAGTTAAGCTCCTTAATATGGAGGAAACACTTCACCAAAGACTAATCGGACAAGATGAAGCTGTAAAAGCTGTTTCTAGAGCTATAAGAAGAGCCAGAGTTGGATTAAAAAATCCTAATAGACCCATCGCAAGTTTCATCTTTTCAGGTCCTACAGGAGTTGGCAAAACTGAATTGACTAAATCATTAGCTTCATATTTCTTCGGGAGTGAAGAGGCTATGATCAGATTAGATATGTCAGAATTTATGGAAAGACACACAGTTAGTAAGCTTATAGGTTCGCCTCCTGGCTATGTTGGTTTTAACGAAGGTGGTCAGCTTACAGAGGCAGTCAGAAGACGTCCTTATACCGTTGTTCTTTTTGATGAAGTTGAAAAGGCACATCCAGATGTATTCAATTTATTATTGCAACTACTTGAAGACGGAAGATTAACTGACTCCAAAGGTAGAACCGTAGATTTTAAAAATACATTGTTAATAATGACTTCTAATATCGGCTCTAAAGTAATCGAGAAGGGAGGAGGAGGACTGGGATTTGAATTTTCAGGAGATTCGGTTGAAGATAGCCAATATAATAGAATAAAATCTTTAGTTAATGAAGAACTTAAGCAATACTTTAGGCCTGAATTTTTAAATAGACTTGACGAAATAATTGTATTCAGACAGCTAACTAAAAATGAGGTTAAAGAGATTGCTGAAATAATGTTGCATGAAGTTTTTGCAAGACTACAAGATAAAGGCATTAAGTTAAGTGTCACAGATGCTTTTAAAGAAAGACTTGTTGAAGAAGGTTATAATCCTTCATACGGAGCGAGACCTTTGAGAAGGGCAGTTATGCGTTTATTAGAAGATAGTTTGGCTGAAGAAGTTCTTTCTGGGAGAATAAAAGATGGAGATAAGGCCCTAGTTGATATAGATGATAATAAAAAAGTTACAATTAATATTTCTTCTGAAGAATCTTCTCAAGAGTTGGCAAGTGCCAACTTCTAAATATTTATAGTAAAAAAATATGCAGTCAATCTCTCCAGAAACTATATATCGGGGGAATTATGCTTGGGAAAAATCTTTACCTCACATTACTAAATTAACTAAAAGTCCATTAATTTTAGGTAGAGGAATTCATACGAATAATCTGAGAAATAAAATTTTTAATGATTTAGAAAATCAAAACCTTAATGTTAATTCTGCTAATTTACAATTTGATTGTTGTTATGAGGATATTTCAAGAGTTAAGAATATCATTTTAAAGAATAATAATGATTCTGTTATCGCAGCAGGAGGTGGCAAAGTTTTAGATTCTGGGAAATATTTAGCTGAGTCTCTCAATATTCCTTGTATTACAGTGCCCCTTAGCGCCTCTACATGCGCAGGTTGGACAGCCTTATCCAATATTTATACAAGGGATGGCCAATTCATAAAGGATGTTGCATTAGGAGCTTGTCCAAAAATACTAGTTTATGACCATAAATTTATTCAAACAGCTCCATCTAGAACACTTGCTAGTGGTATAGCTGATGCTTTGGCAAAATGGTACGAATCCTCAATAACAAGTTCAACAATAAATGATGGTCTTGTTCAACAAGCAATTCAGATATCAAGAGTTTTAAGAGATCAACTATTGATAGAGGGAGAAAAAGCATATAAAAGTCAATTTGAAAATAACCCCTCTTGGCGCAATACTGTAGAAGCATGTGGACTTACAGCAGGATTAGTTGGTGGTATTGGTGGAGAAAAGTGTAGGACTGCAGCGGCACATGCTATCCATAATGCAATTACTCAGATAATTACCCCTAATAAATTCTTACATGGTGAGATTGTTGGGGTTGGATTATTATTGCAATTAAGACTAGAAGAAATGAAAAATAACAATAAATTAGCTGATCAATTAATTAAACAATTATTTGTATTCATGAAAGAATTAAATTTGCCAACTACTATTGAACAACTTGGAATAAATGTTTTTGAAAATAACAATTTAGAAAAAATTGCTGATTTTACTTGTAGAGATAAATCTGAGATTCATTTTTTGCCTTTTGAAATTCATAAATGCGACATAGTAGAGGTCATTGCAAATTTTGAACAACAAAAAATTAAAACATAAACATTTTTGACTAAAAAAAATTTTGAACAATTTAATGATTTAAATTTGGAATTTTTTGAAAGAGCCAAATTGTCATTATTGGACCCTTTAGCTCTCTATTTGGCAAATGATGTTAAGTGGATAAAACTTAACCAAAACTGGGACTCTATAAAATTCCCTGTAGTCATGGGAGGAAAAGGTCAACCTATTCTTCTTCTTCATGGATTTGATAGTAGTTTTTTAGAGTTCAGGAGAATTTATAAATCACTAAAAAGAAATTTCCAAGTTATAGTTCCTGATCTGTTAGGTTTTGGTTTTAGTCCTAGGTACACAACAAATGAATATAATTCCTCAAAAATAATTTCGCATTTAATTGATCTCCTTAAGATCTTAAAGATAACAAAGAATATAAAAATTATTGGTGCCTCTATGGGAGGCTCAACAGCCTTAAAACTTGCTTTTGAAATTCCTGAATCTATTGATAAGATTATCCTTTTGTCCCCTGCAGGATTGTTTGGAGAACCTAAGAGTATTCCTTTCCCTCTTAACCAAATTGGTGCTTTATTTCTTGGATTGCCTCAGGTCAGAAAAAGTCTTTGTAGGCAAGCATTTGCTTTCCCAGATGAATGTGTTGGTGAGATGGAAGAGCAAATTGCTTCAATTCATCTAGGTTGTAAAGGATGGAGGAATTCACTTGCATCATTTGCAAAAAATGGAGGGTTTGCTGGAACTTATAAATATATCCAAAACATCCCAATTAAAACATTATGTGGTGAAAATGATCGAATTCTTGGAAAAAAAGAGATTAAAAAAATAAGAAATATTGAAAAATTAAATTTTGTAGGGTTGCAAAATTGTGGTCATCTTCCACATATAGATCTGCCATCATTATCTAGTAAAATTATCCAAGATTACTTTTTGGAATAAAAGATTTTTAATTAATTAAGATACTTTAGAATTATAAAAATGTAATACAAAACAGATGGAGTAAAGATGTAACTATCAATTCTGTCAAGAATCCCTCCATGTCCAGGTAAAAAAGTTCCTGAATCTTTTATTTTTGCATCTCTTTTCATCATAGATTCAATTAAATCTCCAACTAAAGCCATAAGAGAAATTGAAATTCCATATAAGATTCCAACAAATAATGGATTTTCCCAATTCATTAAAAATGCGAAAAATATTGCTAGTAAAATTGAACAGGATATCCCTCCAATTAAACCTTCTATAGTTTTGCTCGGAGATATTGGAGAAAGAGATGTTTTACCAAATGACTTCCCAATGAAATAAGAACCAATATCACTGGCCACAATTAAAAAACAAGAAGTTAAAGTTAAATGAAGACCTGTAGTATTTGATAAGTTCTCAAAAGATATAAAACCCTGATTTGAACTTATTATGACTGAATCTAATCCCCTTAACTTAATCCAGTAACTAGGCAAAAACCCTAAATAAAATAATCCAAAAATAGAGGCTGCAATATCGGAAATTGTTCCAGGTTTTGGTTGTAAAAGTAACCAAGTGCATATTCCAACTGAACAGATTGGTAAAATTGAATTTGATATTTCTCCTTCAAGCACACCAATGGAATCAAGATAAGTAGAAATTATAATAATTAAAGATGAAAATAATGTGGTTTTTGTAGCTGGTTTTATTCCTTTAAATTCAGCCATTCTAAAAAATTCCAATAATGCTAAATATGTAAGCAACGCTGTTGCTAATGTGAAAACCCATCCTCCCAACAAAACAACAATTAAACCAAAAATTCCTATTATTAATCCACTTCTTAATCTCATATGAAATTTCTATGCTTATATGACTCTTATATTAAAATTTACCAGATCTTTGTTGCATACACTTTGATTATTTATCCAATTAAACCGATCTATATCAATTTTTTCTCCTGGAATTAGTAGAGGTATCCCTGGAGGATAAGGGCAAATAATATCCCCAGATATTTTATTTAATGATTGCGAGAAAGGAATACTCCGAGTTTCACTTCTCCAAGCAATTCCAATTTCAATTTCGGGAGTTTGAACTAATTTAAATGGCGATTTGAGAACTTCTAAACTTTTTGATTTTTTACAATTTAATAGTAATTTATTCCATAACTTTTCAAATAAATTAAGAAAATCTTTTTGATTTCCAAATCCTAAGCAAAAAGTTATAGTCATCATTTCTGGCAATTCAGCAATAAGGCCATGTCTATAAAAAAAATTATCAGCAGTAAAACCATCAATCCCAGCCTTAGAGGTATTTACTACAATTTTTAAAGGGTCTTGAGTTTCTATGAGAGGAATATTTTTTTGAATTAATTTTTCGTAAATACTTTTTGCTTCTGAAATTCTTTTTTGATATTTTGATAAACTTTCTTTATTGAGCCAGTCCCTAATAGACTCTTCACAAGATGAAAGTAATAATGAACTTGGACTAGTAGTTTGCAATAAATTAATACTTTTGATTAAATTAACTTTATTTATTAGATCCCCTTTATACCAAAGCACCGCGGTTTGAGTTAAACCATTGAGCGACTTATGCAATGAATTAACGACTAAATCAGCGTTAGATGATAAGGCAGGTTTTGGTAAATTAAGGTTTTCACAAAAAAGGAAATATGAACCATGGGCTTCATCAACTAAAACAGGTAATTTTTTTTGATGACAATAATCTATTAAAGACTCTAAATCTCCGGCATAACCATGATAAGAGGGACTTACAAGAATTACCCCTACAATTTTATTCTCATCAAAATTTAATTTTTTAAATACATTTATTAACCAAACTTTTGTAATTGGTTTGTAGTGACCGGTTTCGTTTGAAAATTCTAGGTCAAAAAATATTGGATTTATATTCTGCATCGCACAGATTTTTATAACACTTATATGAACATTTCTAGGCATCAGGATAGCTTCGCCTGGATTGGCCATCGCAATTACTGCTGATTGTATTAATCCAGAAGCTCCATTAACTCCAAAAAAACATCCTTTCGCACTAAATTTTTCAGAGAATTCTCTTTGAGATTTAGCAATTAATCCGCTTTGGGATAGTGGTGACCCTATTTCTGGTAGTTCGGGCAAGTCCCAATAACCAGGCGGATTTTTTAATAACTTCACTAATTTCTTTGGTAAAGCTGCCCCTCTGTTATGAGCGGGAAAGAATAAAGACTTTAAAAACTTTTTAGTTAGAAAAGATGAAATGCTCATAAAGTAATATTGACATATATAGAATGGTCTACGTGGTACTCTTTTTCGATATTTTTTAACTTTAATGAAAAGATCTTATTCAAAATATTCAGCAAAAGATGACTTAATTTGGTTGATGTTGAGACCATGGATTTTTATCCCAAGAGTTTTATATATCCTTTTAACTTTTATTTTTCTTTTTTTAAGAATACTTTTTCAAGGTAACAGTAAAAATAAAAATGTACAAAAAAATCTCTCGAAATATCTTTTTGATGTAATTACAGATTTAGGACCTTGTTTTATCAAACTAGGCCAAGCGCTCTCAACTAGACCAGATCTTGTTAGGCAAGATTGGCTGACAGAACTTACAAACTTACAGGATAATCTCCCAGCATTTGATCATAAAATTGCTTTAAATATTATTGAGGAGGAACTTGGATCACCTGCTAATGAATTATTTGAAGAGTTTCCAGATAGTCCCGTTGCTTCAGCAAGCTTAGGTCAAGTTTATAAAGCAAAAATAAATAATTCTTATTTAGCTGTTAAAGTACAGCGGCCAAATTTGTACTTTCTCATAAAAAGGGATGTTGTAATTTTAAGGTTTTTAGGAACTTTTTTATCCCCACTCTTACCATTAAACATAGGCGTTGGAATTGGAGAAATAATAGATGAATTCGGCAAGGCACTTTTTGATGAAATTGACTACCAGAAAGAGGCTGAAAATGCTTTGAGGTTTGCAAATTTATTCAAAGAAAACCCAAATATTTTTATTCCTAAATTAGAAAAACAGTTTTCATCCAAAAGGATTATCACAACGTCTTGGATTGATGGAGTTAAGTTAAGAGATCGAGCTTTATTAGAGGAAAATAACTTAATACCTTCTTCTTTTATAAAAACTTGCGTCATAAGTGGTCTACAGCAATTATTTGAATTTGGATATTTTCATGCAGACCCACATCCAGGGAATATGTTTGCTCTTAAAGGAGGAAATGCAGATTGTGGGAATTTAGCTTATGTTGATTTCGGAATGATGGATACTATTACAAATTCAGATAGACTTACTCTTATCAAGGCAATTGTTCACATAATAAATGAAGAATATTATCTTTTGGCAGAAGATTTCCAGAAATTAGGTTTTTTAACCAAAGAACAAGATCTTCAAAAACTTGTTCAACCATTAAAAGAAGTTCTTGGAGGATCTCTGGGCGCTGAGGTTGGTGATTTTAATCTTAAAAATGTAACAGATAAATTCTCAAAACTAATGTATTCCTATCCTTTCAGGGTTCCAAGTAGATTTGCCTTAATAATTAGAGCAGTTGTTAGTCAAGAAGGTTTAGCACTAAGACTAGATCCTGAATTTAAAATTTTAAAAATCGCTTATCCATATATTGCTAAAAAACTACTTACTGATAACTCTGAAGAGATTTTAGAAATCCTTTTAGAAGTAGTTTTTGATAAAAATGGTGCAATTCAAATAGAAAAAGTTGAAAGTTTATTAAATATTTTATTTAAAGATTCAAACAATATTAATTCAGACCTCATACCAGTTGCGAACGCTGGATTAAAATTATTTATCAGTAAAAAAGGGTCCGAAGTTAGGAAGAATCTTCTTTTAAGTCTTATAAAAGATGAAAAATTAGAATTTAATGATGCGAAAAGACTCTTAGATTTAATTAGAGATACTTTTAGTCCTCTGAATATTGCAAAAAGTGCAGTGCAAAATATTATTTCTACAGTTTAGTTTTTATATTTATATCTAAAAAACTTACCTATGATTTTAATTCGATTAGAATTAAACGTATCGTTTTTATAAATGAGAAGTAAGAGGATTATTTAGCTTTGGAAGATTAAATGAATATTTTGAAAAATCTCTTTTTATTTAATAAAAAATCTAAAACAAATAAAGACTTTAGTCCTGAATTGATTGACCAATATATAGAAATTGCAAAGTTAGTAAAAGAAGCAAGAATTCAACAAAACCTTACAAGTAAAGAATTGTCATACCTTTCAAAAATTCCTGAACGAATAATAGACTCTATAGAAAATAATAATAAAAATATTAGGCCAGAGTATCCTTTTATAAGATCTATATTAATTAAATTAGAAGAATGCTTAGTATTAAAAAAAAATACTTTATTAAATTTAGCAGTTAAAGAAAGAAAAATTTTAAGGAAAGAGGGAAAGTATTTTCTTTTCAGGAAATTCGATCTTATCAATACATGGCAAGGAAGTCTTTTGTATTTTTTTATATTAGTTCTAACTTTATTTATATTAAAGAGATACTTTATCTTAAATGTAAATGTTATAGAAATTCAAAATATTGAAAATAAAATCATTGATAAATAATTTTAATAAATTCTACTTTAAAGTTCTCCCAAAATTATTTCCTAGCTCACTAAACATTTTAATATTATCTTCTATTTCTTCGAAAGGACTATTTAACTTCCATTTCCAGTTATTTTTTGTGGTCCCAGGTTTGTTTAATCTACTTGAATCATCTAGAGATAATAGATCTTGTAATGGAGCGATAAAGAGAATAGCATTTGTCTCTAGGCCAATTTTTATTAAATCCCAAGAAGGATTTTCTGAAAATTTATACTCATCTTTTATTCTTTTTTTCGATTCATAATCTAAATATTCCCACCATGAAACAGAAGTAGAGTTGTCGTGAGTACCTGTATAAACAACCCAATTTTCTCCTTGAATATTCTTAGGTAAATAAGGATTATCTTCATTGCCATCAAACGCGAATTGTAATATTTTCATGCCAGGCAGTTCAAAATGTTTCCTTAATTTCTCTACATCTGGAGTTATTACTCCTAAATCCTCCACAATAATAGGTAGATAATTTCCACCTAGATCCTTTTTTACTTTTTTTAATAGTGTTCTACCTGGAGAATTTATCCATTTTCCAATAATTGCCGATTTAGAGTTGCCATTAACTCTCCAGTATCCTGCTAGGCCTCTGAAATGATCGAATCTCAACAAGTCCACAAGTTCAAATTGCCTTTTAAATCTTTTTCTCCACCAATCGAAATTAGTCCTCTTATGTTTTGACCAAAAGTAAGTTGGGGTTCCCCATAATTGCCCAGTTGATGAAAAATAATCAGGTGGAACACCGCTTTGAAAGATTAAATCTCCATTTTTAAAAATGGAAAATAATGATTTATTACTCCACACATCGGCACTGTCCCTAGATACATAAAAGGGCAAATCTCCTATTAGTTTTACATTCCTCGATTTAGCAAAGTTTTTAATAGCTCTCCATTGCTCATCTAAATGCCACTGTATTAATTTTTTAATAAGGATCTCATCACTTTTTCCCTCTATCCATGATTCTAAAAATTTGTGGTTTTTTATTTTAAATTGTTTAGGCCATTGCCACCAAGGCAACATATTAAACTCCTCTCTGATAACAGCAAATAATGCATAATCCTCAACCCAGGAATTCTTACTAATCCATTTATCAAAATCAAGTTTTCTTTCTTCAGATTGGGAAATCCAACCTTGTAAAAGGAGTCTCCCTAATTTTTTTGTTAATTCATCAGCAACATCAAAATCAAAATGATTTGCATTCTGATTTGCGGGTCCTAATTCTTCTTTATTTGAAATAAAGATAAAGCCTTGCTCGATTAAATTATCAATATCTAGAAACCATGGATTTAATGCAAAACTAGATGGTGAACTATATGGAGACCCCGTTGAATCAGTAGGCGTGAGAGGTAAAAATTGCCAGTATTCAATTCCATGTTTTTGAAGCTTTTTTATCCATTCTTTAGCCCCTCTACCAAAAGTTCCACATTCACTTCCTCCAGGTATACATGAAGGATGCATAAGTATCCCTAATGATTTTTTTGTAAGAACTGATTTTAAAGGCATTCTTATTAATTATATTTTGATTATTTACAATAAATTGTGTTTTATTCTCTAAATTCAAACATAATCAAATTTGTTTTAATTGACAAATATTAATTTTATACAAAATATTTTTCTATAAATAAAAAGTATTATTTTTATTAATTTTACTTGATATCTTGCTTGAGAGGGCTGACTTTTGAAAATATCTATTCATTATCTTTTGCGAAAATCACATAAACGACTACGATAAGGATATAGTTTTAAAGTACTAATTTCGTGACAAGTTTTATCACGGCAGTGCAGAATAAAGAATCAAATTTTAATCTAACTAATAGTAGATTAAGATTAGTTAGTGGAACTACAAATCCTAAATTAGCTGAAGAAATTGCATCATACTTAGGGATTGAAAATGTTCCATTGATATCGAAAAGATTTGCCGATGGAGAACTTTATGTTCAAATTCAGCAATCTATTAGAGGTTGCGATGTATTCCTGATACAACCCACATGCGCTCCTGTAAACGATAGTTTAATGGAACTAATGATTATGGTTGATGCTTGCAAGAGGGCTTCAGCAAGGCAAATTACTGCCGTAATCCCTTATTTTGGATATGCTAGGGCAGATAGAAAGACTTCGGGAAGAGAGTCCATAACGGCAAAACTTACTGCTAATTTACTTGAGAAATCTGGAGTTGACAGGGTTCTTGCTATGGATTTACATTCGGCTCAAATACAAGGTTATTTTGATATCCCATGCGATCACATTTATGGCTCACCTGTATTAATTGATTATTTAGATACTTTAAATCTAGAAGAAGTTGTAGTAGTTTCTCCTGATGTAGGAGGAGTGGCAAGAGCAAGAGCATTTGCAAAATTAATGAACGATGCTCCTTTAGCTATAATTGACAAGAGGAGAGCTGCTCATAATATTGCTGAAAGTCTTACAGTTATTGGTGAAGTTAAAGGCAAAACTGCTATTCTCATAGACGATATGATAGATACAGGCGGCACAATATGTTCTGGGGCTAATTTGTTAAAAAAAGAGGGAGCTAATAGAATATTTGCATGTGCCTCACATGCTGTATTTTCCCCTCCTTCTTATGAAAGATTAAGTAAAAAGGATTTATTCGAGCAAGTTATAGTTACTAATAGTATTCCAGTTCTTGTTAAAGATAATTTCCCACAGTTAAAAGTACTTTCTGTTGCAAATATGCTGGGCGAAGCAATTTGGAGAATACACGAAGAAAGTTCTGTTAGTTCAATGTTCAGATAATTATTGAATTTAATTTTTGCTTTCTTTTAAAAGTTCCTTTACCCTTTTCTCATAGTCATTTTTAATTTTTTTTGGGATGCTTTCTGGACAAATATTAAGAGCACTACCAACAATCTGAAATGTCCCTGCGTTATATAATTTTTTTTCGTCAAGTTTTTCATTCCCTAATTCTTTTATAGAACCACCATGCTTGCCAATAATTACATTTGCAAAAGTAGCACTTGCAATGCCTAGCCCTTTATTAAAATCAATTTCAGCTTTTGAAGCTATACAAAGATAAGATGCACCCATTTGTCGATACAGGAAAAGATCTTTTTCTGAGGCAGCAATAAATTTTTTTTCGGCTTTATATTGTTTATTTAGTGTATTAATCTCAAAAAATATAAAGGGTACAATGAGGCTAGTGCCTAACAATCTTAGAATTCTTTTTGAGTAATAACTAATATCCATTAACTATTATTATTTACTATCAAGATAACAGTATTTTTTTAACATTTATGGATAAAAAGGACTTACTTAATAATTTTTATTTCGTGATGATTCTCTACTATTTTCAGTTTATTTTTGTTCCAAGAATATATTACTCTAAATCTATAATTATCCAAATCTACAAGTCTTGTATGTTCAACTATATACCAATCTTTGTAAGAAGATTCAAAAATCATTTCGTGTTCGTCAACTTGCTTAATATTTGAAATCCCTCCATCATTGCTTAAATAAAAATTTTCCCTTATAAGTTGGTGACCTTTTATGAATGCACGCATTTCTCCTCGTTCTTTATATTGAGGGTTTTCCTCAAAGAAATCATATGTTTTGTCAGGGTACCAAGTGAATTTATAGTGCGATTCCCATTCAGATTTATTTTCAAGAGATTGTATATTTATATTCATGCATAAATTATATGTTTTTTGTACTTCTTCAAAAAAGTATGTTCTATTGGATTTCCATAATCCAATATTTCTCGAAAACCACCTTTTTAAATTACTATTTAAATTGATTTCTGGAGGATTTTCGCCAAAATGAAGGTTTTTCTTTTGATTAATAGCAACCATATATAAATAAGCCTTATTTATTTCATAGCTTATCTGTAAAATAAAAATAAATATCTTAATGTGTTCATAAGGATTAACAGCTTTTCAACACTTCAGAGGAAATCATTTGAATGATAAAAAAGAGTTAAAATTAATACTTGTAGCAGCTAGAAATCAACTCTCTAGTAATGATATAAAGTCTCTGATAGCTTATTTAGAATCTGATGAATGTGGATTTGAGATATCCCTCCAGATTTCTGAACCCACAGAACAACCAGAATTACTTGAATTACATAGATTAGTTGCTATTCCAGCTCTTATAAAACTTTCTCCTGCTCCCAAACAAATCTTTGCAGGTAGTAATATTTTTTCTCAGTTACAGAAATGGTTGCCAAGGTGGACACAAGAAGGCTTAACGAAAAATCTAGGGATTAATTTGCAACCATCAACAATAGATTCAATAAGAACACAAAAAGAATTTCTTTTGGAAGACGAACTTCTTGTCTTAAGGCAAGAAAATGAGACATTAACAAAAAGAATTGAATCTCAAGAAAGATTACTAAGAATGGTAGCTCACGAATTAAGAACTCCTTTAACGGCTGCAACTTTGGCTGTTCAAAGTCAAAAACTTGGACAAATAGATATTTCAAAATTGCAAGAAGTAATTAAAAGACGTCTTGAAGAAATTGAACTCTTATCTCAGGATCTATTGGAGGTTGGAACAACAAAATGGGAAGCGTTATTTAATCCTCAGAAAATTGACTTAGGTAATATTAGTGCTGAAGTGATACTTGAATTGGAAAAATTCTGGAGATTGAGGAATATTGAGATTGATACTGATATTCCATCTGATTTGCCTAGTGTATTTGCAGATCAAAGAAGAATGAGACAAGTATTTTTAAATTTAATCGAAAATGCTATTAAATTTTCCAAAGACTCTGGATCTATAAAAATTACTATGATTCACAAAACAAATCAATGGGTAGAAATAACAATTTGTGACAAAGGTGCAGGTATTCCTTTAAGCGAACAAAAAAGAATTTTTCTTGATAGAGTTAGACTACCACAGACTTCTGAAGGGACTTCAGGATTTGGAATAGGGTTATCTGTATGTAGGAGAATAGTACAAGTCCATGGAGGAAGAATATGGGTTGTGTCTGAGATTGGAGATGGTTCTTGCTTCCATTTTACCGTGCCTGTGTGGCAAGGACAAAATAAAGAGCAACAATACTTGACGAAAGGCTAGCCTTACTCTTAATTTTTAATAAGCTGTTTGCTAATTTCCTGGCCCCATCGTCTAGAGGCCTAGGACACCTCCCTTTCACGGAGGCGACAGGGGTTCGAATCCCCTTGGGGCTATTACATAAAAATTTAAACTATTTCTGATGATTTAGCTTGTCTATCTACGGCAATTAAATTTTCTGAAAGATCTTTTTTTAATCTTTTCTCTATCATACCTATTGGCATCCACTGACAACCTTGCACAGTAAGATCATAAATTAGTGAATTTTTTGATGTATTTTTAATGCTTTTAATTTTCCAACTACCCTCAAATTTTCTGAAATCCCCTTTAATTAAATTGAATTTTAATAAGCCAAGGTCTTTATCTTCAAGTAAATCGATAGTTACTTCAGCTGAAAATTTCATACCAAGAAAATCCTGAGCCCCAACTTGTTTAAGGTGCACATTATTGTTATTTTGATATATTTTTTTGCTTGAAAGTAAATTTGGTATGTAAAGATTCAGCCGATCATAATCTGTTAAAACATTCCACAAAGAATCAAAACTCGCAGAGGTTGTAAGTTGAGCTGCAAGTCTTCTTGTTCCTCCAGAAAGCTTTTCCATCGTCTGCTCAATTGTCCTGTAAGCATTGCTTTTAGAATGATCTACTGATTCTTGAGGATTATTCATAAACGAATTTTTTAATTAGATAAAAAATTATTTCTGTGTAACTATACTGATAAAAACAATAAATACTGAAAAATAAAAATAATTTCACTAAATTATTCCGATCTCAAAACGTAACCATTTTTATAAAATCACTACAAATTAAACTACAAATTGATAATCTTTTATAAAAGAAATCTAAAAATGTATTCACAAGCAAAAGTAATCGCAGGCGGATTAGCTCATATACCAGTAGTAATAGCTGTTTTTTATTTTATACTCACAACCTTTAATAAAAGAGCTTTAAAATTTGTTGAAGCATCAAAAACAAAAAAAACTGAGGCAAAAGCTGTGGAACCCAAAAAAGTAGTTGTTTCAAAAACAGAAGCTCCCAAAACAGAAGCTCCTAAAGTAGTGAAGAAAAAACATGCAGACGTTCCAGTAAATATTTATAGGCCAAAGACACCTTATGAAGGAACAGTAATCGAAAACTACAGTCTTCTGAAAGAGGGAGCAATTGGTAGAGTTAATCACATAACCTTCGACCTTAAGGATAGTGATCCATTCTTAAATTATGTTGAAGGTCAAAGTATCGGTATTATGCCAGCTGGAGAAGATGCAAATGGGAAGCCTCATAAATTAAGACTTTATTCAATAGCAAGTACTAGACATGGGGACAACTTTAATGGTAATACAGTTTCTCTTTGTGTTAGACAGCTTCAGTATGAAAAAGATGGGGAAACCATAAATGGTGTTTGCTCCACTTACTTATGCGATATCAAGCCTGGAGATAAAGTAAAAATTACAGGCCCTGTAGGTAAAGAGATGCTTCTTCCTGACGAAGAGGACTCAAACATTGTTATGTTGGCTACTGGAACTGGAATAGCACCAATGAGGGCATATTTAAGAAGAATGTTTGAACCAACTGAAAAAGAAAAAAATAAATGGAATTTCAAGGGTAAAGCTTGGTTATTTATGGGTGCTCCAAAATCAGCAAATTTATTATACGAAGAAGACCTTCAAAGATACCTTACTAATTATCCAAATAATTTTAAATATACAAAAGCTATTAGTCGTGAGCAACAAAATACAAAAGGAGGAAGAATGTATATTCAAGACAGAGTTTTAGAATCAGCCAATGAACTTTTCAATATGATTGAAGATGAAAAGACACATATATACCTTTGTGGGTTAAAGGGTATGGAGCCAGGAATAGATGAAGCAATGACTAAAGCAGCAGAAGAAAAAGGCTTGAACTGGTCAGAATTAAGACCTCAACTAAAAAAAGCAGGAAGATGGCACGTAGAAACTTACTAAATCTTTGATATTTAAATTTATGTTTGACCTGTTAAATACTTTTTGGTTTAGACACAATATGTAGCTAATATTAGAAAAAAAGAGGATTTTAAAAAAAGAATACTAAAAATATGCCTTCAACTTTAAGTAATCCTCTAAGATTAGGTTTACGGCAGGAAAGAGTTATATCTCCACAATGCTTAGTAATATTTGGTGCAAGTGGAGACCTTACTCACAGAAAATTAATACCAGCCTTATTTGAACTTTATTTGCAAAGAAGAATTCCTAGTGAATTTGGAATAGTTGGTTGTGCGAGAAGACCTTGGACTGATAATGAGTTTAAAGAAAAGATGAAAGTAAAGTTATTAAATCAAATATCTGGTAAAGAAAGGGAGTGGGAACAATTTTCCAATTATCTGTTCTATGAACCAGTAGACTTACAACAAAGTGATCATGTCTTAAGGCTCTCTAGAAGGTTAAATGAAATTGATAAAACACAAGCTACTCATGGGAATAGAACATTTTATTTATCAGTATCCCCTAATTTCTATGCAAGTGGATGTAAAGCTCTTAAAGCCGCTGGTCTTTTAGATGACCCCAAGAAAAGCCGTTTAGTGATTGAAAAACCCTTTGGAAGAGATTATTCAAGTGCAAAAAAATTGAATAAGATTGTTCAAAGTTGCGCTGAAGAAAGTCAGATCTATAGAATTGATCACTATTTAGGTAAAGAGACAGTTCAAAATATTCTTGTTTTGAGGTTTGCTAATACTATTTTTGAACCAATCTGGAACAGAAATTATATATCAAGTGTTCAAATTACTTCATCTGAAACAGTGGGTGTTGAAGATCGAGCAGGTTATTACGAAAGCTCAGGTGCTCTAAGGGATATGCTTCAAAATCATATGACTCAAATGCTTGCTGTTACTGCTATGGAACCTCCTGGAAAGTTTGAACCAGAAGCAATAAGAAATGAAAAAGCTAAGGTTCTTCAAGCTTCAAAACTTGCCAACGAAAATGAACCGTGGAATTGTTGCATAAGAGGTCAATATGGAGAGGGAGGAAATATTTCCAATAGGCTCAAAGGATATAGGCAGGAAGATGGTGTTAATTGTAATAGCACAACAGAAACTTATATTGCGACAAAAGTTTTCGTTGATAACTGGCGTTGGCAAGGGGTCCCTTTTTTATTTGAGAACAGGTAAAAGACTACCTAAAAGACTTGGAGAAATAGTCTTGACTTTTAAAGACGTTCCTGTACATTTATTTGAATCAACAATAATAAATCCTGCCCCAAATCAACTTATCCTTAGAATTCAGCCAAATGAAGGTGCTACTTTCAAATTTGAGGTAAAATCTCCTGGTTCTGGCATGAAATCAAGACCTGTTGAGATGGAATTTTCTTATGATGAATCATTTGGAGAACCCTCAGATGAAGGCTATGTAAGATTATTAGCTGATGCAATGCTTTCTGACCCAACCTTATTTACTCGAAGTGATGAAGTAGAGGCAGCCTGGAAACTTTATACGCCATTAATAGAATTGATGGATAATTCTCCTTGGAAGTTACCTATTCATAACTATGAATCTATGACATGGGGACCTCCTGAGTCTGATCAATTAATCTCAAAAGATAATATTTTCTGGCGTAGACCTTAAAAATGAAACCTCAACTAACACTTCAAACACCTTTAGAGCTTCCTTATCAGGAAATTTCTAATTACCTTAATAAATTATGGATTTCAGAAGATAAAGATAATAGTGGAGCTAATACTTTTACGTTAATTGTCTGGCAGCCTGCTTGGCTAGAACAATGTTTGGTTCAAAAAGGATTAGTTAATGGACCAATTACTGGAAATTTAAGTGACGAGATAATTGAAGTTGCAAAAAAATTTATATTAGATCAAGAACTTCCTATCACTACTTCCCTTAGTAGTGAGGAATTATTGAATTCGTTGAAGGAAAATTTATCTAATAAAGACTTTGAAGATTTTAGAGGACAATTTTTTGAATCATCAATAAGTGAACTTAACCCTAGAAGATTAATAACTCTAGCGCCAACTTTAAATAAAAATTCAGATATCAAAACTTTTGTATCCGCATACTGTCCATTAAGTGATACTGCAGCTATGCAACCTATATGTGGGGATTTAGTTGTTATTAGGGGGGACTCAGCCTCAATATCTAATAAAGGATTAAAAATAATTGATGAATTATCTATTGATGAATTACCTTCATGGTTGTGGTGGAATGGAAGCTTGGATGAATCGCCTGAAATCTTCGAATATTTTACTAATTATGGTCTAAGGTTAATAATTGATACTGCTCTTGGATCGCCTAAAAGATGTTTAAAAGTTTTAGATCAATTAAATAATTCAAACAAAGCTATTAATGATTTGAATTGGATTAGATTGAAAAATTGGCGGGAATCATTGGCAATGATTTTTGATCCGCCTTCGAGGAGACCTATTTTAGATCATATTACTGATATTGACATTGATATAGCAGGAGATCATATTATTCAAGCTTTGTTTTTGATTTCATGGATTAGCGACAAACTTGGTTGGTCTTTTTTAAGAGTTGAGAGGGATACAGAATCAACAAAAATAGAATTTGAAAGAATTAATGGCGAAATAATTTCTGCATCAATTAATCCCTTTTCTTTGGGAAATCCAAGTATTCATTTAGGACAAGTTATTGGCTTGAGGTTGATTTCAAAAATTAGTGAGGTTCAAAAAAATAATACTTGTGTAATACTTGGCTGTGAATCAGTGGAATGTATGAGACTTGAAGCAGGGGGAATGGCTAATATGGAATTAATAGAACGAGTTGTTCCAAATTCTTTTTCTACATCAGAGTATGATGTTAGTAAATTATTGGGTAGTAGTAGAGGTAATACCAGTCCTCTTTTTGAAAATTCCATAAAAATAGCTCTTCAAATATTTAATGGTTTTAATAACTAATAAATGCCTTGTGTAATATCTTCTCCTTCAACTGATAGTGGGAAAACTACATTATCGCTTTTGTTATCTTGTTGGGCGTTCTCAAAAGGTATAAAGATACAAACTTTCAAGGTTGGTCCAGATTATCTTGATCAACAACAACTTAGTTCAATTGGTCAACCTATTTGCAGGAATTTAGATATTTTTTTAAGTGGTGAGGAATGGGTTCAAGAAAGTTTTTTTAAACATTCTTTGAAATGTGATTTCTCATTAATTGAAGGAGCAATGGGCTTATTTGATGGATTAGGGTCAACAACCTATTCCAGCACAGCAAATATCTCTAAACTTCTCAATGTTCCAATAATTTTTATTGTTAATGCTAAAGGTCAAGTAGCTTCTCTCTTGGCAACTATTCGAGGTTTTAGAGATTTCGATAGTGAGTTGTCAATAGCAGGAATCATATTTAACAACGTTAATTCAGATAGACATAAAAAATTAATCAAAGAAGTTTTTGAAAATGAAGACATCGAAATTCTTGGTTTTTTACCATCTGATTCAAAAATAACGTTAAATAAAGCTAATTTAGGTTTGATATCTCCAATGGATAATGGAAAGAAAATTGATGTTGAATATTTTGCAAATTTCGCTGAAAGGAATCTTGATGTATTTTCTCTTATCAAATATATGAAATCTCCTCAAAAAAAAATATTTAATTCCATCAATTTTAAAGATTTAAAAATAGACAAAAGTAAACCTATCGCTATTGTAGAAGATAAAATCTTCCATTTTCAATATCCTGAAACTAGGGAGTTTTTGAGTGAAATAGGCATACCATTGATTTCATGTAGTATTTATGATGATGAAGAAATACCTAAAGAGGCTTCTTCTTTAATTATCCCTGGGGGGTTCCCTGAGAAATATGCTGATCATATAAGTAACTCTGTAAAAAGCTTAAATTCGTTAAGGAAATTCCGCAAAAATGGATTTATTTATGCCGAGTGCGGAGGGATGATGATTTTAGGAGACTTTATAGAAGACGAAAATGGTAATAATCATAAAATGAGTGGCATCCTGCCTTTTAGATCAAGAAAAAGTAAACTTTCAGTAGGTTATAGATACATTGAGGGTATAAAAGATACTCCGATCATTAAACAAAATCAATTAATTAGAGGACATGAATTTCATTATTGGAAAATCGAAAATAATTTGTCTGAAATTGATTTAGGAAAAGCTGATCATCAGAAGAAACTTTCTTCCCCATGGAAAATTAAATCCTGGAAAACTGAATACAAAAATGAAGGCTTTTTTGATGAAAAATTACATGCAAGTTGGATTCACTTACATTTTCCAAGTTCTCCGGAAGTAACAAAAAATTTTATAGATGCCACCCAAATTGGTTTTTCAAAGCATTTTTAATTTATTATCAAATCAAATATTTTGAGAGGAGAACCTAAAAAAAACATTCCAGGCAAAGTGATTAATGGTCCTAAAAAACTCCCTACCATGACTTCAATTTTTGTGTGCCCCAGGGTTTCTTTTAAAAGTAATTCAGATTGAGGGTCTAGTTTTTTTGATAGTTTATTGATTTCTGCAGCTTGAATCCCAGCTGATTTTCGAACACCACTAGCGTCATACATAACTATTAGTGCTATAGCAACTGATAATGCAAATATTGAGCTATCAAATCCCAATTCATAACCTATACCAGATGAAGTACCAGTGATTAAGGCGGAATGACTTGAAGGCATACCACCCGTCTCGAACATAATTCCAAATCTTATTTCACCAGTTGAAAAGAAATTAAATACAATTTTAAGAAATTGAGCTAGCAAACAGGATAATAAGCTCCAGAAAAGAACTGGATTATTAAAAAAAGAAAAAAAATCAGACATAAATTAAAATCAATTATTTATCTCTATTTGTAATAAAGTCGGCTAACGATATTAAATACTTCGCATCTGCACCCCAAGGTTCAATTGCTTTTTTTGCTTTTTCAACTAAATCGAATGCTCTTTTCTTTGATTCCTCCATTCCAAGTAATTTAGGGTAAGTAGTTTTGTCAGCTAAAAGATCTTTGCCGACAGTTTTACCAAGCTTTTCACTGCTTGAAGTTAAATCAAGAATATCATCTATTATTTGGAAGGCTAAACCAATTCCCTCTGCATATGTTGTCAGAGCTTGTAATAGTTTTTCGTTAGCGCCTGCGATCATCGCGCCTGTTCTTACGCAGGCCTTTAATAAAGCTCCAGTCTTGTGAAGATGAATATATTCGAGAGTTTCAAGGTCGACTTCTTTGCCTTCGCATTCCAAGTCAACAACTTGTCCCCCGACTAGACCTGGTGCACCAGAAACTAAAGATAATTCTCCAACTACATTTAATAATCTATTTGGATCTACTCCAGGGCTTCTTAAAGAGACCATCTCAAAGGCCCTCGTTAATAAAGCATCGCCTGCAAGAATAGCTATCGCGTCTCCATATACTTTATGATTTGTCGGTCTACCTCTCCTCAAGTCGTCATTATCCATTGCGGGCAGATCATCATGAATTAATGACATTGTATGGATCATTTCTATCGCTACCGCAGTAGGAATAGCGAGAGATGGATCTCCTCCAGCCAGTGAGCATGATGCTAAACATAAAATTGGACGTATTCTTTTCCCTCCAGCTAGAAGGGAATATCTCATTGATTCTCTTAATATTTCAGGATTCTCAGGGCCCAAGGAAAAATCAAGTGCTTCTTCTACAACCTTTTTTGTTTTTTTAAGATATTTTTCAAAATCAGAAATATTATTTATAACTTCAGTCATTTTATACCTTTAGTAGAAATTTTTTTCATCTTAGAGTTTATGGCAAAAGGTCATTAAGAGTTGATGATAAACCAAATTGTTTTTGCCAGCTAAAAATAGTATTTACAAGTAACATTGTTACTGTCATTGGTCCAACACCTCCCGGTACAGGTGTGTAAGCATATACTTTAGAAATGACATCTTCTAATAATACATCGCCACATAATCTGGTTTGATTTTTATCGGAACTTTTTAATCTATGTATTCCTACATCAATAATTACTGCTCCTTCTTTAACAAAACTCGAATCTATAAGATTGGGTTTTCCTGCTGCTGCAATTAAAATGTCGGCTTCTCTACAGACTTTATTCAAATTTAATGTTTTAGAATGAGTTATTGTTACCGTGCCATTTAGATTCAACAACATAAGCGATAGGGGTTTCCCAACAAGCAAACTTCTCCCGATAACAACAATTTTCTTGCCTTCAATTGTAATATTTTGGGATCTTAATAAATTAATAATTCCGGCTGGTGTACATGATCTCATCGCAGGCTCATTTTTCACTAATTTGCCGACGTTTATCTCATTTAATCCATCTACATCTTTACTTGGATTAATATGGCTGATCAGTCTTTGCTCGTCAAACTTCTTTGGGATGGGAAGTTGTAATAACATTCCATCAATGTCCTTATCAGAATTAAGTTTGATTATTAATTGTTCCACTTCTTTTTGCTCTACACTATCTTTTAGATGAAAGATAAAACTCTTTATTCCAATCCTTGAACATGCTTTTTCCTTGTTATTAACGTAAACACCGCTAGCAGGGTCTTCACCTATTCTTATTACAGCTAAACCAGGAGCTCTTTTTGCAATTTTTTTATTAGTAGAGATATAGTCATTTAATCTTTCTTCAATTTCAAGAGATAATTTTTTACCATCTAATTTTAAGGACATTTAGAAAAACATCTCCTTTTTACACCTAGCATGCCTATAATTTTAAATTATTCAAATAGGTTAATCTATATTCTGTGCAAAACCTCACAACTAACTTAAAGAAATTGTTTTATTTGTGGAGGCGAAGTCAAGTCCCAGTTAAACAACCAATTAAAATTTCAAGAATAGATAATCTCATAATTTTTTTAGTATGCATTTTAATTTCAATAATTTCTTCTTACAAACTACTTCTTATCTCTCCTTTAAATATCACAGATATTTTTTCTTGGCTTTTGACCTTTACTGAAATTCTTATTAGTTCTGGAATTTTGATATTAGTTTCAAAAAAAGAAAATCCCACAATTTCTTCAAGGCAGATCTTCTTGATCATTACTCTTCTTTTAGCAGTACAAGTTACCAAATTAACCTTAGCTTCAATCATAAGTCCATTAGCTTTGATAATTCCACCGGCATTAATAATATCTCAAGGAATGGGGAGTATAACAGCTTTAACTTGGGTATCAATAGCGAGTCTTATTTGGCCTGACCCAGAAATTGTTATAAATAACAATTTATTTTTTGTTTTATTAGTTTGTGCTTCAGTAGTATCTCTTCTTGGAGGAAAAATAAGAAGTAGAGCTCAGTTACTTCAACTATCAATTTTTGTACCAATAGGATCCTTCTTGAGTCAATGGATATTGATAGGTAAAGATAAAATATCACTTATTAATAAGCAAGATTTTGTTTTAGCTAATGGGGATATATTTTCTGATTCCTTGCTATTGGCAATAGCAATGCTTTTTACAATTTTATTTATTCCTCTTTTTGAATCGATATTCGGATTATTAACTAAAGCGAGATTACTCGAATTGGCTGATAAGGAGAAACCTCTAATTAGAAGATTGTCCCTAGAAGCTCCTGGTACTTTTGAACATACCTTACTTATATGTGGTTTAGCAGAGGAAGCAACAAGAATGATTGGTGGTGATATTGATCTAATTAAAACTGGAGCACTTTATCATGATGTTGGGAAATTGCATGCACCTAATTGGTTTATTGAAAATCAGGATGGTTCAAAAAATCCACATGACGAATTAGATGATCCGATTAAAAGTGCAGAAGTATTACAGGCACACGTTGATGAAGGATTGAAATTTGCAAGAAAAAATAGGCTTCCTAAACTGATAGCTAATTTTATACCTGAACATCAAGGTACCTTGAAAATGGGATATTTTTTTCAAAAAGCTAAAGAAAAAAATCTCGACATTAATGAACATCATTTTAGATACAAAGGCCCTACTCCTCAGTCAAAAGAAACAGCTATCTTAATGCTTGCAGATGGATGTGAAGCAGCACTAAGAGCTATGAATATCAATGCATCTGATAAAGAAGCTTTGGAAACAATTTCTAAAATTATTTACTCTCGTAAAAAAGATGGGCAATTAGATGATAGTAATTTATCGAGAGGAGAAATTTTTCTAATAAAAAGAGCATTCTTAAATGTCTGGAAAAGAATTAGACATAGAAGAATTCAGTATCCAACTAGCAAGAATAATACTTTTTCGTAATTTTCAATTTATAACCTAATACTTCTTCGATGTTTGGGATTACACCAATAAAGAAGAGCTAACGTACTTAATAATGTTGTTAAAAGTGTAAACCCACCAATTCCATAAATGTCTTGAAGAGTTATGAGCCTTACAACTGTATAAGGACCCATACCAGAAATTACCATTGATAAAGATACTAGAGTTAAAGTTACACCCCATTTTCTCTCTGCTAAAAGAGCTGCTGAAGAAACTATTCCAACAATTGCAGCAGGCCATCCAAGACTTATGGCAAGAGTTATATTTGCAACTTTAAGTGGAGGCCCATAACTTATTATTAACGCGATTATTGGAAGTGCAATTATGTTGCCGATTAAGCCAACCCACGAAAGTGACCAATATCCAAGTACCCTTTCTCTCATTATTTACTGCTTTAACTATTTATTCAATCTACAGTATTAAGAGACTATTTTTTAGTGCTACTTAATAATCCTAAGAAATAATTTAATTTGTAGAATTAGATAAAAAAGTATTATCAGAATTTTCTAAATTATCAAATTGTGGATGAATCGAATTTTTTTTCTCAGAAAATACAAGTCTATTTAAAGCATTAACGTAAGCATTCGCTGCAGCAACTACAACATCGGTATCAGCAGAATGACCAGAATATATTTTGTTGTGCCTTCTTATTCTTATTGTTACTTCGCCCCAAAGCATCAATTCCCTCAGTTACTGACTTAACAGAAAATTCAATTAATTCATTAGGAACTTTAGCTAATTTATTTAAAGCCTCGCATACAGCATCAACGGGTCCAGTCCCTATTGATACAGCAGTATCCTCACTATTGTCATCCGTGTTTAGAAGCGAAATGGTAGCAGTAGGTTTAGATGCGTTACCACAACTTACTTGTACAAGACTTAATTGAAATTTGGCTTCTGGGAGCTGAACTTGTTCACTAACAATTGCTTCTAAGTCTCTATCAGTAATTTCTCTTTTCCTATCAGCCAAATCCTTAAAACGAGCAAAAGCATCATTTAAATCTTCTCGGCTCAAGTCATATCCCATCTCTTCTAATCTTGCTCTTACTGCACTTCTTCCACTTAGTTTCCCTAAAGATATTTTGTTATCACTTAAACCGATAGTTTTTGCATCAATAATTTCGTAAGTTAGTCTATTTTTTAAAACCCCATCCTGATGAATGCCTGACTCATGTGCAAAAGCATTAGCTCCCACAATTGCTTTATTAGGTTGTACAGTCATTCCAGTTAGGTTAGAAACAAGTCTAGAGGTTTTTGTTATTTCTTCAGTTCTTATAGCTGTAAGTGGAGTTGGTGAATCTGGATTTCTTTTGAAAAAACTATTAAAAAAACTTTTTCTAACATGAAGTGCCATTACTAATTCTTCTAAAGAGGCATTCCCGGCTCTTTCACCAATTCCATTAATAGTACATTCTAGTTGTCTTGCTCCATTTTTAACTGCCTCAAGAAAATTGGCTACGGCTAAACCTAAATCATTATGACCATGAACGGAGATTACTGTCTCATCAATATTTGGAACATTTTCATTTATATCGGCAATTAGTTTGCCAAATTCACTAGGAGTAGTAAATCCAACAGTATCAGGAATATTTATTGTTGTCGCTCCTGCAGAAATTGCTAGTTGAATCACTTCGTATAAAAAATCAGGATCACTCCTTGAGGCATCTTCACAAGAAAACTCAATATCATCTACTAATGATTTTGCATAATTAACCATTTCTGGAACTATTTGAAGAACATCTTTTCTGGATTTTTTAAGTTTATGTTTAAGATGAATATCACTTGTCGCAATAAAAGTATGAATTCTTTTCTTGGGGGCTGGGCTTACTGCTTCGTAGCATGCTTTTATATCTCCTTTAGACGCTCTAGCTAAACCGCATATTATAGGGCCATTTTCTTTTCCTACGGCATTGGCAATTTTATTAACAGCTTTAAAATCTCCAGGACTTGCGAAAGGGAATCCAGCTTCAATAACATCAACTCCTAATCTTGCTAATTGATGCGCGATAGCAAGTTTTTCTTCGAGATTTAAACTGGCACCAGGAGATTGCTCTCCATCTCGAAGAGTTGTATCAAATATCAAAATTCTTCCAGGATCTTTTGACATCAAAAGGAATAACTTAAACTCATATTAAGCTAATTAAAAAAATTTGACTAGATTTAGTTCAATAGTACTTTGATGAAAGTTAATAACTTAAATAATATTGGTTAAAATTCTGAAAAAAAAATCAAATATTTTAATTTTTAAAGTATTCTTTTAGGATTGAAGCCTTATTTTTATAAAAAATAATTTCGATTTTTTATTGATTTATAGGCATAAATTTAAAAAGTATGAATGGGAAATACTCTAAAAATAATCTATTAGGGCAGTTAGCGATAGTTTTACATGCTCATCTACCTTATGTCAGAAAAAATGAAAAAAACTCATTAGAAGAGGATTGGTTATTTCAGGCGATTTTGGAATGTTATATACCAATACTTCAATCAATAGAATCTTCCAAAAATGAAAATCCTTTAAATACCAAACTTACTATTAGTTTGTCTCCAACATTATTATCACTTCTAAATAATAAAAAAATTCAAGCAACATTCCCAAGATGGATCGAAACAAGAAATGATTTCTTAAACGAACTGCCAAAAGAAGAAAAAAATGCCTCTGCATTTTTAATGAAAAATCTTAATGATAAATACATGTATTGGCAAAAATGTTCTGGAAATTTAATTGAGAAGTTTAGAGTTTTAAATAACTCTGGAAATTTGGATATTCTTACTTGTGCTGCTACACATGGTTATTTGCCAATTCTAAGGGAGAATCCAGAAACTGTTAAAGGACAAATTAATACAGCCATTAGGAACCATGAAAATATTCTTGGAACTAAGCCTTTAGGTATTTGGTTACCTGAATGTGCATATTATGAGAATTTAGATGAAATGCTATTTAATTCTGGAATTAGATATGCAATCTTAGATGGTCACGGTATTCTAAACGCTACTCCAAGGCCTAGGTATGGTGTGTACGCTCCAATATGCTCGAAAAAAGGAGTTGCCTTCTTTGGAAGAGATAGTGAGTCAACTTTACCTGTTTGGTCTGCAAAGGACGGGTTCCCGGGCGACAAAGTTTATAGGGAATTTCATAAAGATTTGGGATGGGAATTACCAATCTCTAAACTCCAAAAGAAAGGTATCTCAACTAAAAGACCTTTGGGCTTGAAGTTTCATAAGATTACAGATGATAAGGTACCATTGGGGGAAAAGGCGTTTTACTTAGAAGATGAAGCCAAAAAAAAGGTTGCAGAACATGCTGATTCTTATCTTATCGCGAGATTCAAACAATTAGAAAAATTAACATTATCCTCTTCCTTTAAGCCCTTATTGGTTGCTCCATTTGATGCAGAATTATTTGGTCATTGGTGGTACGAGGGACCTTTTTTTATTGAAAATATTTTAAAAAACTCTAGTAAATATTCAATTAGGCTTACAAATTTAAAAGAATTCTTAATTCAAAAGCCAAATCTTCAGATTTGCGATCCATCACCATCAAGTTGGGGACAAGGAGGTTACCATAACTACTGGATTAATGATGCAAATGCGTGGATTGTCCCAGAAATCACTAAAGCAGGCTCAACTTTTGTTGAGTTATGCTCTAAAAATTTTAATAATGAACTATCTCCAAGACTTTTCAAGCAAGCAGCAAGAGAATTACTTCTCTCTGAGTCCTCTGATTGGAGTTTTATACTAAGAGCTGGAACTACAACTGAACTTGCAAAAGAGAGAATAGAAAGACATTTGTTCAGGTTCTGGAAAATAGTTGAAATGATAAAAAATCATTCCAATATTAATTTAAAATTTCTCGAAGATATTGAGGAAGAAGATAGTGTTTTCCCAGATATTAATATTGATGATTGGCGAAAATAGAAAATACTAATTTAACTTAAGCATTCCTAGTTTTACTTTTAGAGGTGAATTTATAAACATCTTGCTCATCACGTAAATTAGTTTTGGAAGTGGAAGTGTATTAGTAAGAAAACCTACCCACTCATTAGTCGATAATCTAAAGAAATTTGAGAAAAAGCTTCTTAATCTACTTTCGTCAAAACTCATCAGTCTTCTTAAACCATATTGGTAAAGTTTATGCCTTTGTATTAACTCGTAAGGCCACAGGATCTCCCAACCTTTTGTTGCTAGTTCAAGAGAGCTGAGATTAGGTTCTTTTAAAAAGATTGCTAATTTTTTTGCAAGGAGTGGAGCTCTTCTTAATAAAGATCCGATCATATATCCTGATGCAGGATGCACCATGCTTGCGGAACCTCCAAAACCAAGTACAAATTGTTTTTTAAATGGGAGGGGTAAATTCATTGGAAAAAGGCAATTCTCTTCATGAAAAATTTCAATTACCTGAATACCCTTGCTATTCAATCTTTTAAAAAGTCTTTTTTTGAGATTCTCTTGGGATAAGGCAGGATAACTAGCTAATGATGTTTCTTCAACAAAAAAAGTTTCATTTCCAAGATCCATTGCATAAAGAAAGGAAGGAGATGATAACTTTTCTTCATTGTTTAAATGATTTGGACGAAAATCCATTAAAACAAACTGATCCTTATTAACTGGTGGCGATGAAAATTTACCGACAATCCCATACGCAGCTTGTTGAGCGATTTCATTTTGAACTGGTCTTTTTATGAAATTACTTTTATGACCACTTGCGTCAATGACTAACCTCGCCTTTATTCTTAGACCTGAAAAACAAATTACTTCAGATAGTTTATTTTTCTCTTTAATATCTTTTGCTGTTTCATTCAACCATTCAATCCCGTTACACTTTTTTAAAAGTTCATTTTGAAAAGCTTCTTGATTTATTAAACCATAATCGTAATTATGTTTTGTAGGATTATCTCCCTTTTTATTTTCGCCATTTCCAAAAAAACTAACTGTTTTGCGCCACCGATGAGATAACAAAGACTCTAATCCTAATTCCTCTAATTCAGAAGCCCAAATACCATATGTATTCTCCCATTTTTCATTTGGAGATTTAGTTGATATGCCTTTAATATTTAGATTTTGCTTGGCTAATTCTGAAGCTAAGCATAGTGCTGCAGGCCCGGAACCTAAAATTAAAATATCAAGTATTTCCATATTATCTAATAAACCATTTTCTTTTAATTTTCTTTGCCTTTGTTGAGTTGGTCTATATCTTCTGTTTGTTCATGAGGAACTAATACAACTTCTGATAAATGATCACCCTCATCTAATCTTTGTAATTTTACTCCAGTTGCAGCTCGAGATTGCTGGGATATTTTATCTGCGTTTGTTCTCACTATC
>CACGGL010000010.1:0-37058 GCA_902572595.1 uncultured Prochlorococcus sp.
CCTAATGGGATATTCATTAGTTCATTAATATTTTTTATTTCTCCATTAGCAGCTGTGATTGATTTACGTATTGTGTTTTCCATATGATTAGCCATATTTAACTCATTTTTGCTCCATTCGAATTCAATGTAAGGAATTGGGATACCCCATTCATCTGTTTTTCGTGAGAGAGAAACTGAGTTTTTTCTCTCTAGGAAGGACTTCGCCATGGGCGATAAGAAAGCCAATGGATGTATTTGTGTCTTTTTGCAAAAATTTAGGGATCCCTAATCGATCAATTGCCCCCCCAGATTCCATAACCTCTATGGAAATTTATGTCGTCAATTTCTGGTAAATTTGAACCAAATGGAATAAAGAAGCTGCCTGCTCCAGAAAGATCGGGAGGATTATCTACTGGTTTATCTGAGTTTTTTGTTTTTGGGACTGAAAAAAATCTACAGATAGATATGTGATCCATGAGGTATTTGCCTAATTTTCCAGAATTATCTTTAAACCCTGAGGAATTTGTTTTATATTCTGAGTTCAGTAGTATTCTGAGTGTTGAAATTGTTGATGCGCAGAGAAGAATTAAATCACAATTCAATACTTCTTTTTGTCCATTTTCTAGGTTTACGATCGTTAGTTTTGAGGCAAGCTCTGTTGCCTTGTTAATCTCAAAAGACTCGACTAGGTAATTAGAGATTATTTGTACATTTCCAGTATCTAAAGCTTTTTTTAAAGAGCTTCCTAAGCTAGAGGACTTTGGCCATTTTTTTTCTTTTACTGATGAATTACGGTCAAATCCTCTTGATTGGATAAATGGGTAATTTAATTTTGATTTTACTTTGCTGCCAAAAACATTTTCGTTTTCTGTAAGAGGTATTTCTCCAATATATTTACCGTTTGGGACTTCTTTAATGTCATCTTTTCGTCCATAGATGCCGCAGAAATTTTCAATGAAATCATAGTGAGGGGATAGTTCATCGTATGAAATAGGCCAGTTTGGTCCGAATCCGTCTTTTTTAGCGGGATGAAAGTCTTCTGAGGAAAGTCTTAATGTTATGCCTCCCCAAGTTAATGATCTCCCCCCATATTGTTTACCTTGGGTCCAAAGAAATGGCTTTTTTTTTGGGAAGTCATAAGGATGCTTCAATTCATTTGAATATAAGTCAGGATTATTTTTCCAATAACCAGGATGTTGGCATTGATTGGCATGTTTTTTTGTTAAAACTCCTGATAATCTTTTGAATGTACTTTTTGGCTCATCATTACTAGCTTCATGCCTTTTAACTTGAGGCCCTGCTTCTATTACTAAAACTTTGATTCCTTGTTCTGCTAATGTAAGTGTTGCTATTCCTCCTGTAGCTCCAGAACCAACAACAATTGCATCATAAGGACTTATATCCAAAACCTAGTTCGTGATTTGTTATTTTAATAAATATAGCATTCAGTAAATAATTAATTTTTAGATTTCAGCTTAAGAAGTTAGAATTTATTGAAATACTACTCAAAAAATGAGATTTATAATTTTAACTGTTTTAATGATTGTTTTAACTCTCCCTTCTAGAAGCTTCGCTGCATTGGATTATGGTAAACAATCCTTAATTGGAGCTGATTTTTTCTGGATCTGATTTAAAAGGAGCAACTTTCTATTTGACTGATTTACAAGATGCAAATTTATCAGATTGTGAGCTCCAAAATGCTACTCTTTATGGAGCAAAATTGAAAGATACTAATTTAAGTAACTCCAATTTAAGAGAAGTAACTTTAGACTCGGCTATTTTAGATGGAACAGATTTATCAAATACTAACTTAGAGGATTCATTTGCTTATAGTACACAGTTTGAAAATGTAAAGATACAAGGCGCAGACTTCACAAATGTTTTTTTGCCAAAAGATATTATTAGGAAATTTTGTGAGAGTGCCACTGGAACTAATCCAATTACAAATAGAGAAACTAGAGAAACTTTAGAGTGCGATTACATTTAAATTTATGCACATACAAGTTCTTTTTTAATCTTTCTTTGTTTATAAAGTGATCTTCCAACAGGCCAACCTAAAGTAGATAAATGTTGCATTAAAGAACCTGAGTATTTGAAATAAAAATTGTCTGAATATATTATGCCAAGTTCTTTTAGAGTGGTTACTAATAAACATAGATCTTTCTTTTTGCCTTTTTTCATATCCAATAATATCAATGATTCACTTGATAATTTTTTTTCTAGAGCCTTATCATTTTCAGCAAAACCAACTTTAAGTGAATTAAATTCATCAGAATAAAGAGTGTAAATTATTCCATCTTCGAATTTATCTTCAGAAGTATCTGCATTAAATCTTGATGATATTAATGTTTTGTATCCTTTAATGATTTTTTCTGTTATTCATAATTATTTGATTTCATCCTGAGCTAATTCGTATTTCTCCAATAGATTGTTTACTTCTGCTAGTGCAATTCTCTTTTGACAGGCCGAGTCATATCTATTTACTGCTACTGAAGGTATTGAACCTTTGCTTTTCATTTCCCTTATACCAGTTTCTAAACATTGAAAAGCAACACTTGATAGATCTCTTCCTTCTGCTGCGGCCCAAACTTTCAAAAGATAAGTAAGGTTTGATGGTACTGAGATCTGTACTTTGTTTGAATTTGAAGTATTTAATGCAATATCATCGAGACTAATTTCTTTAGAGGAAATAGTTTCTTTAACCTTTTTCTTCAAAAATTTTACTTGGCTTATAGCGTCCTCTTTATTCTTTATTTTTTGCTCTATTTCAAATAACTCTTCTTCAGAATTAATTAAAGCTTCTAATGCCCATTTAGCATCCTCTTTCGCAATAGCGGTTTTATCAAGCCATTCATCTCTTATTTTTGACCAATTACTAGGCATAAGCTTTATGCGATAATTATATAATATATATATCTAAATAGATTGTCTATATAATCTATATAGATTTAATATAGATTTTATAAAGTTAAAATTTTATTTTTAATAATTCCTCATCTTAGAAATAATCTTTTGCATCAATTGAAACTGCAGAATCTATCCAATATGAACTTATAGATATTTTTTTCGTTAGTTGAAAACGATATATTAGATAATTCAATCTTTTTTAAATTTAAGTTATTTGTTTATTTAATTAAAGACTTCTGAGCTTTTAATCTCTTTCAATAAGCTCGATTTTATATCCGTCAGGATCTTCAACAAACGCTAAAACTGTCGTACTGTTCTTCATGGTTTTTGGCTTTGTCGTAACTTTGCAGCCGTTATCTTCAAGCCCCTGACAAATGCCATGAATATCTTTTACTCCAATAGCAATATGTCCGTATTTATCTCCAAGCTCATAATCTTCTGATTTTTTACCCCAATTATGAGTTAGCTCAATTACAGCATTTTCTTTCTCAGAGCCATATCCAACAAATGCCAAAGTGAATTTTCCATGAGGGTAGTCCTTTTTTCGCAATAAATTCATTCCTAATCTATTGACGTAGAAATCAATGGATTTATCTAAATCTCCAACCCTCAACATTGTATGTAGGATTCGCATTTTGAATTATGAACCTTAATCAATTATCTAATATTTAATGACAATCTGCCAAAAATGATTTTTTCGAGGCTAAGTCTTTTTTATTAAGTTCAAAAAATTAGGTTAAAATATGAATACAAAAATTAAATAATATATTGAATCAGATATTCCAGAGACTCTCATCAGTATTTTTGTATACTTTGCCATTAAAGGCATCAATACCTTTTGGATATTATTTGTTCTATAAATATTCATTTTTAAAAATACTATTATTACTAACTTTTCCCATAGCAATAATTGAAAAATCTTTGCCTTTTGGTAGTTTTTTATTATTTATAATTTTGTTTGCTGGCTTAGTAAGAAATCCAAATGTTCCCTATTTCATTAGATATAACGCATGTCAAGCATTACTTATTGATATTGCTTTGATAATAATTTCATATCTCTTGAGAATATTTCCCATAGTTGAATTAGGCTCAATAATTTTTATATTCTCACTATGCATTTTTATTTATTCGATTTCTCAATGTATTTATGGAGTTGAACCTGAAATTCCCTTAATTAGTAAATCTGTAAGAATGCAAATTTAAAAACAGTTATAGATTTACTGACTTTGTTCAGCACTCATTAAGAATAGATTCCCATCTTTGTTGACTTGCCTTTATTGCTTGCATTGGTGGATTAGCCCCCTCTATTTCAAAAGCTTTAATTAATGATTTATTAGCTAATAGACCTAATCTTGCTGCCTCTCTTTGCCTAGAGCATACTTTTTTTCTTGATCCTTCTTTTAGACTATTTTCGATTTCTTTGAGAATCTGGCTAGCTTCATTCGATTTAGAATAAAAATCATTCATGTAAACATCAAGTGCCGTATCAGCAAAGATTTCAACTGGAGAAATTATTGTGACTAAGCACACTATAAAACTTGCAAATACAAATATTTTCATAAGAATCTTAAGTAAATTTTTTATCCGATCTCTTTAATACTAAATAAAAGGTAAGAACGCTAATTGTTCCAGATGGGCCTATTAAAACATGCCAAAATTGATCGCCACTAATTGAGAGCCTTGTTCCAAAGAAAGTCGTAAAAATAATACCAAATATTGGGTAAAGAATAAAAAGCCAATCTTTAAAAACTCTTTGCCAATTTATGATTAGAAGTATGCTTATTATTACTTGAAAAAGAAGAGCAATAGTTTTATCAAATAAAAAATATGAGATTATTGAACATAAAGAAATGCAAAAATTACTTTTTTGAATAAATTTATTTTTTATAACTGATACTGATAAAAACGTTAGACCTAAAGATAGGAAAGAATAAAATAACCAATTAAATAAAGAGGAGTGATCTACATAAATCCAAGATGTTTGGGTATGATCTATCATTTCAGAAATCGATGCCAATCCTAAAAAAATAAAACCGAAAGGTATCAATTTGTTCTTGCTTATATGTTTAAATTTATTGATCGATCTAAGACCTAATAATATTGGGATGATTGCCGCTTGAAAATGGGCAAATAATAAAATTGAAAAAAACAAAATAAATTCACAAACTTAATTCATCCTAATTTAAATACAAAGACAAATTTCGGATTACCTGAGTAGAGAAAGGTAGAATTGGCCTATTATTATAATTAATATCGTAAGAACAAAAGGAAAAGCAGGATACCGTGTTTGAAAATTAGCAGGTGGCCAAGGAGACCAAGATATTAATCTTCCTTGCGGTTCATTTGAAATAACTTTTTTTTTCGATTTTTTGGATATTAAATTATCTGTGGCAAATCCTCTACTCATAGTACAAATAAAATTTATCTTAACAAGAAGGTTTCAAAAGGGCGTTTAAATTTTTCGGTTATTTTTATTTGAACGGAGGGGTGGGATTCGAACCCACGGTGCCCTCGCAGACACGCTAGTTTTCAAGATTAGATGGTGTTCAGTTATACCAATGGATTTGATAGTGTCAGGCGAAAGAAAAATACCAATTATTGACCACTTAATTTTTGTAGTCTTTAAGATTTTGATTCGAACTTAGGAAATAAGTCACCTTCAAAGCCTAAGTCCCTCATCCTTTTTACCCAGATTTTTTCATCCTCTTCTGAATAATCATCTTGTTTGGAGGTATTTTCACTTGCCCACAATGGTTGTAAATTTCTCCAATTAAATGCAACTTTTCTCTGTTCTATTGATTCAAAATCAAATGATTGGCAAGGTCTGATGTGATCTATATGCCATCCAAATTGATTCCAATTTTCCCAAGACATCCCCTCTGTAAAAAAACTTTCCAAATGTTTTTTGAGAAATTTTTCATCACAACCTAAAAGTATTCTTGTTCTATTTGATCTATTTACATTTTTTCTTGTTAATGCCTTATGAACCATTATTCTGCACCTTTCTCTGAGCTTAAAATTTAAATCTGCTGCTCTCCTTTTTGGTAAATAAGCTCTAGCTCTAGCGTTAATTTTATCTCTATTATTTTTTTCATATTCTTTGATTTTATCTAGATTTTCTTCTCGATAATTTGATTGATAATCACGTTTTCTTTCTCTTAATTTTGAATCTTCAGCATATTTATTATTCATCCAATCTCTTTTTTTCTTTTTTTGTTCTGGTTGCTGTTTCCAACATTTTTTTGAACAAAATACTTTTTCTCGATAAGATTTCCAAATGTTACATAACGGACTCTTTTGAGTGCCATTTTTTGTTCCTTTTAAAATAAAAGGATTCTTACATTGATGACAAATTAATTGAAAGTTAGGTCGATAAACATGTTCCCATTTTATTTTGGGAGTATTAAAGTTTGTTCTCCCTTTTAACTTGACTTTATTTTCTAATAAAACTCTTTTGATTGGACCTGTGGAACAGTTAAATTTTTGGCTAATATTTTTCAGTGATTTTTTTTCTATTTCATAAAGACGTTTTATTTCAGATTTTTGATCTTTTGAAAATTCTTTTAAAGGCATGATATTAATTTACCTTAGTTTTCAATTAAAAAATTTATAAATAAAGTTGACCGAAAGTTGACCACTTTTATTCAGATAATTGCATGAATATACGTGAAATCTAGTGAAATTAGATAAATATAAAAAATAATAAAAAACTCCCAAAAGGAGTTGTCTCTCTGGAAGTCAGTTGTTTACTACGGAGGGGGTGGGATTCGAACCCACGGTGCCCTTGCAGACACGCTAGTTTTCAAGACTAGAGCCTTAAACCACTCGACCACCCCTCCAGGCAAAAATATTAAATTTTTGGCCTTTTAATTATATCAAAAGATGGTTAAATTTTTCGGAACTTATCCTGAACTGCACGTCAAGTTGTCTTCCAAATCAAAGGTATAACTAAAACTAAATCTAGCTTTCAAGACTAGAGCTTTAAACCACTCGACACACCTCAAGAGGGTTATTCAATATCTTTTAAATTACTTAGCCCAGCATAGAAAGTTATTCATGGGCAGGAAAATCTAGCTAATGTTATCCTACTTCAATATTTGAGGATGTTTAAAACAACGAGAAAAATAAAATAAGGGCAATTAACAATATTTATTTTCAAGAATTATTTTTCTTGCTACTAATAGAAAGCTAATACAAAATACAAAATGCTTTACGTTCAGCACTGGTCATTTAAGACTGGATATCATCAAAAAGGTGCAGAAAAATTTCTTGGTGGAGGAGGAGATTATCCTGGAGTTGAGATGATTGGAAGATATCATGCGCCAGGATCTCTAGAAGGGTGGATAGTCTTAAAGACAGATGATCCAAAAGCAATATATCAGCATGTTGCTGAATGGGGTGAATTCCTTAACTGGGAGACCACACCGGTATTTACTGATGAAGAAGCTGGTCCAATAGTAGCCAAAGTCTACTCATAGTTTATGATTGAAATTCTATTTAAAATAAGGGGCAATTAGCTCCTTTTTTTTATGAACACACTCATTATTTCGACTTTTAGCTGCACATATGAAGAATTCAAAACCGACGTTTCTGGATTTATAACAGCAATGGGTCAAGAAGTCGTTTCAGAATATGAGTTCGTACAAGCCGGCGAGCATAAATCTCATTTACTCATGAATGTCTTAGATATGAAAGCACTTGAAGCTGAAATGACTTCAGATGCAGCTATAGAGTGGGACAAAAAAAATAATTGTATAGATACCGTCTATGAAATTCAGCTTGTTGAATAAAAATTAAACGCTTACGAATACCACTAACCGAAATTGACATTTTCTTGAAATAAACCAAATAAGTTATTACCAACTATGGCTGAGATTATTAATACGAAGGCAACTATGGCGAAAAGAGCACTAACATCTTTTATGTCATAAGGTGCTTTAAATAAAGGTTTTTGGTCTGCCATTGTTATCTAATATATACATGCAATTGAATCATATTATTTTAATGCTTGTGAGAAATATTAAGTTATTTTTTAGTCTAAGAATGGATAATAAAAAAGCCACTAAAAGTGGCTTTTTCTTTTAATGGTTCAATAAACTAGCTCGTGTATGCTTTTCCTCTATAAGTTAGTTCATTGTGCTGCTTTTTAGCTGCTTCTTTGTTCTGGACGTACTTTTGTCCTCTGTAAATTAGAGTCATTTTTTTAGCTCCGGTTTCGCTTAAGTCCCCGTTCCATGGCTTAAGTCGATTTGCGGCTTGCTACACGCAAGTTGAACGTTTTGGTAGCGGTTGCTACAAATTCATAATAACATCCATTAAAATTATTTGTCTAGGTTTTTAATAAATAAACTTAATATATTAATGATAGATTTGGTTTCTGATAAAAATATTTATCATAATCCTGGCTTAATTGTTCACAGGTTACATTTTGTTCGTTTTTGAGAAGTATTTTTTATTTAATGAACTTTTAAATGTAAAATTCTTAAGATTATAAAATTTGTTTTATGTTTTCTAGAAGCAAAAAACCTACAGTAAAAAAATCTGCAATAGTTGAAGAGACTCCATTATTTGCTCAATTATTACCATTCGCAAACAGAATGAATGATAAGGTCCAATTGGTAAATGCTTTGGCTTTTACTTTTATTATGGGATTCTCAATTTTTGGAATTGCTCTATGGAAACTATCAGGGCTGACCTAATTATTTAATTTTTGCAAAGCATCAATTTTTGATTCTTTGTTTTCAATTATGGTTATTAACCACCTAGAGGCTAGGCCTCTGGATATTGATCTATTTTTTAGAAATCTACATATATATACGTGTAGATTTTTTTCGTTTTTGGAGTTGAATTTTTCCTCAAAATCTAAGATATCCTCTTCTGAAGTTCTTTTTCTTAGCTCATCAACCAATGCATGACTAGAGGAATCATTAAAAAAGTTCCCAATATTTAAGCTTAATGTCATAAATAATTTATGTCCCTATTTAAGAGGTAGCCATAAATGTAATTTTTAAAAACTAATCTATATTTTTTATTTACAAATAATTCAAAATTTAATCATTTGGTTTAGCAAGAGGAAGCAAGCACTTATCTGAATCACAACCTGCTGGTCCTGCTTCAGATAGTTCTCCAACATCATATTTATTAAGAGCGTCAAAGAAATCGTTATTCACTTTCCTTTTTATTACTTTATTCTGCAATGATATATATTCCTCTTTACTTATTGGTTCAAAGGGTAATCTTGGGAAAGTAGCGTTAGCACTAAATCTAGCCAGCAATGCTGCTGAAATATATCCCTCATTATTTTCTATTGCATTATGAATAGCCTTAGCTAAATCCTCGATTTCATTTTCTCTAAATTCTACGGTTGCAGAGGTATTATGCTCTGTGTAAAATTTTTGCACTTGCATGTAAAAATCAAATTGAGCTAATGCTGAGAAATTATTGATGTCAATTTGGTCTGCGCCGTCTATATTTGCCCAACTAACTTCTGTAGGAATTTCAACTAACCATTCTGTACATCTTGGATCAAATGGATTATCGAGCAAGCAACCATTTTCATCTTTATCAGATTGAGATGGAACAACTGAGTAACCATAATCCATGCAAGCTAAAGCGATTGGGTCATTTTTCCTGAAAGTTATTCTTCTTATGAATCTTTGAGCCTTTGGAGGATGCCATCCTGGAGCTGCTCCAGTAAGAAGACTTTTAGTTCCAGCTGGCTGAACAGTTGTGCATCTATTTGGTCTCCTCAGATTATGCTTATCACAATATTCCCATACAGTTTCTTTTACTATTTTTCTCCAAGAATCTAGGAATTTAGCTTCCTTTTCTTTGAAGGCCTTCCCTTCTTCGCTATTTGGCCTTCCTGCTTCCCACCACTTTAACCATGGCGTCCCAAAGGCATGGACACAAAAATCAAATAATCCAGTGAAACTTACTCCTACGATAGGATCATATTCCCTACTTTTTCTGTAACGCTCAACTTCAAATTCATGATTAAGTAAGCATGCTACAGAAAGAGCGGCTGCTTTAAAAGCTTTTTTTTGCTCTTCAAAATTTCCTGGATCAATCTGATTTAGATGAACTTCAGCCAAATTGCAATGGAAATCATTTCCCAAGATCTCCCCACAAGGATTAAGTCCATATCTGCTCATTCTGTGATTTAGCTCTTCTTCAGAAAATGGACCATAACTACTATTTATCCAATTTCTCGCTTCATCCTTACCTTGCTCTGAGTAGATTTCAATAAATTCTTTTCTTAATTCATCATCTATGAGAATATCTGCATTTGACCTTGCGATTGCTTCTGGAGCAAATTGAATAGCCCCTTCACCTGAATGGAATTGTTTTGTTACAGCATCCAAAATAGTTTGGTAAGTGGGTTTTGTATGGTAAACCCTAGTATGATTAGCCATTCTAAGGGCATCTTTTTCAGGATCTATTCTCCAATTACCATTCTCATCTTGACTCCATAAATTTTCTTTTGCCGATGCTGCTTCCTTATCATCTGAAGCAAATTGTCTCATTCCAGCACTTCTTCTTATATTCCCAGCAACTATGGTTACTGCAGCTTCATCAATTAATAAACAACATTCTACAGTACTTAATTTCCTGCCAATTGCCTTTCCAAGAAGTGATGCGACTCTAGAGTAAAGATCTTTCAATTTAATAGGATTTGCCATGCCACCAAAACCTTTTAATGATTCTCCAGCAGGCCTAATATCTTCCAAATCGATATAAACATTAATTTCTTTTTCAAGGCTTGCGTTACTTGAGGCCTCAAGAAGATATTTATAGCTATCTACCCATCCTCTTCTACTATCACCAACTTTGATATGAAGGTCTTTCCCTTTGATTTCTAAAGATGACTTTTCTTCTCTTTGATCTTTAGGAGTGATTCCAACTTCACTAACTGATTTAATATTTATTTTGTTTATTACCGTAGGTAAATTCTTTATAAAATGAGGCTCAATTATTGCACCTGTCCCACATCCCATCATTGCTAAGTCCATCATCAAAGCAAAGGCTTCCCAATCAATTAAGTTTGTTGAAGTACAGTTGTAAGCCCCAGAGAAATTTTGGTTTTTATTTATCCACGGAGTTCCTCCAATCCATAACCATCTCCCAGAGGGTTGGGCTTTTTGGTTGCTTTGCATTTCTCTCATTAGGATCAATTCTTCATCAGAAAGTTTTCCTAATTCTTTTAAGCCTGATAAATTTCTTTCTCCTACTTCACTCCAGTTCTCCCTTTTGCCTGAGGTGGTTTTCCTACTGTAAGACCTGAAAAAAACAGGATAAGCAGCTGGAGCAGTCTTTGGGAAGTCATCTTTTTTAAGATTATTGGAATTGCTCTCTGAAGAAGCTTTATTTGGTGCAACAGTCACGATAAAAAAAAGTATGTAAATAACCCGTACTGGCAGAATAACTCTACCTGTGGCGTCTGCAACCATTCTTACCACTATTTAACGGTTTGTGTAGAATTATGTTTAATATGAAATCTTTGTTTCAAGAAAGGACATGGAAAGAGTGCCCGAACCTGAATTAATGGAAGAAAAAGAGCAGGTCATTTCTTATGACGAAGCTGATTTTTCAGAAGGGGAAGTTAATCTAATTAATCAAATAGATGATTATCTTTTGAGAAAAAATATTTCTTTAGGTGAAAAAGATTTAATAGTTGATTTAGGATGCGGCCCAGGAAATATTTCGGAGAAATTAGCAATTAAATGGCCTAATACTGAAGTAGTTGGAATAGATGGTTCTAAAGAGATGATTTTGAGAGCAGAATATAAAAAAAGTATTTCTACTAATGAAAAAAAATTAAAAAATTTACGCTACATTTGTTCTGATATAAAGGACATTAAATCAAATAATTTCTATTTAAAAAAAAGAATTAGTTTGCTGGTAAGCAACAGTTTGATTCATCACATTATCAATCTTGAAGATTTCTTCAACACCATAAGAAGTTTGTCTAGTAATATCACTGTAAATTTTCACAAGGACTTAAGAAGGCCATTAGATGAAAAGTCTGCTTTAGAACTCAAAGCACAATGTTCAAAAAAATATAATAATACTTTAACAAATGATTATTATGCATCTTTAAGAGCTTCTTATACTTTTAAAGAGTTAAAAAACTTCACTTTAGAAAATGATCTATCCTCTTTAGATGTGTTTGAAGAAGGTGATAATTATTTAATAGTCTATGGTAATGTTTAAGAATTAATTGAAAGGGGCTTATATTATATAAATGAGCTTAAGTACTAAAATTCTAAATAATAAAGAAATACTAGATGCTGTAAATAAAAGAAGAAATTTTGCTATTATTTCACATCCAGATGCTGGGAAAACGACTCTTACTGAGAAGCTTCTTTTATATGGAGGTGCCATTCAACAGGCAGGAGCAGTAAAAGCTAGGGGTAATCAGAGAAAAGCTACCTCAGACTGGATGGAACTTGAGAAACAAAGAGGAATTTCTATTACATCAACTGTATTGCAATTTGAATATGAAAAATCAGTAATTAATCTATTAGATACACCAGGACACCAAGATTTCTCTGAAGATACTTATAGAACATTAGCTGCTGCTGATAATGCAGTTATGTTGGAAGATGCTGCTAAAGGACTAGAACCTCAAACTAGAAAATTGTTTGAAGTTTGCAAGATGCGAAAAATACCAATATTTACTTTTATAAATAAAATGGATAGACCAGGAAGAGAGCCATTTTCTTTACTTGATGAAATTGAATCAGAACTTGGATTAAATACTTTACCTATTAACTGGCCAATTGGGAGTGGCGAGGAATTTAGAGGGGTTATTGATAGATTTTCTAGAGAGGTGATTTTATTTGATAAAGCCTTGAGAGGGAAACAATCGAATGAGAAAAGATTAAGTCTTGAGGATAAAGAGCTATCAAAATATGTAGAAAGAGATTTACTCGAAAACTCACTTGAAGAATTGGAGGTTCTTGATGAGGCAGGATCGAAATTTGAAAAAGAAAAAGTTTTTAATGGTTCTTTAACCCCAGTTTTCTTTGGATCTGCTATGACTAATTTTGGTGTAAGACCATTTTTAGATAGTTTTTTAAAAATGGCACAAAAACCAACTTCAAGAAATAGTAATAAAGGGGATATTGAACCTGGAAGTGATGAATTTAGTGGGTTTGTTTTTAAGCTTCAGGCAAATATGGATCCAAAGCATAGAGATAGGGTTGCTTTTATAAGAGTTTGTAGTGGCAAATTTGAAAAGGATATGTCAGTTAAACATTCCAGAACTGGGAAAACAATTAGATTATCAAGACCACAAAAAATATTTGGGCAAGATAGAGAAGTAGTTGATGATGCCTATCCTGGAGATGTTATTGGTTTAAATAATCCAGGTATGTTTTCTATAGGAGATACTCTTTATACTGGTGCTCATCTGGAATATGAGGGCATACCATCCTTTAGTCCTGAAATATTCAGCTGGCTAAGAAATCCAAATCCCTCGGCATTTAAAAACTTTAGAAAGGGTGTTAATGAACTTAGAGAAGAAGGAGCTGTTCAGATTCTTTATGACTTTGATGAGAGCAAAAGAGACCCTATACTCGCAGCTGTTGGTCAATTGCAGTTGGAGGTAGTAACTCACAGATTAAAAAGTGAATATGGAGTAGATGCAAATCTTGAAGCAATGCCATATCAATTGGCTAGATGGATTTCTGATGGATGGCCAGCTATTGAAAAACTAGGCAGAATATTCAATTGTAAAATAGTTAAAGATTGTTGGAATAGGCCAGTTATTCTTTTCAAAAATGAGTGGAATCTAAATCAATTTGTTGAAGACAATAATCAATTAAATTTAAACAAAGTTGCACCCGTTGTTAGTGGAGTTGAACCAATTGTTTTATAAAGTCTTAATGGATTATAAAATTAGTTAATCTGTTAGTATTGGTAAAAAAATTTTGGATTCAAACAGTAGTAAAAACAATAACGAAAAATCACCTTATGAAATTTTAGGAGTAAAAGAAGGTGCTGCTTTTGAGGATATTCAGAAGGCTAGAGATATTAAAGTTAAAGAGGCTGGTGAAGATTTAATTTTAAAAGCGAAAATAGAGTCTTCCTTTGATCAAATACTCATGGGGAGTTTGAAAGCTAGGCAATCAGGGAATGTAAGCTATGAAGCCGTGAGTGCCTCAAAAAAAGAAAAACAAATTAATCAATTTACCAATAATAATTTCCCTCTGCTTTCTAAGATAAAAAATTTAAATAATAACTCTAAGAACTCAAGTCAGTATAGTCTGCCAAAAATAACGTCCCCCTCATTTGATAATCTTTCAATAAAAATATCTGTTGGGCTATTATTCTTAACTTTATTATTTATCAGTCCAGATTCTAATAATAGACTTTTACTCTCTATCTCAACATTAATACTTACCTTTACTCAAATTAAATCTGGTAAAAGATTTATAGGCTCTCTGGGTTGGAGTGTCACTTTTCTCTCTATAGGATTAATATTTGGAGGATTGCTTGAAAATAATTCTTTCATTCAGGAAGTATCAAACAACTCTTTATCAATACAAAAAATTCAAAGTATTCCAGCCATGGTTATTTTATGGCTCGGCGTAATTTTTTTATGATTGATTTTCTATCATCGATTTAATTTCTTCATAATTTATAAGATATTTATTCTTACAAAATTCACAAACCAACTCTGCTTTGCCATCTTTCTTGAGAATGTCCTCCAACTCTCTCTTATCAAGCATTTTCATCGCATTTAAACTTCTTTGTTTGGAACACTTGCATTTAAAACTAACTTCTTGGGAACGAGCTTTTTCAGATATCGATTTATCGTCAATATCAGGAAATATATTTCTAATTAACGAAAGAAGATTATCTTTTGACTTAAATAGGTCTTCGCTGAAAGAATTAATTTCTTTACACCTTTCTTCAAGTAGTGAGATAAGTAGAGGGTCAGTATCTTTTTTAGGTAGAACTTGAGCTAATAAGCCACCACTACAAATAACACTTTTATTTTGAATTTTTTCTCCAATAAATACGGCAGAGGGAGTTTGCTCTGAATGATATAAATATGAAGCTAAGTCTTCAGCAATATTTCCATTTACTAATTCAACAGTGCTTGTAAAGGGTTCTCCAAATCCACTGTCCTTAATTACATTTAAATATCCTGTACCTAATGCTTTTGTAAAATCAAAAGAAAATTTATTATTACCTATTTTGACTAAGTCTAATTCTAAATTAGGATTCCCTACATAACCCCTAACTTTTCCATCTCTACCTGCATCAACTAGTAATCCTTTTAAAGGTCCGTCAGATCTAACTCTTAAAGTAACTCTCCCATGCATTATCTTCATCGAGCTTGCTAAAAGTAATGAAGCACTAAATGCTCTTCCTAAGATACAGGTGGTTAAATAAGAAAGATCATGTCTTTTTTTTGCTTCTAAAGAAGATTCTGTTGTTAAGACCGCAACTAATCTTATGCCTCCATTTGCTGCAGTAGCCCGAACTATCCTATCCTGCATGATTTTCTTTCATAAAATTTTTGATTTTCCCTTTTTCCAAGAATAATATCCTAGAAGGAATTCCCTCAAATAAGGCAGGTTCATGAGTAACAATAATAATTGTATTTTTATTTTTTAAATCAAGAATTAAATTCTTCACATCATTTCTCATTGAATAGTCTAATCCAGCAGTTGGTTCATCAAGTAAAAGAATTGAGGGGTTTCTAAGTAGTTGAACTGCTACAGCTAACCGCCTTTGTTGTCCGCCACTTAGCTGTTCTGGTGGTTGAGTCAGATTAATTTTTTTCAAACCAACTTTATTTAAAACTATTTCTATATTTTTTTCTCTTAAAGATTTATGGCCTATTTTTAATTCTTTACCAATGGTTGTACCTATAAAGTATCTTTCAGGAAATTGGAATACTACTCCACAAAACCATCTTCTTTGTCTAGAAGACAAAATTTTATTCTTCCAAGTAATTTTTCCCTTTTGCGGATTTGTTAATCCGCTTATTATTTCGAGTAGTGTTGTTTTCCCAGAACCACTATTGCCGCAAATTAAAATGATTTCATTTTCATGAACTTTTAAATTTAAATTGTCTATTATTTTTCTTTCACCTGTTTGGGGTTGATAAGATATTTCTTTTAAATCAAGCATTATTAATTAAGTTATAGGTATGAATTTGAATCTAGTAATAACTTACTTATAATAGCTTTAGATCTTAAAAGATATTAGTCAATATGAATATTATTTTTAGGGAAGTTGATCCTTTTAATTGTTGGATATGGATCAGGTTTTCAGAATCACCTACTCAAGACGAAAAAAATTATTTAGATGGTGTTTTTGATAGTTGGTACGTTTTAGGAAGGTTAGGTGGATTTAATTCTGAAAATTTGCAAACTCATGAAGAGGGTTCCGATCTAAGTTGGATGTCCTATGATAATGACCAAAAAAATGCATCTCTTCCAGCCTTAATGCATAATTTAGGAATTATGGAATATCAAAATCTTTGGGGAAGATGTTGGGTTGATTTTGGAACTTCAGACTCCATTTCAATAGATATATTAATTAATTCTTTGAATGAGATATCAAATAATTATGTAAAAATTGAAGAGTTAATTATTGGGGGTGAAAATAATGATTGGTCAGTTGAAGAACATGAAGATTTAGTTTTCAAAGATTAAGTATTTTAGATGGAAGACTTAACAAGATTAATTATTTCCCATGAAAGAATTGAAAATATTAAGAACAATAATTTAGAACTTCTTAAAGAAGAGACTCATTATTTAAATAAAGTAATGAGGATAAAAAATGGTAAAAAAATATTTATAGCTAACGGAGAGGGTTCGTTATGGAAAGCTATAAAAGTTAAAAATGATTGCTTAGAAATAATTAAATCAAAAAAACCTTACTTATTTCAAGAACAAGAAATTCACTTATTAGGAATAGCTGTTGTTATACCAAAAAGTGGTTTTGAGGATATTTTAAAAATGTGTACTGAAATAGGAATTGATTATATACAGCCATTATTTTCAGAAAGACAGGTAAACAAAAATTTAAATTTTTCTAGAAAACTTTTGAGATGGAATTTAATTATCAATGAAGCTGTTGAGCAAAGTGAGAGATTATGGAAACCATCTATTTTAAATGGTATGGATATTATTGAATGGCTAAAAAGTAGAGATAATAAAGAAAGAGTTTCAATTTCTATAACTAGAGAAGAAACACTATATGACTTAAATCAATGGTTAAGAAAACAACAAGAATTTGGAAATAAAAAAGGAGGTATTTTTTGGAATGTAATTGGTCCTGAAGGAGGTTGGTCCGCTAAAGAAATTGATTTTTTTAAAAAAAATAATATTACCTTTGTTAAGCTTTCCGACACTATTTTGAGAACTTCAACGGCTAGTATTAACGCATCATCAATTCTAAATCAGTGGAGAATTGATTTGAAATTAAAGAATTAGATAAATATGGATTTAATTAGAAATCAATTTTTTATAGGTTTTTGCATTAATTTTATTTTGATTTATATATTTTGCAGGATTCCTTTGATGACGAAAAGTGGTTGGGTAAGTGCAGGCATCTTAGGCACAATTTTGTGGGGATGTTTGTCTTGGCAGGGATGGATGTCAGTTGTAATTTATTTATTATTTGGATCCCTCGTTACCAAAATAGGTTTTAAATTTAAAAAAGCACAAGGAATTGCTGAAAAAAGAGGCGGGAGGAGAGGTCCTGAGAATGTCTGGGGCTCAGCAGCTACAGGATTATTTCTTGCCATTATGACCAAATTTAATGCTGACAATGTAGTGATGTTTAAAGTAGGTTTTGCTGCAAGTTTTGCTGCAAAGTTGGCGGATACTTTTGGTAGCGAAATTGGAAAAAGATTTGGTAAAGACACATACTTAATTACTTCACTTAAAAAGGTGGATAGGGGAACTGAGGGGGGAATAAGTATAGAAGGAACATTAGCTAGTGTTTTGGGATCAATATTTATGGCTTTTATAATGCTTCGTCTATCAATTATTTCTACAAAATATCATTTTATAGTTGTTGTAGTTTCTGGATTCTTGGCAACACTTTCCGAAAGTATTATTGGTGCTAAATTTCAAAACAAATATAAATTAAGTAATGAATTGGTAAATGCTATTCAGACAAGTATTGCTTCTGTTTTTGCTATCTTTGCACTTATTTTATATTCATATTTTTTAAATAAATAATATTTGTAAAGGCCTAAGATTCCTTCCATTTTGTGAGAATCTCCCAGCTTTTAAGTCTTTGGAAAAGCCAGAAATGACCTTCGGAATTTAGATGAATTCCATCATGCGTAATCCAATTTTTACTCCTTTTATCAGAGTACATTTCTCTAAAAGTAGGAAGAAATGGGACATTCTGATTGAGGCATACTTCCTCCATTCTCCTTTCATAAGAATTACAAAAATCATTTGAGTACCAAAGACATCCTGCGAACGGCATTTTGCTTTCTTCAACTGGTGTCAAACCAATAACAAATACATTTGTTTGAGAGTTCATTTCATTAATTAGCCTCTCTAATCCATATTCAAATCCATCTATATCTAATTGATGTCTTCCATTTATCTGACCAATTGCTGCAGTGTCGTTAAGACCTACATTTAGTAGGATTGCTTTAGGTTTATTTCTTCTCGTTTCTCCTCTAGATGACCATTCTTTTTCCCATCTAGATGAAACTTTTTCTATCCCATCTCCTCTAACGCCAAGTTGATAAATAACTGGCCCATTTTGGTTATTACCCCAATCTTTTCTAAGCCTCTCACACCATCCACCACCCTCATTATCTCCCCATCCATAAACTGAGCTATCTCCAATTACAACAAGCTGTTTTGGTAAAATAATCACTATAACCGGAAAAAAATAATTACTTGATTTAACAAATTTTTCTTACAAATCAAGTTAAACTATTTTTGATTTTACCATTTATTAATTCTCCAACTATTGCGATGGAGCTATAAGCTATCAAAACTATGGTAACTTCTTGCCATGCGAAGGAACTCAGTGATTCTTGCAATTGCCAACCTAGACCAACACTTCCAATAACCCCAACAATTGAAGTTTCTCTAATAATGATGTCAGATCTATAAGCGCAATATGCTAAGTAACTTTTTGCTTGTTGAGAAAACAAACCTAAAAGCCAACTAGTCTTTTTTGAAATTCCTAGAGATTTCATTGCAATATAATTTCTCTTGTCTTGGCTATCTAGATTTGTAAAAAGTAATTTGCTAGTAATACCAGCGTTGTGGAGACCTAATGTTAAAGCTGCTAAAGATAAAGAAGGATTATTAAAAGTTAATAGAGTTAGAAGTATTACAGGTGTAGGTATTAAACGTAATAAAAATGCAAAAATTTTTATAAAAATTTTAGAACTTTTGTTGTTAAAATTTCCTATTACTAATGGAGGTAAACTAATTGCGATTCCTGTTGATAAAAGACTTAAAATTATCGTTTCTAATATAAGTTTTAAGAAATCAAATAATCCTAAATCTGAGCTTGATTTAAATAGAGAACTAACGGAATTAAAATTTTCAAAATTATTATTAAAAATAAAATAAAGAAAATATGAAAAAGAAAATAAAATTGTTATGAAAAAAACTGCAATAAAAAAAATAGATAGGATTTTATTTGTAGTATTAAATTTTATATTTTTGAATATTAATCCAGAAAGAATTATCAAAATTGCTAGGGACCATAAATAAGTCCATAACTCTCTAAAATTCAAAGTTTGGAAAGATAAAAAAATACTGGTACCTATTCCTCCCATCCCCAAAAGTCCTAAAATCACAGTACTTCTTATTGAACACTCTAATCGATATAAACCAAAGTTTTTAAATGTATTTATTATTGGATTCCATATTAAAGTTAGTAAAGAAGAAAATTTAGGTGCATTTATTTGATTTATAGATTCAAAACTTTTGTAGTCAATAGTTTCTAATTGCTCAGCAAAAACTTTTGAATTTACAGCAATATAAGGTATACATATAGCTATAATTCCTATCGAAAAATTTATTCCATATATTTGTATTAATATTATTCCCCAAATCACTTCGTGTATAGATCTAATTATTGTTAGAAAAAACCTTATTATGCGGTAGAAAAAATTTGGAATATTAAAGATTTTATAAAAAATATTTGAGGAAATTATTCCAAAAATTGCTCCAAAAATAATACTTACTAACCAACTAAAAAAACCAATTAAAATAGTTTCATTTAATCGCTTAATTACAGTAATAATAATTTCATTATCGATCTTGGGATTAAATGCAGAAATTAAGAATTCTTGGAATAATTTAAATCCTCCAAAATGAATATTGTTTATTAATTGATACCCTAGAGGTATGCATACCAAAATTGGAAGAAAAGATAATGAGGTATAGTTTAATTTTAATTTGTTCAACTAATTAATATATTTTCTCTAAATGAATCTTCTTTAAGTTATTTCTGTTGATATTGAAAAAAATTTTACCATCCCTTATTCCAATAACTTTATCGAAATCGTTCAGCAAATCTAATCTATGTAATGCAACTAATGCCGTCTTTGGGGATTTTTTTGTATTATTTTTATCTACATTTTCTAGCAGAAGGTTTTTAATTGTTGTTATCAATTTGGGATCTAGATTATTAAAAGGCTCATCTGCAAGTAATATATTTGATTCTTGAATTAATGATCTAGCTATAGCCACCCTTTGTTTTTGCCCCCCAGATAGTTTTCTGATTTTTTTGTCGTAAATAGAGTTATGAAGCCTACATAATTGCATATATTTATGCGCCTTCTTAAAAGAACTTATATTTAGTAAATTTTTAAAAGCGAAATAAAAATTGTTTTCTGCTAGTAGTCCACAATTAACATTTTGTTCTGCAGAGAGATCTTCTATTAATCTTAAATCTTGCCATATAGTTGTTATTTTACTTTTCTGCTTTCTATCTAATTCCTCGAAACTTTTATTGAATAATTTAACCTCACCTTGAGTTGGTTTGATAGTGCCATTAAGTAATGATATAAGTGTAGTTTTTCCTGAACCACTTTTACCTAAAAGTGCAATTTTTTCCCCAGAATTTATTTTTAAATTTATTTTATTTAGGATCAGATCATTTTTGTATTTATAAGATATATTTTCTAATTCTAAGACAGTATTATTCATCTAATTTTATTTAATTTCCTCCCGATTTCCTCTATATTTTTATATTGTTTTGATTCTGCCTTTATAAATCTTTTTGCATTGAACATATCTAATATCTGTTTATGTGATTTTTGCTTTATATCTAAATTTAGAATTACTGATTTAAGTTCTTTTGTAAACCCTTCCCCGAATCTATTTTCAAGATCTCCTTGAGCAAGCCAATGATAGTCAACATATTCTGGTGTGATCCAGAATAATTCAGAATTACTTGTTCTTTTGGGATTATTTTTAAGTTTGTTTTCCCAAACTTGTTTATTTAAAGCTCCAGCATCAAATGCCCCACTATTAACTAAAGCTATAGTGGCATCATGACTCCCACTAAAACCTGCTTTTTTGCCTTTAAAGTGTTTAATTTCTAAGCCTGCTTGATTTAAAAAATATTCTGGCATTAATCTTCCAGAAGTTGAGTTTTCAGAGCCAAAAGTAAATCTCAAATTTTTTAGTTTTTTAAGTCCTTTAATGTTTGAAATTGGGTTAAGTTCTAAATTTTTGTTTACTATAAAAACACTTTTAAATTCCTTATCGATATCTCGTTGAGCTATGACAATTGAATTAGGAGTTTGTAGTCTGGCTTGAACTCCTGATAAACCGCCAAACCAAACTAAATCTAAATCTTTAGTTCTAAATCCAGTTACTGCTGCTACATAATTAATAACAGGAATGTATTTAACTTCTACATCAAGTTGTTTGGATAATACTTTTGAAAATAAATTAAATCTTTTGTCCAAAACATCTTGGTTTTGATCAGGTATTGCTCCAACTTTTAAAACTTTGGGATTTGAAAATACAGGTAATGAAAAAATAAAAAATAATAGAGATGAACTTATTAGGAAATTTTTTAAATTAAACATAACTTAGATTAAATTAATAGTATTCACAAATTGCTTTTTTAATCCTTTGCAATCCATCTTTTATTTTAATTTCTGAAGCTGCACAAGATATTCTTATACATTGATCAGCCCCAAAAGCTTTTCCAGGCACAACAACTAATCCGTAATCTTGAAGAGCTTTTTTGCAGAAATCGACAGAAGTAATTGAGGAGTTAGGTAATTTTGGAAATGCGTAAAATGCTCCGTTAGGTTCTTTAATATAAATCCCATTTATATTATTAAGTCCATCATAGAGAAGTCTTCTTCTTTGATCATAATGGCTATTTATCATTGAGAAAAACTCATTATTAATTTTTAAAGCCTCTAAAGCACCTTTTTGAACAAAAGAGCAAACATTACTTGTACTTTGACTTTGTAATGCTGAGGATGCTTTGATTACATCTTTGGGACCTACTAAATAACCTATCCTCCAGCCAGTCATAGCCCATCCTTTCGCAAACCCATTTATTATAAAAATCCTATCTTTTAAGTCATTTGCTAATGAAGATAAACTGCAGTGTTTAAATTCTTTTTTAAGGATTAGTTCGTAAATCTCATCAGAAAGAATATTGATATTTGGATTTTCTCTAGCTATATCGGCAATTTGTAATAATTCTTCCTTTGACATAACTCTTCCAGTAGGATTATTAGGAGAATTGATAATTATAAATTTAGTTTTTGAAGAGATTTTAGACTTCAAATCTTCTATATTTATTTTGAATCCATCTTCTGCAGAAGAATTTGTAAAAATTGGCTTCCCACCCGCCAATCTAACCATCTGGGGATAACTTAACCAATATGGAGAAGGAATAATAACTTCGTCTCCAGTATTTAACAAGACTTGGAAAAGATTATATATTGCTTGCTTAGCACCATTTGTGACCATTACATTTTCAAATTCATAATTTAAAACGTTTTGAATTTGAAGTTTATTTGCAATTGCTTTTCGGAGATCTAAATTCCCCGCGGCTGGCCCGTACTTTGTAAATCCATCAAATATAGCTTTACTCGTAGCCTCTATAACTTCTTTTGGGGCATCAAAATCAGGTTCTCCTGCACTTAAATTGCAAATATCTACTCCTTCTGCAGATAATTGATTTGCTTTAGCACTTATCTGCAATGTAAGAGAAGGCTCAATTGAAAGTGCCCGATCAGATAAATTAACTTGACTCATTGACTTATGACTTTTCAAATATGACTTTTAATAATGACAAATGCATAAATTAAGAATAAATAAAACTATCACACTATGGTTTAATTTAGTTCATTTTCTTAATCTATTTTATTTTCATGTTGTGAGTTCTTAAGATAAAAATATTTAAAGTTTTATTTTCGGTGAAAAGGTTAGTAATTGGGAGAGGAAGTGTATTTGCAGATTTATTAATAATTGGTGAGGCACCTGGAGCACAGGAAGATTTAGAAGGAAAACCTTATGTAGGTAAATCTGGTAAGTTATTAAACGAATTATTAATGCAAGCTGGGATTGACTATAAGAACGATGTTTATTTTTGTAATGTAATTAAATGTCGTCCAACAAATAATAGAAAACCCACTACAAGAGAAATTAAAATTCATAAACCTTGGTTATTACAGCAAATAAAACTAGTTGATCCAAAATTTATATTACTTACTGGTTCAACTGCTATGAGGGCTATTTTAGAAGTTAAAGATCCTATAAGTAATTTAAGAGGTCAATGGATTAAAAAAGATGGGAGAGAAATTATGGTAATTTTTCATCCATCTTATTTGTTGAGATTTCCTTCAAAAGAAATCAATAAACCTTACCATCTAACTTTGAAAGACCTAGAGAATGTAAGTGGTAAACTATATGCCGTATAATTTAGTGAAATCCTTTTTGAATATCAAGAATTTTAATGTCATTAACTCAATCAAAAGAGGTTAATAGTCTCTCCAAAAGATATTCAACTCATATTGAGAGAAGGATAACTAGAACAGTAATGGTGGGTGATGTAGCTATTGGAAGTAATTATCCAGTAAGAGTTCAATCGATGATCAATGAAGATACGATGGATGTCGAAAATGCTTACTTAGCTATCAAAAGACTTCATGATGTGGGTTGTGAAATAGTAAGATTAACTGTCCCTTCCTTAGCACATGCCAAAGCAGTAGGAGATATAAAGGCAAAATTACTAGAAAATAATATCAATACCCCGTTGGTGGCTGATGTTCACCATAATGGTATGAAAATTGCAATGGAAGTTGCAAAACATGTTGATAAAGTAAGAATTAATCCTGGATTGTTTGTTTTTGAAAAATCAGACCCTACAAGAACTGAATATACAGATGAGGAATTTGAAACTATTAAGCAAACAATACTTAAAAGATTTACCCCTTTAGTTGAAGTTTTAAAGGCTGAAAACAAAGCTTTAAGGATTGGAGTTAATCATGGGTCTCTATCTGAGAGGATGCTTTTTACTTATGGAGATACGCCATTAGGAATGACAGAATCTGCGATGGAGTTCGTCAAAATTTGCGATGAGCTTGATTTTCATAACATAATCATTTCTATGAAAGCTTCTAGGGCTCCGGTCATGATGGCAGCTTACAGAATGATTGCAGATAGGCTGGACTCAGAAGGATATAACTATCCCTTACATTTAGGAGTGACTGAAGCTGGTGATGGTGATTATGGAAGGATTAAAAGTACTGCTGGAATTGGAACGCTCTTAGCAGAAGGATTAGGAGATACCATCAGGGTTTCCTTAACAGAAGCTCCAGAAAAGGAAATACCAGTGTGCTATTCAATTTTGCAATCTTTAGGATTAAGAAAAACAATGGTTGAATACATCAGTTGCCCTAGTTGTGGTAGAACACTTTTCAATCTAGAAGAAGTTGTAGATAAAGTTAGGAACGCCACCTCACATCTAACGGGTCTAGATATAGCAATAATGGGATGTATTGTTAATGGGCCAGGAGAAATGGCAGATGCTGATTATGGTTATGTTGGGAAAGGTAAAGGAACTATTGCTTTATATAGAAGGAAAGAAGAGATAAAAAGAGTGCCTGAAGATGAGGGGGTTAATGCTTTAATCCAACTTATTAAGGATGATGGGAAGTGGATTGATCCTTAAGGATTTGTCAAAATTTTGAATTATAAATAAATTCTTTTTATAATAAAAAATATCGAATTATTTGAAGATAAGAAAATTGCTTAAAAAAAAATATATATTTCTGTTTGCGACATCCTTTTCTGTACTATTTTTAAATAATTTTGCAGAGGCAACAGTTTTAAATAATAGTTATAAAGAAGTAATTGATCATGTTTGGCAAATTATATATAGAGATTTTCTTGATTCAAGCGGCAAATTTCAGAAGTCCAATTGGATTAATTTAAGAAAAGAAGTTTTATCAAAAACATATTCAGATAGCAATGAAGCATATGATGCGATTAGAGATATGCTTTCTAACTTAGATGATTCTTATACAAGATTTTTAGAACCTAAGGAGTTTAATCAAATGAGAATCGATACCTCTGGTGAATTAACTGGAGTTGGTATCCAAATAGTTAAAGATAAAGAATCTGATGATTTAATAATTATTTCTGCCATAGAGGGCACTCCTGCATTTGATGCTGGAATTAAAGCTAGAGATAAAATATTATCCATAGATGATATTTCTACTGAAGGTATGAATATTGAGGAGGCCGTGAAATTAATAAGGGGACAAAGAGGTACTAAAGTAAAGCTTGAAATTCTTAGAGGTTCTAAATCCTTTTTTGAGATTTTATCAAGAGAAAAAATTGAAATAAAATCTGTATCAAGTAAAGTCAATCAGACCAAAAACGGCTTATCAATTGGCTATGTAAGAATTAAACAATTTAATGCAAATGCATCAAAAGAGACTAGAGATGCTATTAAGGATTTAGAAACAAAAAAAGTTGCAGGATATGTTCTTGACTTGAGAAGTAATCCTGGAGGTTTATTAGAATCAAGCATTGATATCTCAAGGCACTTCATTAACAAAGGAGTAATAGTAAGTACGGTAAGTAAAGATGGTTTAAAAGAAACAAAAAAAGGAAACGGTCAAGCTCTAACAAAAAAGCCTTTAGTTGTCTTAGTGAATGAGGGTTCTGCTAGTGCTAGTGAAATAGTCTCTGGTGCAATAAAGGATAACAAAAGAGGAAAATTAGTTGGTAAGAAAACGTTTGGTAAAGGTTTAGTTCAATCTATGAGAACATTAGTTGATGGTTCAGGTCTAACTGTTACAGTCGCTAAGTATTTAACTCCGAACGGCACTGATATAAACAAATCTGGAATTATTCCAGACATAGAAGTAAAAATGAATATAAACCCTATACTCCAAAGAGAGATAGGAACTAGAAAAGATAAACAATATAGAGCTGGTGAAAAAGAGCTAATAAATATAATTAGTAAAAAGAATCAGATAAGCGAATTTAAGCCCGACACTACAAATCTTAATGCATTCCTAAAAATTAATAAGGAAGATAAAGTATTTTCATTAAATTAATTACTCATATCCAGCATTCTCTTTATTGGCACATAGGCTCTTCTTATTATTTCTGGGTCTAGTTCGATGGACGGGGAATTGTTTTTCAAACAATCTAGAATTTTTTCTAAAGTATTTAATTTCATATATGGACACTCGTTACATTTACAACCTTCTACATCTGGGACTTCAATGAAAATTTTGTTAGGTTCTTTCTTTTTCATTTGATGAATTATTCCAGGTTCAGTTAGTACCATGTAAGTTTTAGATGGATCTTTACTTACGAAATCAAGCAGCTTACTTGTTGATCCAATAAAGTCTGAGAGAATTAGTAAATTTTGACTACATTCAGGATGAGCAATAACTTTTGATCCTGGATTTTGATATTTTAATTTTAAAAGTTCTTCTTCGCTAAACGATTCATGAACAATGCAGCTGCCAGGCCATAATTTAAGATCTCTTCCTGAATTTTTCTGTACCCATCTCCCAAGGTTCTGATCTGGCGCAAATATTATCTTTTTATCTTCAGGTATCTTTTTAATTAATGAGACTGCATTACTGCTTGTACATATAAGATCACTTTGAGCTTTTACTTCTGCAGTACAATTTATATAACTTACGACATAGTGATCTGGATTTTCTTCCCTGAACTTTTGAAATTTATCTGAGGGACAATCGTCTGCTAATGAGCATCCTGCGTCAATATCTGGTAATAGTACTTTTTTATTTGGGCTAAGTATTTTTGCGGTTTCGGCCATAAAGTGCACACCGCAAAAAATTATTATGTCTGCGTCATTATTTGCAGCTTTTCTAGATAGATCTAATGAATCGCCAATAAAATCTGCAATTTCCTGAATCTCTGGAGCTTGATAATAGTGCGCAAGAATAATTGCATTAGCTTTTTCGCAACGCTCCTTTATTTCAGAAATCAAATCCTCTTCGTTTTGAACTGATTTCTGTTTTGCAGTAGAAGTTATACTGGTCAGGATTTAGAATATCTCTAAATAGATTATATGCCTTTAAACAGAAAAAATTCTGACAAATTTAAAAATTGCTATTGTTGGTGACTGTCATGGTCAATGGTCTGAATTAGACTTGAAAGTTTTATCGATTATCAAACCAAATATTGTTTTATTTGTTGGTGATATTTCTGATGGAAGTGTCAAAATAATTAAAAAAATCAATGAGATCAAAATTCCTACTTTTGTGATTTTAGGAAATCATGATAGAGGAAAAGATTCTACAGGCGAAACTCTCTCAAAGCAGATACGTGTTCTTGGTGAAAAATATTGTGCATGGGATTTGAAAGTTTTTAATAATCAAATAAATTTATTGTCTGCTAGACCATGTAGTTCTGGCGGAGGCTATTATCTTTCAAAAGAAGTTAAAGGTGTTTATGGACCTATAACCGAACAAGATTCAATAAATAAAATTATCAAATGTTCAGAAGAGACTGTTGAAGAAATACCTCTAATAATTATGTCTCATGCTGGTCCCTCAGGTTTAGGTTCAGAACCTAAAAGCATTTGTGGGAAAGACTGGAAATTACCCTCTTTAGATTGGGGAGATAGAGATTTGTCTGCTGCTATTTCTCAAATACAAAAGAGAAGAAAAGTTGATCTTGTAATTTTTGGTCATATGCACAACCGGCTTAAAAGAAATCTTGGTTTAAGAGAGATGTTTAAAATTGATAGCAAAGGAACGATTTATTTCAACACTGCTGTGGTACCAAGATATAAAACTGATGAAGATGGAAAATTGCTAATTAACTTTTCATGGATTGAGTTTGAAAATAAGGAATTAAGGCATGTTTCTCATCGATGGTATTCAGAGTCTGGTGTAATTCGTGAAGAAGATAAATTTTTTTAGGATTAAATATCTCTGATCATATTTTAAGTATTTTTGGGCTTTTCATATCTTGAAAATAATGTTTGAGATAAGATATAACCCGCAATTCCTGCGGCTGTAAAAGCTAAACCATTTTTAAATAAAGGTAATAAATCATTTGTTCTGGATATTATCGGTGCCAAACCAAAAATTCCAAATAACATTCCCCATAAAGGAGAAAGAAGAGCTAAAAATCCAATTGATATGACTTGACCTTCTTTTCTTGGGGCAGATGCGAAACCTGCTACTAAACCTCCAAGAATCGAAGTACATAAAGTCCATATATATTGCTCTTTGGGTAGGCCAGGGACAACTTGGCATCCTCCTCTTTCGAGGCAAATCTTTACCGAATCAATTGCATCTAATACTGCACCATCCTCACCATGATCTTTAACATAGTATTGGTTGCCAAATCTTGTTTGAAGTTCAACCCAAAATAACCTTGGCATAAAATTAAAATAAGCCTCTCCTACGTTAAAGTTCAGCAAATTTCCCCCTCTAGGATCCGCAACTATCAACAAACTTGTCTCATCTAAATCCCAATAGTCCTTTATCGCACTACCAGGAGAACTTTCAAACTGAGATAAATATTTAATTTTCCACCCACTTTCAATTTCTAGATTGTTGAGCTTTTCCTCTAAAGATTTTTTCTGATTAGGACTTAATGTTTTAGCTAAATCAATTACTGGTGTTTTTTCTTCTGGTAAGAGATTTGGATTATTTATAGCGAAAACGGGTTTATGTGAAATTAAAACTAATATAGATAGAAATATTCCTAATAAATAGTTAATCTTTGAAGGCATAAATAAGTTTTGTCTCTTTATATTTTCGCCGATGAATAGCTTACCCGCGAATAATCCAGATTGGTTAGTAAAAAAAATAATAAAAATGGGTGGGACTATAAGTTTTTATGACTTTATGAATTTTGCATTAAATGATCCTATTAATGGTTATTACGGCAGCGGTAAAGCTGAGTTAGGCGTTCGAGGAGATTTTGTCACATCACCATCTTTATCTGATGATTTTGCTTTTTTAGTTGGTAAACAAATAGAAGATTGGTTAATTCAGTTCAAAAGTAGTTTTTTATCTAATGAGACATTATCTGTAACTGAATTTGGAGCTGGAGATGGAAGCTTTATGAGTGGATTAATTAAATACTTTTTAGAAAACAGCAAGAATTTTTTAGAAGGTATTTCTTTTGTAATTATTGAACCTAATGAAGGGATGGTAGAAAAACAAAAAAATAAATTGGAGGAATTTTTGAACTTAGGTATTGATATTTTATGGAAAGGTTTGGATGAAGTAGAGGAAAATAATATAAATGGAATAGTTCTAGCAAATGAAGTTTTGGATGCTTTGCCAGTAGAAAGAATAACCTTCTCAAAGGGAAAACTAATTCGACAAGCAGTTTCTATAGACAAAAGATCTCATAAATTATTTTTTGATAAAATGCCAATTACACGTGAATTGGAAAAAAGTTTTGAACTTGCTAAAAGTGAGTTGGGAATAACTATTCCGCCTGAAGATGCTCTTGAAGGATGGACGACAGAATGGCATGTAGATAACTCAAAATGGTTAGAAGCTATTTATGGAAAAATTAACAATGGTATTTTATTGATAATTGATTACGCTAAGGAAGCTAAAAAATACTACTCCTCTAAAAATTCTGATGGGACGATAGTTTCATATGAAAATCAAAAAATGAAGAATAATGTCCTAGATTCTCCTGGAAATTGCGATTTAACATCTCATGTGTGCATAGAAACTTTAATTAACGATGCTGAGACTCTTGGATTTGATACTGTTGGAATAACTAAACAAGGCGAGGCTTTGTTGGCGCTTGGATTAGCAGAGAGACTTTATGGGATTCAGAAAGAATTTAAGGAGAATTTATCAAATGCTCTTTTAAGAAGAGAGGCATTACTTAGACTCGTAGATCCTGTTTGTTTAGGTGATTTTAAGTGGTTTGTTTTTAAAAAGTTTAATGAGAAGAAAATGAATATAAATTCAACCTGTTTACGTTAAGAAAATAACTTTAAAAATAATGAATCTTCTACGTCATCATATATATCAACAGCACCAATTTCTTTCGGTAATACAAATCTCATTTTGCCATCACGAACTTTTTTATCGCCCATAAGTATTGTTAGAACGTCTTCTTTATTTATTTTGGGGATCTCGGTAGGAAGATCATAACTCTCTAAGAGAATTCGCTGTCTCTCTAATTCTTCTTTAGACCATAACCCTTTTTCAATTGCTATTTTCCCTGCAATATTCATACCAATTGATATTGCCTCACCATGCAGAAATTTGCCGTATCCACATAAATTTTCAATAACGTGACCAAAAGAATGACCATAATTCAATATTGCTCTAACACCATTTTCATGTTCGTCTTGAGAAACAACATGAGACTTTGTTTTAATTGAACTATTAATTATTTTAATTAGATATTCATTTTTGAGATTTATAAGTTCATTTTTGTTTTTTTCAATTTCTAAGTATTCGAAAAGTTCTTTATCTCTTATTACTCCGTATTTTATTACTTCGGCCATGCCTGCACTAAATTCTCTTTTGGGCAAACTTTTTAAAGTTTCTGGATCAATAAAAACTGCTTTAGGTTGATTGAAAGCTCCAATTAAATTCTTACCTTTTGGATGATTTACTCCTGTCTTTCCTCCCACAGATGAATCAACCATTGATAATAATGTTGTTGGAATCTGAATATATTCGATACCTCTCAGCCAAGTCGCAGCTGCAAAACCACTTACATCTCCAACAATTCCTCCTCCAAGGGCAATAATTATTGAATTTCTATCTAAGCCAAATTCAAATGCTACATCATATATTTCACTTAAGGTTTTTAAGTTTTTATATGATTCTCCAGCCTTGATAAGGAACATTTTGGCCTGAAATTTATTATCTTTTAAATTATTTAGAAATTTTTGTCCATACAAATTTGATATTTCTTCATTTGAAATCACAAGTATTTTTCTATTCTTTGTTATTCCAATTTTTAAAAGTTCTTCGCTGATATTATTCAGTATCCCTGCTTCTAGAGTTACTTCGTATGACTTATCACCTAATGGGACTAATATTTTTCTCTTATTCAAAATTGATTACCTAGTTAGAATTTATAAATATTTGGTATTAAATACTTTTTATATTAGCAAAATCTAAGCTCTAGATCCTTAAAAATTCAGTTGTTAAGAATTAGAAATGGTAATAAAATCATGCTATGAGTTTTAAAAAAAATATAAACGATATTAAGAAAAATTATTCTCTAGGAATAATTGGAGGTGGTCAACTGGCTTTGATGTTAACCGAGGCAGCAAAAAAAAGAGATCTAGAAGTATGTGTGCAAACAAAATCTTGTGATGATCCTGCTGGTTTAAAAGCAGATCATGTCATAGAAGCTGATCCTTTAAAGATAAGAGGTAATAAATCATTAATTAATGAGTGTGAAAAAATAATTTTTGAAAATGAATGGATAAAAATTGATAAATTAAATTTAATTGACAATAAAGATATTTTTGTTCCAAGCCTTAATGCAATTAAGCCATTAGTAGATAGGTTTTCTCAAAAAAAATTAATAGACAGAATGAATATTCCCTGCCCAAAATGGATAAGTATTGAAGATTTTAAAAATCTCTCGGATGAGGAAATCAATAATTGGACTTTTCCTCTAATGGCAAAATCAAATAAAGGTGGATATGACGGCAAAGGGAACAGAAAAATAAAGACAAAAGAAGATTTAGATTCTTTTTTAACAGAGAATAGTTCTAATGAATGGTTAATAGAAGAATGGATAGAGTATGAAAAAGAACTGGCTCTTGTTGGTTCGAGAGATAGGACCGGTAAGATAAGATTCTTTCCAATAGTTGAGACGTTCCAATCAAACCATATTTGTGATTGGGTTCTTGCACCTGGAATAAATGAATATGATTTGAACTTATTTGCAATAAATATTTTCTCTTCAATAGTCAATGAACTTAATTACGTTGGAGTTTTAGCTATTGAATTCTTCTATGGAGATAATGGTCTTTTAATTAATGAAATAGCTCCTAGAACACATAACTCAGCTCATTTTTCTATTGAAGCTTGCACTTCAAGTCAGTTTGATCAATATGTTTGCATCTCTTCTGGGATAATGCCACCAGAGATCAAAATGAACTGTGAAGGGGCAATTATGATAAATTTACTTGGGTTGAAAAAGAATTTCCCAATCCCAATGGAAACAAGAATTAAAATGTTATCTGAAATTGAGGGTTCTAATATTCATTGTTATGGCAAATCTCGAGAAATTCTGGGAAGAAAAATGGCTCACATTACATTTTTATTAAATGGTAAAACGCATTCAGAAAGATATGATGAAGCTCAAATTTTATTAACTATGGTAAGAGACATTTGGCCATCTCCAAATGCTTAAAAAAATAAGTTAGAGTTAGATTACTGGATCTTTGGTTAAGTTCTTCTTTATGTGCTCTGATCTGACTCTCTTTCGACATGAGGAGACTGTCGTGATGCGGTAGTAAACCGATCTTGTAATCGGAAACGAAAGCCCACTTTGAATCCTCTTCTGGCATTTCCAGGTCGATGCAGCAGAGAACTGACGGGGATCCGGTATTACCTATCAAACTGCATGTTATTACAGGCTTTTGATAGGTATTTTATTTTTTTGAATAACTGAGCTGTTTTTATTCTCTATCAGTTTAAATAATTTATTTGCCAAAATACTTGACGATCCATTTCTTATGTATTTATATTAGTAGTACGTATGTATTACTAAGTAATGACTTTAGGAGGAGCTAATGTTTGGACTAATTTTTCTTACGGTTATCGTAATGAGTCTCCAAGTGGTTGGTTGCTTAGCCCAGACCGCAGCAGATTAATTTTATTTATAAGGAATAAAAAATCTCCAAGAAATAGTATGAGAATTTTTGCTCATACATATTATGCAAATGATCTTGGTGAGCCAATGGCAATTAAATCATCTACTCAAATGTATTTGGATAATGCTTGGGATAAATGGCATGACCTTCAATTAGAAGGTTGGACTTTTGAAGAACTTGAATTACCTGAATCTGTATGACTAACTTAAATCCAATCAAAAAGAAATTATCAAAAGTAGATAGAAAGATATCTATGCAAGACCCATCAAAATTATTAGCAGAATTTTTTAATGGTGTTGTCATTGAACTTGATGAAGAATATAAATATGACTCATAAAGAATTGATAGATCAAGTTTCCGCAAATTTATTTAAACAAAGTGGAAAGTTAGAAAGTAGAAGATCTTGGTTGACAATGAGAAATTATCTTGAACAATTAGATACCGAACAACTTAAATCCATGCTTAAGGACCACGGAGAATTTAAAAACTTTATTTAGTTTTTATTTTTTTCTTAATTCTCAGAAAACCGTAAGTTGCAAAGCCAACCAAAAACATGTCCAAGTAAATATGCCAAGTAGGAAAAATCTGGTGTATTAATTCCATTAACGTTTTATTGCCACTTGCCAATAAGGATAATCTAAATTTGATTTTTCTCTAATCAATTGTAATTTTCTAGAATTTATTTTTACTACTATTCCATCTGTTGGATATTTACTAAAAAGCTTCCCTTCTAGCCATTGTTTTCTAAATAATTCAACTTGGCTCGTAAAGTTGCATGAAATATCCTGAGGGATCGTGAAGCCAAGCTTTGAAAGACTTTTTTTGGACTCATATTGGTTAAGCGTTGAATTAAGTATTTGAAATGCGCAGAAGCTAAGACTTTCAGAAAATCCTTCTTTAGCTCTTAGAAATCCAGAGGCGATTCTCTGGGAGATATTTGGAATTTGGTTGGGTGCATATAATTCACCTCTAACTTGAAGAACTCCTCGTAAAGGGAGATTATTGGGAATGTCTTGGACTTTAATAAGTTTACTAGTAACGTCTGCCCCTTTTCTTGAAATTGCTTTCTCAAAGGTTCCATCCCTATATTGCAAAGCAATAGCACAACCATCAATTTTTGGTTCAATTAATAATCTGGTATCTACTAATAATCCTTTCAAAAATTCATCTATTGAATCCTTTTCTAATGAAGGTAAAACTAGTTTATTTTTCTTTTTAAAGTAATCACAATTTGGGTTTGTTCTTAATAAATTTTTTTCAAGTTGGTCGAACTGCCTATCAGAGATTAAAGCATTACCATTTCTATAATTATCGTCATACCATTCAATTCGTTCTTCTAAATAAGTCTTCATTTAATACGATGGCTTAAGTTTTTGGTCAGGTATCCAACTTGGTTTATCTATAATCCATTTTTCTCTATCTTCATATTTAACAGTCCATAAAAGAAATGAAGAAGTTTCTTTTAGAGTTATGCCAACCAAATATCTTGTTTTTGGACTTATTGATATAAATCCAAATAATAATATTAATAAAATAAGTTTAAACATACCTTTAATCATTTAAAAACTCAGCGTAATTTTTGCGAACTTTTTAATTAATGCAATTCTTATAACCTTCAATCTTTGCTAGTTCATCAATATTCAAACCTGTTTCTTCTAGTAAAGTTTCTCCTATATTGTCCTTATTAAATTTAGTTAAAGCTCCTTTAGTAGAGTACTTAATACATTGGTTTTTGTATTTTGCTTCTTTGATAACAGGTGATAAATAAAAACCAAACAAGATGATAAAAGCCCCATATGTTACAACTTTTCTATGGTTTTTCCACCATTCATAAAATTTATTGGACACGAAAAATAAATGACTTTTTTCTATTTTAAATTGACTGTCAACAAATTACTTTAGAAATTTAAGGATTGGTTAATTTATTGTTTTTCATTAATAGATTTAACCCAAGAATAATATCTTGATTTTCTAATCCTTTGCTCTTTCCAGACTAATCTATCCGCAGATTCTAGGGGTGATTCTCCTTTCTCAACTTTTGTTGTAATAGAAATACCAAAACCTTTTGCTTCAATTTTTGCAATGCCACCTTCTAAAAAAAATAAAAAAGACCAACCTTTGTTCCATCCTAAATAGAAGGGATTTCGATACATTGCATTCTTTTGGAGATACTCTTTAATGATATTTTCCTTTTCAAGGAGTTACTTGTATTCACTATTACCAAATAAGAAGTTTACGGCTGATTATTTCTGGAAAGTAATTTTAGTATTTAAATAATTATCAGAGGAATACTTGACGCCTAAGAGTAGTACATTTATATTAATAGTACAACTGTATTATCTTCATGACTTCAGGAGTCGCTAATGTTCGGACTTATTTTTATCGTGGCAGCCTTATTGACACCCCAACTGGCTGGTTGTTTAACAAAAAAAGTGGTTTATTAATTTTTTTTGAGAGTTATAAGAAATCTGTATCTAATAACTTACAAGTATATACTCATCTTTTCTGTGCAAATGAATTAGGTGAACCAGCCCAAATTAAAAATTCAAGACTTCATTCTATTGAGTGTGCTTGTGAAACATGGAATGAATTAATTTCAGGAGGTTGGCAAATTGTTACTAATAAATTCCAGTAATCATGATCAAGGTAAATCCGTCAAAATGGGAATATCTAAAAGAATCTACCCTAAAACGAAAACGAACAAAAATTTGTATTACTTGCAATCACTTTCGCTACAGCACTACAGAAACTTTTGCTACTATCTTGATCTGTCCAAAATACGAAAAACGCATACCACAGGGCGATCATTTACTTAAAGGCTGTGAGTATTGGCAAAAAAATAGGACGATATTTTCTCCTGAAGCATCTTAATTATTCTCTGATCAAACTTCTCTAGGTAGAGATATTTAATTATGTAAACAAAGCATTATTTTATACAACTTAAAAAATTCTTTTTAAGTAACTTTTAAGGATGATTCAATTCTACTTTTCCATATTTTTATTAGTTGTGCTTACATTTTTTGCACTTTTATTAGATGCACCAGAATTGGCATCTTTAATTCAAACATTTTAGAAAATAATAAATCAGCATTTTTACTGATTTACTTTCTTAATAAGTAAGTCTTAGGTTTGACTAGTTGAATAGGAGGGATCTAATGATTGACAGTCCACCAGAGGAGTTAAATTATAAAATTTAAATCTAGATAAAACTAATGCTAAATCTGGAATGAATCTTCTATTTTAGATTCATTCCTTTTTAATTTCTTGCTAAAAAATTTAGATTATAAATATTAAATTTTAAAAGTAAAAAATCTGTACATTTTAAAATGATTTGAGGCCTAAGTCTCTTCTCAGAGAGTGACTCTACCTGAATCCAAAACCAGTTTTTTGTTCTTCTTTTTCTTCCCATTCATTAATAATTAGTTTAAGTAAACTTTTAAGTTCTGAATTGGAAGCATCAGTATCTTTTTGAAGATTTATACAAATGTTTTTTATTTCCTCAAAAGCATTATCAATTAATAGTGTTTTCTGATCTGGATTAGCCATAGAATTTTAAAATGCTCCATTACAGTTGAACCCGCTGCAGTTAATAACCCTAAAAATATTCATTACAAAGTTGTGGAATCTTTCATCATAAAAAAATGCCCAGGTTGTAAATATAGCAAAACAAGAGAAAGCAAAAGCAGCATATTGAAGCCAATGTATTCCATAGCTGTCTAATCCATTTTTATCAAAATCAGAATTACTCAATTGCTTTTTTACTTATAATAAAAATATTTTTTTTAAAAGGAGAGTTTGTTTTGAACGAGAGATTTATTTTCTTTAAAACTTTAATGTATTTATATTTTA
>CACGGL010000011.1:0-32761 GCA_902572595.1 uncultured Prochlorococcus sp.
AAGCGAAAAGGAGAGAGTTAGAGCAAATTTCTGCTCAGCCTGAATTTTGGGAGAATCAAGAAGAAGCTAAAAAACAAATGTTAATCCTCGATGATGTTAAGGCTCAACTCGAATTGTTGGATAAATGGAAAACTTTTATTTCTGATGCTAATGCCTCTCTTGAGCTTTTTTCTTTAGAACCAGAAGAGGAAATGATTTTGGAATCCAAGCAGGGCCTAAAGAAATTAAGAGAGAATTTAGATAAATGGGAATTTGAAAGATTGTTATGTGGTGAATACGATAAGGAAGGAGCAGTAGTTTCTATTAATGCAGGTGCGGGTGGAACAGATGCCCAGGATTGGGTAGAGATCTTATTAAGAATGTATTCAAGATGGGCCGATAATAATCAAATGAGCCTTGTCATTAATGAATTATCTCAAGGAGAAGAAGCAGGTATTAAAAGCGTAACGTTTGAAATTTGTGGAAAATATGCCTACGGATATCTACAACATGAAAAAGGAACTCATAGATTAGTAAGAATTTCTCCTTTCAATGCTAATGGTAAAAGACAAACCAGCTTTGCTGGGGTTGAGGTTATGCCAAAATTAGATGACAATATTTCACTTGATATACCTGAAAAAGATTTAGAAATTACAACAAGTAGATCAGGTGGGGCTGGAGGACAAAATGTTAATAAAGTAGAAACAGCGGTGAGAATTGTTCATTTGCCTTCAGGTATTTCAGTAAGATGTACCCAAGAAAGATCTCAATTACAAAATGAAGAAAAAGCTATGTTACTTCTTAAGTCTAAACTACTAGTGATTGCTAAAGAACAACGAGCTGCAGAAGTTGCTGATATTAAAGGTGATATTGTGGAAGCTGCATGGGGCAATCAAATAAGAAATTATGTTTTCCATCCCTATCAAATGGTAAAAGATCTCAGGACTATGCAGGAGACTAATGATTTAGATAGTGTTTTAGATGGTGGACTTGAACCATTTATTCATGAATTATTACGCATGAATATTTCTTCTAACGAATCTATTGAATAACTAATGAAAAATAAAAACAAAAATATAGAAAAAAAAGTTGCTCCTCCAAGCTTTATAAAGCTTGCTATGAGAAATATGGTAAGGAAGGGTTCAAAAAGTATTTCTCATTTTTCAATAACCTTTCTAGTTTTAATTGGGATATTAATACTTGTAGCCACAATAGGTAAGCCCAATATTCCTTTATAAGAATCTATGACAGAAAAAATTATTTCTGAAATAAATTTAGATTTGGTTTTTCAATGTAATGATTTTTCTCAATTTTCAAATAAGTTAAAAGATACTAAAAGTAAGCTTATTTTTGAATCTATTTTTTGGGAGAGAGTTTTTTTATCTTGGATAAATACAATATTAAAAAAAACGGATTATGAATTACCAAATTATATTTTTGAAAAAAAATCTTTTTCATTAGGACTGCAGATAATATCTAATCAAGAAATTGCTTCTTTGAATAAGAAATGGATGCAAAAAAATGGTCCAACTGATGTTCTATCTTTTCCAATTATTTCTGATGAATCTCTAAATAATTTAGATCATATAGAGTTGGGAGATATATTTATATCACTAGAGATTGCACTTGAGCAATCTTATGAATATAAGCATTCAATCTATACAGAGATGATCTGGTTGGCTAGTCATGGATTTTTACATCTTTTGGGATGGGAACATAATAATGAGAATGATTTAGAAAATATGTTAAATTTCCAAGAATATTTAATTACTCGATTAAATTAAAAATCAATGAAAAAAAAAATAAACTATTTAGAAAATAGAAAAGAATCATACAAAACTTCTAGCAATCTATTTGTAAGTTTTAAGTATGCTTTCAGTGGTATTAGTTATGTATTGAAAACTTCAAGAAATTTTAAAATTCAATTAATTTTTGCAGTTATAAGTTTAATAGTTGGTTTTTTACTCAAAATTAATCTAAGTAATTATGTTATTTTGATTGCAACAATAATGTCTGTTTTAATATTAGAAATATTGAACACATCTATTGAATCAATCGTTGATTTAATAGTGAAAAAAGAATTTAGTTATTTGGCTAAAATTTCAAAAGATACTTCTGCAGGTGCAGTATTATTAGCTTCCATTAATTCTGTTATTATTGCTGTATATATCTTTGTTCCTAAAATTAAGTTGTTATTTTAAATCCATATAAATATGTTTCTTGTTATTGATAATTACGATAGCTTTACTTATAACCTTGTTCAATATTTAGGAGAACTTTCAGTTGAACATGAAATAACTAAAGAATTAATAGTTAAAAGAAATGATGAAATTACTTTAGAAGAAATTATCAAACTAAATCCTAGTGGTATACTATTATCTCCAGGTCCAGGCAATCCAGATCAATCTGGAATTTGTCTGCCAATACTAAAAAAATTATCTAAAACTATTCCGACATTGGGAGTTTGTTTAGGTCATCAAGCTTTAGCCCAAGCTTTTGGAGGTAAAGTTATAGTTGGGAAAGAACTTATGCATGGTAAGACATCCAAAATTTTTCATAAGCAAAAAGGATTGTTTAAAGATATAGAGACTCCATTTGTTGCTACTAGATACCATAGTCTTATTGTTGATTCAAGTTCTTTACCATCTTGTTTCGACATAACTGCGACTTTAGAAGACTCAACTATTATGGCTATCTCTCATAAAGAATATAAACATTTACATGGGGTGCAGTTCCATCCTGAAAGTGTGTTGACGCAATTTGGTCATAAATTAATTAGTAATTTTCTAAAAATGGCTGAACAAAAGTAAAATAAAAAAAAATTTATATTATGATTTCTCAAATTAAAAACTTTTTATTTTTGATATTGTTTAGCTCTTTTTTACCTAACTCATTATTGGCAAGGAATTTAGGAATAAAAAGTTTGGGACATAGTAGTTTTTTAATTAATAGTGCAGATAAATCTATTCTTATAAATCCCTTTAAAGCAATAGGTTGTGCAAGTAATTTAAAGGAGCCAAAAGAATTGAACGTAGATTTTATTTTGGCTAGTTCTAGGCTTCCAGATGAAGGATATAACCCTAATGATCAATTAATGTTTGTTGAGCCAGGAATCTATCAATTTGAGGATATTTTATTAAATGGAATTTCTGTACCACATGACAGAGTAGATGGAAGAAGATTTGGGATGGCAACTGTTTGGACTTGGGAGCAGAATGATCTTAAAATTGTTCATATGGGAGGAGCTGCTGGTGATATTGATATAAATAGTAAAATTATGTTGTCCCGTCCAGATATATTATTTATTTCAATTGGAGGAGGAATAAAATCTTACAATGGTAAAGAAGCCTCAAAAATAGTTAAGATCTTAAAACCTAAAGTAATTATTCCTGTTCACTTTGAACGTGGCAAACAAATTAATAAAGAATGTGATTTCTCAAATGCTGATTTATTTATCGAAAATATGAAAGATTTTAAAGTAAAGTATGTTGGAAAAGATTTTCAAATAAAACCTAAAAGAATCGATCAAAATACAATTTACATTTTCAGCAATTAGTTTTTTAAATCTAAGATCTTGTAATTGTCCCAGAAAAAAATCATTTGTTCTTTAGTACCAATACTAACCCTTATTGAATTACCGATATCTTTTTTGTTTTCCATACTTCTAATAAGAATACCTTTTTCTCTCATCTGTTGTATTAAGATTTTAGGATCTTTGTTGGGCCAAATTAAGAAATAATTACCTCCACTAAAGTGAGTTCTGATTTTTGTTGGTTTAAATTTATTTAAAATCCATTCCCTCGCCTTTTTTACTTCTAAAACATAATTATCAATATATGATTTGTCTTTAAGTGCTGCTAATGCAGCTGTTATAGCAAAGCTATTTACATCATATGGTCCTGTAACTTTATCAATGTACTGAATTAAATTTTTATTGCCAAAAGTAAAACCTATTCTTAAGCCAGCTAGACCTGCAGTTTTTGAAAGAGATTGGATTATTAGTATATTTTTATTCTTTTCAAAATCTATCGATTCAAGAAGACTATCTCCATTAAATTTTTCATATAGTTCATCAACAACTATTAATGAATCGTTATTGATATTGGCTAAATTAATTATTTCATGAGAGCTTAGAACAGTCCCTGTTGGATTATTTGGATTGCAAATAAATATTAACTTTGGATTATGCTTTATTATTTTTTCCCTAAATTCTTCGATGGGGAATAGAAAATTTTCTCCAATGTAAGAACAACTTATTTTTCTCATTCCTCGGATTTCTGCACAAGGAGAATAATAACCAAAAGTTGGATTTGTGGTAAGAAATATTTGATCTTTTTCTCCAAAGCAATTGAAAATTGCATTTATTGCTGCATCTGCTCCATTGAAAATTCCTATTTCATCATTACCAAATTTTCTTGAATCAAGATATTTATCACATAAAAATTTTTTTAAAAAATTATATTCTGGATATATTGAAATCTCATCTAATTTTATCGCTTGTAATGCCTCTAAAACCTTTGGACTTGGACCTAAAGTATTTTCATTAAAGTCTAAGCGCAGTAAATTTCTTCTATTTTCTAAAGGTGCAGAGTAAGACTGCATATTTATTATTTCTTCTCTTGGTTTTGGGAAAAGATTATTTAATGGATCAAAATCATTCATTACATTCTTTCTAAAGTTTCAATTCCTAAAAGCTCTAAGCTTAATTTTAGTGTTTTTGCAGTTAGGTCACATAAATTAAGCCTAGAAATTTTTATATATTTTTCTTCTTTGAGGATTGGAACTTGATCATAAAATCGATTAAAAGTCTGACATAGCTCGAACAGATAATTGCATAATCTATTTGGCATTAAGTCTTTTTCAATAGAAATTATGACTTCATCGAACTTAAGTAATTTTCTGATAAGTTTCCACTCAGATTTATGTTCATAATTTGTATATTGAAAGTCTTTAGAGTCATAAACAAAATCATTTTTTCTTTTAATTCCTGCAATTCTTACAAGTGTATATAACAAATAAGGAGCCGTATTACCATTTAGGGAAAGCATTTTATCAAAACTAAATTGATAATTTGTAATCCTATTTTGGCTTAAATCTGCATACTTAACTGCTCCTAATCCAATTATTCTTGAAGTATTTGCAATAAAATCTTCTGTTTCATAACGATTTTCATCTTCTAATCTTTTCAATAAATCTTCTTTTGCTCTTCTAACTGCTTCATTTAATAAATCTTTTAGGCGTATTGTTTCACCTTCCCTTGTTTTTAGTTTTTTGCCATCAATTCCTTGAACTAAACCAAAAGGGACATGGTCAACTTGGCAATTTTCTGGGATCCATTTTGCTTTTTTTGCAACTTGAAAAACTCCAGCAAAATGATTTGCTTGTCCATGATCAGTTACATAAATAATTCTTGAAACACCATCTCCATTAGGAGGTTTATTGAATCTGTATCTTATAGCAGCAAGATCTGTGGTGGCATAATTAAAACCTCCATCTTTTTTTTGAATAATTAGTGGTAAAGGTTTTCCTTCTTTATTAGTCATCCCATCTAAAAATACACATTTTGCTCCTTGATCTTTTACTAATATTTTTTTTAAATTCAAATCATCAATAACGGATTTTAAGAAGGGATTATAAAAAGATTCACCTCTTTCTTCTATTTTTATTTTTAAATTTTTATAGATTTCATCAAATTCTTTTCTAGATTGATCACATAATAATTTCCAAGCTTTAATCGATTTAATATCTCCACTTTGTAACTTAACTACTTCCTCTCTAGATCTTTTTTGGAATTCAGATTCTTTATCAAATCTTTTTTTTGATAATTTATAAAATTCAACTAAATCACTTATCTTGATCTTTCCTATTTCTTCTAGATCATTTGAATATAAATCTTTGAGCTGAGTAATAAGCATGCCAAATTGTGTTCCCCAATCACCAACATGATTGAGTCTTAATACCTCATAACCTCTTAACTCGAAAATTCTAGATATTGAGTCGCCTATTATTGTTGATCTTAAATGCCCAACATGCATTTCTTTAGCAATATTAGGACTAGAAAAATCTACAATAACTTTATTAGACAAACCACTATCTAAATCTTTTTGAATTAAAGGTATGCCAGCCCTATTGCATTGAATATTTGACTTAATTTCATTTATTAGAACCTCATCTTTTAATTTTATATTTATAAATCCAGGGCCAGCTATTTCTAGACTCTTACATAATTTTGCTAGGCTTTTATTTTTATTTAAAAGGTTAGTAAAATCATTAGAAATATCTCTTGGGTTCTTTTTATATATTTTAGATAAACTTAAACAAACATTACATTGATAATCACCAAATTCCTCTTTTGATGATTGTGTAATTAAATTTTTTCTAAGAATTTCGAATTCTCCTTTTTTATCATTTTTTTCAAGACTATCTAAAAGAGATTGTTCAAATTGTTTTGTTAATTCTTTAAAAATGATTAGCATTAATTATTCAATTATTTATCTATATAATTAATTAATATAACGCATACTCAAATCAATCCAATTACTTTTGGTGATTGAAGAACTTGTTGAAATCAAATCAATACCTTTTATCAGATATTTACTAATTTCTTCAGGGTTTATTCCAGAAACTTCTATTATCAAATTTTTATTGACTTCTTTTTTTAAGCTATTAATTGATAAATCTCTTAATTCTTGAACGCTTTTTTTGATTGTTTCAGGACTAAGTTCATCTAATAAGACACTATCCGCTCCTGCTAATACTGCTTCTTTTGCCTGTGCGATATTCTCAGCTTCAATTATGATATGAGTTGTAAAAGGCGAATTTAGGCGAATTTTTTGTACTGCATTCTCAAGATTATCTGTCCATGCAATATGATTTTCTTTGATCATAGCAGCATCGTATAATCCCATTCTATGATTGACCCCACCTCCGCATTTGAATGCATATTTTTCAAATATTCTTAAGCCAGGAGTCGTTTTCCTAGTATCTGCTAATTTTATATTTGTGCCTTCTAATTTATCTATAAGTTTCTTTGTATATGTTGATATTCCAGATAAATGCATTGCTATATTTAAGCTGATCCTTTCACTAGCAAGTAAACTTTTTGAAGGGCCATATATTTCTAAGAGTTTTTGATCTTTAACAAAGATATCTCCATCAGAGATATTAAATTTTGGACTGATTTTTAAATCAATTTTTCTAAAAATTTCTTTTATAATTTCAACCCCACAGAATATACCCTCCTCTTTTGCAATCCAATATGCATTACCATTCTCTTCTGTAATAGAGGGACTTGTAAGATCTCCCCTACCTATATCTTCATAGATCCAATTATCAATGATTTTACTTATTATTGGAGTATTTAAATCCACTAAACTAAAAAATAATTAATTAATAAAAATTCAACTGAAGTTAGAGATTCAACTATATATCACTATGTAATTTAACTCAAATTTATTTACCAATACAAAACTTAGAAAAAATATTATCTAGAAGTTCCTCTGTTAATTCTTGACCAGTTATTTTAGATAAGTTTTGAATTCCATCTCTCAGTTCAATTGATAACAAATCAAATGGCAATTTATTTTCAATTATTTCATCAGTATCATTTAAATTAGTTAGGCAAGCAGACAAATTTGTTAGATGTCTTTCGTTTAAAAATATATTGATATTTTCTACTTGTTTTAATCCGCATTTTTTTATGATTGTGTCTATTAATAATCTTTCACCATCATTATTCTTAATACTCATAAGAATTGTGTTTTTTAACTCATTTGAATTAATATTTTTGGAATCAATTAAATCTTTTTTATTGCCCAAAATAGTAATTAATTTTTCTTTGGGAATTTCTTGTATTATTTTTTTGTCTTCTTCATTAAATCCTTCTTCAAGACTATAAATATAAATTATAAAATCTGACTCTTTTATTTTCCCAAAACTTTTTTTAATTCCAATACTTTCAATTTGTTCATGAGTTTCTCTTATGCCAGCAGTATCAATTATTTTCATTGGAATATCATTAATAGTTAAATTAACTTCAATAACATCTCTAGTTGTTCCAGGAATATTAGTTACGATTGCTTTCTCTTTTTTTGCAAGCAAATTTAATAAAGAGCTTTTACCAACATTTGTTTTACCTATAAGCGCAACGGATATTCCATTGTGAATATATGAATTTCTTTTTGCATTTTCTATTAGTAATTCTATTTTTTCTTTTACTTTTTTAATGTTTTTTAGATATTTGGTGTAATCAAAATCTGTAAAATCTTCTTCAAAATCAACTCTCGCTTCTATTTCGCAAAGTTGATTTATAAGGTCATTTTTAATATCATCAATTTTTTTCTTTATTTCTCCTTGAACCCCGCTAAAAGCTAACTCTGCTGATCTGGTATTGCTTGCATTAATTAATTGATTAATCGACTCCGCTTGAGTAAGGTCTATTTTTCCATTAAGAAAAGCTCTTTGACTAAATTCTCCTGGGTTTGCAAGTCTAACTCTAGAATTACTAGATAATAATATCTTTAAAACTTTATTTACTATGATAATTCCGCCATGGCAATGAAGTTCAACTACATCCTCTCCCGTGAAGCTATTTGGTGATTTCATCACTAAAATTAAAACCTCATCTACAAATTTATTTTGTTTATTTTTCTGAATAAAACCACGAAAAACTCTATGTGATTCCCATGCATATTTGGATTTAGTTTGAACAATATTTTTGCAAGAATTTATTGCGTCTTTCCCTGATACTCTTATTATCGCAACTCCTCCTTTCCCTATACTTATAGCTGAAGCAATTGCGGCTATCGTATCTTCTGTGGTAACTATCGAATCCATCTCTCGCTTTGTTATGGATAATTGAGTAAGATTATCAAGAATTTAATTTTGAAATTTTCTTTCTGAATGAGATTTAAAAGAGATATTACCTATAAGAAAATTCTATCATTATTTAGGAATCAGAATGGAAGTCCTTTCTTTAATGCTAAAGGTTTAGCTATAGGGGTATTTAGTGGTTGCTTTCCTTTTTTTGGGTTTCAGACTTTAATGGGGGTATTTTTTGCGAAAATAGCTAAGGGGAATATTGTTCTAGCTGTAATTGGTACCTGGATCAGCAACCCTTTTACTTATATTCCACTTTATTATTTTAACTATAAAGTTGGTTCGATTTTTTTAAATAATTCTTCTAATAAAATTCTTGAAAAAAGTTTAGTTATTGATGACTTATGGAAACAAGGTAGAATTTTTTCCCTAAAATTACTCTTAGGTTCATCTTGTGTAGGTATTTTATTAGCTTTGATTTGCGGCAGTATTGTTTTCTTTATCTACAAGATAAAAAGTAAAAGATAGATTGATCTGATTTTAAAATTAACTTTGTCCAACTCTGGCAATATCTAAAACATCTGCCATCGATTTAATTTGTTCAATTGTTTTGTGAAGTTGATTATAACTTTCAAGACCTACACAAAGATTTATAATAGCTGGTTTACCATAAGCAGTTTTAACATTGGCATCGCTAACGTTTATACCTTTATCAGATAACCGCATAAGAATATCTTTAAGAACTCCAACTCGATCAATTACTTCTATTCGTAGCTGAATTGGAAACTTATTATCGCCAGTTTTATTATCTTGATTCCAACCGACAGGTAATCTTCTCTCTATTGGAATTGGTATTACATTCTCACAATCTTCCCTATGTATAGTTATCCCATGGTTGCCGAGCGACACAGTTCCGATAATATCCTCGCCTGGGAGTGGGGCACAGCATTTACCTATTCTGTAATCAAGACCTTCTATCCCAGAAATTGGCGATTTAGCTGCTGTATTAGATTGATTAGTGGATAAATTATTATTACTTTTAAGAGATTTTGCTATTTCAGAGTCAGAATCATTTTTTACATCTTCTGTCTGTAATTTTATTTCTTCTCTTAGTCTGTTTAATACTTGATGCAAAGTTAAACCACCAAAACCAAGAGATGCAAGAAGGTCTTCAGTAGTTTTTAAATTGCATCGATTTGCAACTTTTTTCATGGCTTCACTAGAAAGTAATGCTTCAAAACCGTTTCTACCTACTTCTTTTTCAAGTAAATCTCTACCTCTTTTAATCGTTTCATCACGATGGCTTTTCTTATACCATTGGCGAATTCTATTTTTAGCAGTTGGCGTAACTACAAAGTTCAGCCAATCCAAGCTTGGAGTAGCATTATTACTTGTCAAAATTTCTATGAAGTCACCATTTTGAAGTGCTGTAGATAATGGAGAAAGCTTTTCATTAATTCTTATTCCATTACAGTGATTTCCAACTTCAGAATGAATTCTGTAGGCGAAATCTATCGCGGTAGATCCTTTCCTTAAACCAACAACATCTCCTTTTGGAGTGATTACAAATACTTCTTCATCAAATAAATCTTCTTTAATTGAAGCTAAATAATCATTATGATCCCTTTCATTACCTTCTTGTTGCCATTCTACTAATTGTCTAAGCCAATTAAATCTCTCGGCATTACTTTTAGCAGGAGAACCACCCTCTTTGTATTGCCAATGAGCGGCAATACCATATTCAGCAATTTGATGCATCGAAGTAGTTCTAATTTGAACTTCAATAGGTCGATGTCTTCCAATCACAGAAGTGTGTAAGGACTGATATCCATTGGGTTTTGGTAATCCTATATAGTCTTTAAATCTACCTGGAATTGGTTTGAAAGTATCATGAACAACTGCTAAAGCTCTATAACAACTATCTGAATTGTCCACGATAATTCTTAGGGCAGCAACATCATAAATCTCGTGAAAATGCTTTTGTTGTCTTTCCATCTTGCTCCAGATGCCATAAAGATGTTTTGGCCTTCCTGTTATTTCAAAATTTTTCAAACCTGCTGAAATCAAGTTTTCCTTCAAAAGATTCAAAGTTACTTTTAATCTTTTTTCTCTATCACTTCTTTTAACAGCGATTTGATCTTTAAGATCTAGATATTCTTTAGGCTCAAGGAATTTAAAAGCTAAATCTTCTAATTCCCATTTAAATCTGTTTATTCCTAGTCGATTAGCTAATGGTGCATAAATCTCTCTTGTTTCTCTCGCTATTCTTAGTTTTTTCTCATCATTAAGCCATTCAATTGTTCTCATGTTATGAAGTCGATCTGCAAGTTTTACTAAGACAACTCTGATATCGCTGGCCATAGCCAAAAACATTTTCCTAAGATTTTCAGCTTGTGCTTCAGTCCTGTTGTTAAAGTGAATGCCGCCTAATTTTGTTACACCCTCTACAAGTATTTTTACTTCTAATCCAAAATTTGTTTCTATTTCGGATAAATCAATGCCAGTATCTTCAACTACATCATGTAAAAGGCCTGCAGCAATAACAGATGAACTAGCACCTATTTCTTTAAGGAGATTTGCAACAGCAACCGGGTGGATAATGTATGGCTCGCCGCTCGCACGGAATTGTCCATCATGAGCTTTATAAGCAAGTTTAAAAGCCTTTACTATAAGGTTTTGATTCTCATCATTTTCTTTATTTGATTTTTCAAAATTATGAATATCTTGAAGAAGCCAATCGGGAATGTTTATTTGATAATTCAAAGATTCACTTTCATATTTTTTATTTTCAGGCAAAATAGTTTTGGAAACTTCAATTTCTTTTTTTTCTTTTGAATTTGCAGCTGCCTCAGACATTTTATTTTGCTTTAGAAGTATTTTATTTAGGTCTAGAAAAATTTGCTATAAATCATGGAAAATAATAAAGAAAAAATTATTGTAGTTAAAAATCTTACTGTTAAATATGGTCTAAAAAAGCAACCTATTATCAAAAATTTTAATTTGGAAATAGATAGTGGAGATCATTTGGCCATAATAGGACCTTCTGGATGTGGAAAGACCACTTTTGCAAAAACATTGGTAAATATATTGCCTGAAAAGGCCACTTCTAAAGGGTATCTATCGATTTCTAGTGTAGATCCTAGAAAAATAAATAACAAAGATGCACAATTATTTAGAAGAAAGAATTTTGGATTTATTTATCAAGACTCTATAAAAAAACTTAATCCGCTAATGAGAGTTGGGGATCATTTATATGAATTATTTAAAACACATGATCAAACTAAATCATCTTTAGCTATTAAAAAATTAGTAAGAGAAGTTTTTCAAAAAGTCGGAATTGAAGAAAGTAGGCTTGATTCTTTCCCACATCAATTTAGCGGTGGAATGAGACAGAGAGTTTCTATAGCAATGGCACTTGCTTTGAAACCTAAATTATTAATAGCTGATGAACCTACAACAAGCTTAGATACCAAAACAAGTTATGAAATTATGAAAGAAATAATTCATCTATGTAATGAATTTGATACAACTTTAATTTTAATTAGTCATGATATTAATCTTGCAGCAAAGTGGTGTAAAAAAGTTGCGATAATTGAAAAGGGATCGATTGTTGAAAAAGGGAATATATTAGATATTTTTCAATCACCAAAATCAGATATCGGGAAAAAGTTAGTAAATGCTTCAAAAATAGTATTAGCACCAAATACTAAAAATAATGCTCGAGATGAGGTCGTTCTAGAGGTAAATAACTTAAGACATTGGTATAAATTAAATTCTTCAATTTTCATTAATAAATGGAATAAGGCTTTAAATGAAGTTAGTTTCAAGTTATATGAGAATGAGACTCTTGGAATAGTTGGTTCTTCAGGGAGTGGTAAAAGTACATTATGTAGGGCCTTAATCGGACTTCTTAAAGTAAGAGGTGGTGAAATTAAAATTTATGATAAAAATCATGCATCGAAAAAAAATAAATCTTTTAAAAAGAACAATAAAGTTCAAATTATTTTTCAAGATCCTTTTTCAAGTTTGAATCCGAAAATGACAATTAAAAATATTTTGGAAGATATATTTTTTATTCAAAAAATTTCAGATAAAAGAAAAATCGAAAAAGAAATAAAATTAATGTTAAGAAATTTAAATCTTCCCCTAAATAATGATTTTTTTAATTCTTATCCTAACCAATTATCTGGTGGTCAATTGCAAAGAATTTCATTGGCCAGGGCGCTATTATTGAAGCCAAAAATTTTAATTTGTGATGAGAGCGTAAATATGTTGGATGCTTCAGTAAAAATAGAGATTCTTGAATTACTAAGAGTCTTTCAAGAAAAAATGAATTTAACGATTATTTTTATTACCCATGATTTAGGTATTGCTAAAAGATTTTGTAATAGGTTGCTAGTTATGAATCATGGAAAGATAGTTGATGAAGGAGAAAGTTCTACAATATTCACTAAAACTCAAAACCCTTATACAAAATCGCTTCTAAATTCCTCTTTAAATCTCATTTAACTTTAAGAACACTTAGTAATTTTTGAAAATCTAATGGTAATTCTGATTCAAATATCATTTCTTTGCCATTTATTGGATGTATAAGTCCAAGCTTGATGGCATGTAAAGCTTGGCCATCTAATTTACATGGTAGTTTTTTACATCTTCCATATAATGGATCACCCACAATTGGATGATTAATGTGAGCGCAATGAACTCTTATTTGATGCGTTCGCCCCGTATCTAATTTGAAACTCATTAATGAGTAATTGCCAAATCTTTCTTCTAATTTCCAATAGGTACAGGCATACCTTCCTGAAGTTTCTTCAACTACTTTATATTTCAATCTATTTAATTTATCTCTGCCAATGTATCCCACTATTTGACCTTCTTCAGAATTAGGTGCTCCATGAATTACTGCAATATATTCGCGTGATGCTATTTTTTCTTTAATTTGTTTCTGGAGATTTACTAATGCCTCTTGGCTTTTTGCAACCACCATACATCCGGAGGTATCTTTATCTAATCTGTGAACAATCCCTGGTCTTAGTTTCCCATTAATTCCAGGCAGATCTTTACAGTGAAAAAGTAATCCATTCACTAAAGTTCCAGATTTGTGTCCAGGAGCTGGATGAACTATTAGACCTGATTGTTTATTTATGACTATGATGTGCTCGTCTTCAAAAAGGATATTTAAATCCATTTTTTCAGGTTTCAAATAAATAAGAGGTTCTGGAGGAGGCATCCATATTTGAACATTGTCGCCATTTTTTAATGGAGTCTTTGCTTTTGCGGTCTTATAGTTTACAAGTACTAAACCTGAATTTATAAAATGTTGAATTCTTGCTCTACTTTGTTCTGGCCTTTTACTTACCAACCATCTGTCTAGCCTCATAGGCAGAGGTAGCTCATAAATAATTTCTATAAGCTCACCTTCTCCAATGCCGAAAGAATTTTGATTATTTAATTCCATAGTGGGACTTCTAAAGCAATTTTACCCAGCATTTGATTTCTATAATCTTCCAATAACTTATGAGACATTCTTCTTTTATCACCTGAAGTATGTTTTGAAGCTGCTTCTTTGATCCAAGCAGAAGGACTCTTAAAGCCTTTGGTAATATCAACTCCATATCTATTAGATATTTGTTTAACTGAGATATTCGCATTCTTATCTTTGTTGAGAGTGGATATAATTTTGATAAACCCAATTGCGACACTCTCTATTTCATAAGCAGCTTCACCAATATCGTCACACAGTGCAAGATTAAGTGCTGATTTTTGATCTTCTAAATTTGGAGGTATAACACCAGGAGCATCTAGCAGATCTATACCACTTTCTAATTTTATCCATCTTAAATTACGAGTTACGCCTGCTTTCCTAGCGCTATCTACAACTCTTTTTTTTGCAATTCTATTAATTAATGCTGACTTTCCTACGTTTGGAAAACCAAGTGTAAGGGCTCTAATTGGCCTAATTCGCATTCCTCTAGAGAGTCTTCTATCGTCGATTGACGACCTAGAATCTTTGGCTGACTTACAAATTTCTTTAATCCCTATTCCTCTTTTAGCATCACACCAAAGAGGATATTGATCTTTATCATTAAACCATTTGTTCCAACTATTGATTGTATGAGGGGAGATCATGTCTGATCTGTTAATAACAAGAATATGTTTTTTATTATTTATCCATTTATTTAAGTGTGGATGTCCTGTTGACAAAGGAATTCGTGCATCTCTAACTTCTATGACTAAATCTACTTTATTGATAACTTCAGATAATTTCTTTTCTGCTTTTGCGATATGGCCTGGGTACCATTGGATTTTGGGTATGTCCACTTCAATAAATCAAATAAAATTTTGTATTCCTTTTAGTTTTTATAAGTTTCAAAAGTATTTACTTCTAAAGTTTAGTATAAATTTAATGACTAAAAAATTTTTATAATCGTTAATTTTTAAATTTTATTAAGGCATAAGTAACAGTAACTACTTTTTAACCCAATAAGCCCAAATTAACGTTAGGGTCTTGAGATTATAAATATAACTTGTTTAATGTCAAAATTATCTCTTTCCAGTCTTGATAAGACACATTTAGAAGGAAAAAAAGTTCTTGTTAGAGTAGATTTTAATGTTCCATTAAATGAAGATGGTCAAATAACTGACGATACGCGTATTCGTGCAGCGATCCCAACTATTGAATATCTTATTAATCATTCCGCAAAAGTTATTTTAGCTGCTCATTTTGGTAGACCAAAGGGTCAGGTAAATGAAAAAATGAGATTAACTCCAGTAGCAGCAAGATTAAGTGAATTGTTGGGGCAAAATGTTGCTCTAACTAACAGTTGTATTGGTGATGAAGCAGTTGCACAATCAAATAGCTTATCTAATGGAGATGTTCTTTTACTTGAAAATGTTCGTTTTTTTGTTGAAGAGGAAAAGAACGACCTGGAGTTTGCTAAAAAATTAGCATCACATGCAGATATGTATGTAAATGATGCTTTCGGTGCTGCTCATAGAGCGCATGCTTCAACTCAGGGTGTTACAAATTATTTAAGTCTCTCAGTAGCTGGATTCCTTTTAGAAAAAGAATTGAAATACCTACAAGGAGCTGTAGATTCCCCAAATCGTCCATTGGCAGCAATAGTTGGAGGATCAAAGGTTAGTAGCAAAATAGGAGTACTTGATTCTTTACTAGATAAGTGTGACAAAATTATGATTGGTGGAGGTATGATTTTCACTTTTTATAAAGCAAGAGGTTTAGATGTCGGAAAGAGCCTTGTAGAAGAAGATAAACTCGAGCTTGCTAAAGATTTAGAAGCAAAAGCAAAAGCAAAAGGAGTAGAATTGCTATTACCGACTGATGTTGTTTTGGCTGATGAATTTTCTCCTGACGCCAATAGTAAAATATCCCAAATTGATGCAATTAGTGGGAATTGGATGGGTCTAGATATTGGTCCAGATTCCATTAAAGTTTTTCAGAATGCTCTTGCAGAATGTAAGACAATTATTTGGAATGGTCCAATGGGAGTTTTTGAATTTGATAAATTTGCAGACGGTACAAATGCTATAGCTACGACTCTTGCGGACCTAAGTGCTTTTTCTGAAGTTTGTACAATAATTGGTGGTGGAGATTCAGTTGCAGCAGTTGAAAAAGCAGGATTAGCTGAGAAAATGTCTCATATATCTACTGGAGGTGGGGCTAGTTTGGAACTTTTAGAAGGTAAAACTTTACCAGGTGTGGCTGCGTTAAACGACGCTTAGGCTATATCTTATCAACAATATCAATACTCTTTGTGAAAGTAATCGTTCCTTCAGGATGAGCTATGATTCCTGACCAAATTTGTATCCCTGGTATTGAAGGGGCTCTTGTTATTTTAAAAATCCCTCCAGATGCCAATGGCTCCAATAATATTTCTTGTTCAAACAATGAATTAACTTGATGAGGTTTTATAGCTCCAGCAATAATCACTTCTTCAAGAGGCTTATTTAGAATTATATCGATATCGTATTTTGAACCAGTAAGAACTCTATCAGGTATTTTAAAACTAATATCTATTTTTTTATTATCGTTTCTTATTGTGGTGAATAAATTTTTGATAATCCCTTCATCTATTTTCCCATTTACGATTGAAAATAAATAATCAAATTTGGATTCGAGTATATATATTTCTCCATTAAGTATTTTTTCCCCAAAAACTTTTATTCGCAAAATATTTTCATCTGGAATATTAGATTTTAATCTTTTGATCTTCCATTTGCTGTTAGGGAAATCCTTAATAATCTTTGAAAATTGTTTTGGTATATTTTGGCTTGCTTCATTTCTAAAATTTTTTCTAATGAATTCTAAATCTTTTGCATTTAAGGAGTTTTCTAGATTTCTTATAAAATCAACTTTCAAAGTTTGCGTTATTGCTGAATAGGGAAAAATAAGATAAACAAATAAGTAGAGAAGAAATCCTATATTTTTGAATGAGTTTAAATTAAGCATATTAATCATTGGCTATTTTATTCTACTATTTTAGGTTTTTATGTCTAAAAAAAATAATTTATTAGTTGCAGCAAGTGGGACAGGGGGGCATATTTTCCCAGCCTTAGCAGTTTCTAAAGAGGTCGAAGATGAATGGAATATTCATTGGTTGGGAGTTAGTCAAAGACTTGATGCAAATTTTATTCCCGAAAAATATAATTTGAGGACTTTGAATATTAAGACACCAAGAAAAAATATTTTTTTATTTTATCAATATATAAAAATTTTAATGTCAACTTTTCAAATAATTAGGATATTAAAAGAAAAAAAAATTAACTTAGTTTTTGCGACTGGCGGCTATATATCAGCACCTACTATTGTTGCTTCAAAACTTCTAAGGATACCTATCATTATTCATGAATCAAATGTAATTCCAGGAATGGTCACGAAATATTTCGGTTTTTTATGTAACTATGTTCTTTTAGGATTTAAAGAAACAAATTCTTATTTAAAAAATTGTAAAACTATTTTCACTGGAACACCTTTAAGAGAGCAATTCTATAAATTTAATTTTTTGCCAGAATGGGTTCCAAAAGGAAATGGACCTCTTTTGATTGTTATGGGAGGTAGTCAAGGAGCAAAAGCTATAAATCAAATTCTTTATGAATCTCTAGAATTTTTAATAAAAAAACAATTTCGAATAGTTCATATTGTTGGCGAATCTAATCTAAAACCTTTTCATGTAAAAAACTCCAAAAATTATATTCAAAAGAAATTTACTAATGATATAGCAGCTTTAATTCAAAACTGTGATCTTGTAATATCGAGATCTGGTGCAGGAACAATCAATGAATTAATGGAGGCTGAAAAACCTTCAATTTTAATTCCATATCCAGATTCTAAAAATAATCATCAGGAGAAAAATGCCATGATTCTTGCTGCAAGTGGAGGTTCAGTTTTAATCAATCAGAATAAAATGTCTAAAGAAGTTTTTGAAGAAACTCTAGAAAGAATTTTTAAAATAAAATCAAAAAAGCAAAAAAATCATTATGAAATATTAGATCTCATGAAGAAGAATATGGAAAATAATAATAAAATTAAATCTAAAAATGAGATTAAAAAGTATATTAATTATTTTTTAAAAGAATTCTGAATTTCTTTACATAAAAGAGTGTTATTTTTTCTATTCTGCAGACTTATTCTTGCCCACTTTTCGTCAAGAAATCTAAATGAAGTGCATTCTCTAAGCAATATTCCTTTATTTTCTAAGTATTTTATATTTGGCGACAAGGATGTTTCACTTTCTATTAAAAAAAAGTTGGTTGAAGAGTTATGAATTTTAAGGTTCTCTATTTTTAATAATTTTTCAAATACTCTCTTTTTTTCAATATTTATCCAGCTGTGAATCTTTTTTGTCCACTGTTCATAGAATTTCTTATTACTTAGTAGATCAATTCCGGCTTTAATAGAAAATGAATTTAAAGGCCAAGGATCTCTATTTATTTCCCATTGTTTAAGTTTTTTCGATGAACCAATAACGTAACCTAATCTAAGACCAGGAATATTGAAGATTTTGGTCAAGCTTCTCAAGACTAATAAATTATCAAATCTTTTGGTTAATGGTATTAAAGATTCTTTGTCGCCATTAGGTGTTATCGATAAAAAAGCTTCATCGCAGATAACTAATTTATATTTTTTCACAACTTCCTCCAATGAATTCTTTTCCCATAATTGGCCGGTAGGGTTATGTGGATTTGTTATCCAAATAACATCACCTTTTGGATGAAGCGGAAATGATTGAGGAAAAACATCATTCCAGTTTTTTGGTAATTCGCAATGTATAAAATTGCTATTCCAACAATTTAAAGATCTTTCATAATCAACAAATGATGGAGAGGGAATACAACTTATTCCGAATTTGGATGCTTCATAACCGGCCCAGGTTATTAATTCAGAAGCTCCATTTCCAGGCAATATATTGTCTGGATTTATCCCATGAAATTTACCGATTATTTCTTTCAGATCACTCAAGTTTCTTTCTGGGTAATATCTAAAGCCAAGATTCTTAATTTCCGCATTTATTGAATCTATTAGTATTTGAGGGGGATCAAAGGGTACTAATGATGCACTTGCATCAATGATTTCGGAGGGTAATAAATTTAATTTTTTCGCAGTTGCATATACATTTCCACCGTGCTTCAAGTTTGATCCTTGCATTGCTAACGTTGAGTAATCATGAGGTTCATTCTTCATTCTCTAATTTTATTCAACCCATTTTAAATCTGATCCAATTGCATCTTTTATACTAGATAATTGATGGTTATTGAGTTGCTTTATAATTCCCTCAAGTATATCTGGTACTAATTGTGGACCCTTATATATCCATCCTGTATAAAGTTGAATTAACGATGCTCCAGAACAAATTCTTTCCCAAGCTGATTCGGGACTATCTATTCCACCAACGCCAATTAAAGTAATCTTTTTATCAATATTATGTATATGTTTTATTATTTGATTTGCTTTTTTTTGGAGAGGCCTTCCACTTAATCCTCCATTCTCTTGAGAGAGTAATAATCCAGTTTGCCTGATCTTTCTATTTTCAAGACCTAATCTATCAATGCTGGTGTTTGTAGCAATTATTCCATCGATGTTTTCCTCGATTATTAATTGGCAAATATCTTCAATATCTTTAAGGCCTAAATCTGGCGCAATTTTTACAAATAATGGTGGACAATTAGGTAAGTTTTTAATTTCTCTAAGAAGTTCTTTTAGAAGAATTGGATCTTGTAATTTTCTTAGTCCCTCAGTATTTGGAGAACTAACGTTTATTGCTGCGTAATCACAATATGGAATTAATAATTTTAGAGAAGTTAAATAATCATCTTTTGCTTGAGATAAACCTGTAATTTTTGACTTCCCGAAATTTATCCCTAAACATATATTCTCCCTGTTTTTTTTAAACTCAATACCTTGTTCGACAAAGTTTTTGACTAGATTTTCAGCACCATTATTATTGAAACCCATTCTATTTAATGCCGCTTCTTCTTCTGCTAATCTAAATAACCTTGGTTTGGGATTTCCATTCTGAGCAAATTTAGTTACTGTGCCAAGCTCAGCAAATCCAAAACCAAAATATTTCCATATATTTGCGGCATTTCCATTTTTGTCAAAACCTGCAGCTAAACCAATTGGATTACAAAAATTTATTCCACATATGTTCTGAGTTAACCTTTTATCAACTACAGAAAATTCTTCATTTAGATTTTTTAAGATAGAAGATACTACAGGCCAATTATATTTTCTTGAACTGAATGATAGGAGACTAAGAGATAAATTTGTTAAGTATTCTGCATCAATTCCAGAGTCTTTTTTTAATACAGGGGTAATCAAGTTTTTATAAAGATTTTTAAATCCCCCCTTCTGTTCATTCATAAAAAATTAGGCTTCTTTTTTTTCTATTATCCAATATTTTTTATCTTTAGGAATCAATCTCCAATTACGCCATTCAAAAAGTGAATATTGTTTTATCTTTAAGTGGTTTTCATCACCTAATAAAGTGTCTAGTTCAGGTGAACTTAACAGGTACTTTTTTTCTGCAAATTTTTGAATTAATTCATTGCGGGAAAATAATTCCTGAATTTCCGCAGGTGCATTTTTTTCAAAAAAATCAACTGAGGATTCTACTTTTTTTAAGTTACTTTCTATAGATATACCTTTGCTGTAATTAGTTGCAATTTTATCAACCCTATCATTTTGTTTATCCCCGCTATGACCTTTAACATATTCCATTATTAGGCCATTAATTCTTAATTGATCAATTTTTTGCCATAGATCAAGATTTTGAACTGGTTTTCCTGAACTTGTTTTCCATCCATTTTTCTTCCAATTAATAATCCATTTTGTATAACCCTCTATGACATATTTACTATCAGTTCTTAGTTTAAAGTTCTCTTTTAATTTGTAGGTTTTTAATTTCTCAAGAGTTTTTATAGCCGCAGTGAGTTCCATTCTATTATTGGTAGTATTTTGCTCGGAACCACCTATTTCTAATTCGCTGTTATCCTCAAAAATTATTAAACCGCCCCAACCACCTGGGCCTGGATTACCACTGCAGGCTCCATCGGTTGCGGCTTCAATCGCAATACTATCACTATTCATGATTTTTGAAGCCGATATTAAGGTTATCGGCTTGAAAAAATGTACTCTTACTTAAGTGTAACTTTACCGCCAGCTTCTTCAATCTCTTTCTTTAAAGATTCAGCATCTGCTTTGGCAATTCCTTCTTTTACTGTTTTTGGTGCAGATTCAACAAGTGCTTTTGCATCGCCAAGACCAAGACCAGTTGCATTTCTTACAACCTTAAGTACTTTGATTTTTGCAGCTGCATCAAAACTTTCGAGAACTACATCAAATTCAGTTTTTTCTTCAGCAGCGCCACCATCTGCGTCACCGCCAGCTGCTCCTGGAGCTGCCATGACTACACCTGCTGAAGCTGCAGCAGATACACCAAAAGCCTCTTCAATTTGCTTTACAAGCTCAGATGCTTCTAAAAGTGATAAAGATTTTAATGAATCAAGAATTTCTTCAGTTTTTGCGGACATTTTCTTAAAAGTTAATTAGGGTTTTGATTTAAGATTCTGATTTTTCAGAATGTTGTTTAAGTGATCTAGCAAGTCCAGAAGGCACTTCATTGATAGAGATCGCAATTTTTGTTGCTACGCCATTTAGGGCGCCAGCAATTTTTGCCATCAATACTTCTTTAGATGGAAGACTTGCAATTTCTTTTATTTCAGAATCGCTAAGAAGTCTGCCTTCAAATAAAGCTCCTTTGGTCTCGGATTTTTTGGTGTCTTTTTGAAAAGATTGGATTGCTTTTACAGCACCACCAACATCTTCTTTAATTAACACAAAAGCATTTGTTCCGGTCAGTAAAGATTCAAGATCGTTCCAATTACTATCTCCATCAATAGCTTTGCGCATTAATGAATTTTTAGTAACTTTACAGATGCCGTTAGTTGTTTGCAATCTAGATCGCAAATCTGACATCTCTTTGATAGTTAAACCTTTATAGTCAAGAACTACAGCCATTTCCGAGTCGTCTAAAAGAGATTTAATCTCAGTAACGATTTTTTGCTTATTCTCTAGTGTTCGGCCCATTGATGTTTTTTGGATCGTAATTTAGGGAGAGCAGGAAATGCGGCAAAGTTCTTTTAAAGAGGCCGCTTTTATTAGATCCAAAAAGAAATAATTTAAGACGAGTCCTCGGTAGGAATTAAAAATTTAGAATAACTAAATCAACCTACTTTCTTTGGCCGTATTATTGCAATTTAAATTATACTACAAAGCGTTAACCTTCAGGTTGGTAATCTTGTACAGCATTTATGTCTAATTGAACTGAAGGCCCCATTGTTGAAGTTATATAAAAAGTTTTCCAATACTTTCCTTTAGCTCCACTTGGTTTATTTTTATCAATTGATTCTTGTAAGGTTTTTAAGTTGTCAAATAGAGCCTCTTTTGTGAAACTTGCTTTTCCAAAGCGGACATGAACGATTCCAGCCTTATCTGCTCTAAATTCGAGCTTACCAGCTTTGAATTCTTTTATTGCATTAGCAATGTCATTAGTTACTGTACCAGCTTTAGGATTAGGCATTAAACCTCTAGGTCCTAAAACTCTTCCTAATTTTGCAACCTTTGGCATCATATCTGGAGTCGCAATAAGTAGATCAAACTCCATATTTCCTTTGTTGATACTTTCTACAAGATCTTCTTCGCCAAATAAATCTGCACCAGCTGCTTTAGCTTTTGATACATTCTCACCGCTTGTAATTACTGCAATTTTGATGCTTTGGCCAGTACCATGTGGTAATGCAACAGTGGTCCTTAATTGTTGATCAGTATATTTTGGATCAATACCTAGACGTATATGTGCTTCAATAGTTTCATCAAATTTTGCATTAGCATTTTCCTTGATAATACTAAGAGCTTCAAGTGGTGCGTAAATGCGATCTTCTATCTTTGTTGATAGAGCCGCCATTCTTTTAGATAGTTTTTTCATAATAATATTGGGTGCAAACGGTTATTAACTAACCTCCCCTAAATAGTGCGAAATTGTGTATAGAACTCAATCAGTGATAGAGACGCCCATATTACGAGCAGTACCCTCAATTACTTTCATTGCTGATTCAACACTAGAACAGTTTAGATCAGGAAGCTTAGTTTTGGCTATTTCTTCTAATTGAGCTTTACTTATATTCCCAACAGAGCCTTTTGCGGATTCACCTGAACCTTTCTCTATACCTGCTGCTTTTGTTATTAAGACGGAGGCAGGAGGTGTTTTTGTGATAAAAGTAAAGCTTCTATCTTCAAAAACAGAAATCTCTACTGGAATTACAAAACCTGCTTTATCTTGTGTCCTTGCGTTGTATTCTTTGCAAAATGCCATGATATTGACACCATGTTGTCCTAAAGCTGGCCCTACAGGAGGAGCAGGATTTGCTTTGCCTGCTTGTAGAGCAAGCTTGATAACTGCAACAATTTTTTTTGCCATTAGATTAAAGAATTTAAGCTGGAGTAGAAAATCATAATTTTACTCGATAAACAAGAACAATTAGAAATTAATTTTGTTTATTGATTTGGGAGAATTCTAATTCTACAGGAGTCTCGCGCCCAAATATTGAAAGTAATGCTTTTAATTTATTTCTTTCTCCGGAAACTTCTATAACTTCTCCCTGGAAATCCTTGAATGGACCGCTAGTTACAATTATTCTATCTTTTTCTTCAATATCTAATTTGATTACAGCTTTTTTCTCTGATGCGCGCTTAAAGATCCTATTAACTTCTTGTCTTGATAATGGTCGAGGTTTGATATGTCCTCGCGATCTTCCGCTGCCTCTACCGTCTTCAGCACCAACAAAGTTAATTACATTTGGAGTACTTTTAACAGCCATCATTGTATCTTCATCCAAAATCATTCTTACGAGGACATAACCTGGGAAAACTTTTTCTTCAGTAGTTTGTCTGCTTCCATCTTTTTTTAATTTAATTCCTGGAGTTTGGGGAATTTCAATTTCAATGATTCTATTATTAACACCTAAAGTTACTGATCTCTGCTCAAGAGTCGCTTTTACTTTTTTTTCACAGCTTGATGCCACTTGAACTGCATACCATCTTGCGATGCTTGTATTTGCTTTTGAAGAAGCAAGGTTTGTAGTTAATTCATTACTCATTTTTCTGGAAGCTTAATTAAGATCTTTATTGATGGATATTCGGGAGATAATTCAACCAAAAATTTGCGAGGCTGCCCATCCATAGAATCTGCTAACACAAGCAATGGCTGCAGCAGAAAAAGATACCATAATTATAACTGCTACTGATTCGCTAAAAAGTTGTTGTTTGTTAGGCCACACGACAAGTTTAAGCTCATCGTAGGTAGATCTAAAAAAATTATTCTTTTTTTTAGGCTCTTCAACTTCAGGAGAATCCTTTTTTAGAGGTTCTTTATTAGTAGTAGGACTTGTCACAAAATTTTTTTGAAATTAAGCTTTATGCTTTTGTTTTCATTTTAGCTTATTGATTTACTCCTCAGCTAGGTTTGAAAACGATCTCATCTTTTTTAGCAGGGTTAAGTTTAATTGTGATATTTTTTTTATTTTTGAAGTTATCCTCTAAAAGTTTTGCAGCCAAGGGATTTTCTATTTGCCTTCTAAGTTCCCTGCTAAGTGGTCTCGCACCATATTCAGGCTCGTAAGAATCGTTTGCAATTTTGTTGATAACTTTTTTGTCTATAGCGATATTTATTTTCTGCTCAAGTAGCAGGTTCTTTAAATCATCTGTTTGTAAGATGATTATTTTTTGAAGTTCATCAATAGATAATGGATCAAACTTTACCACTTCGTCAATTCTATTTAAAAATTCAGGTCTAAAAATTGAAGACAATGCATTACTAATTGAATCATCTAGAGTTTGTTGATCTTTTTCTAACTTTCCTTCACTTTTAGACATCTTTTTTGAATACTCCAGTATAGATTTACCAGCTAGGTTACTTGTCATAATAATTACCGTATTTTTGAAATCTACGGTCCTTCCTTGAGAGTCCGTTAATCTTCCTTCATCTAAGACTTGCAAAAGGATATTAAATACTTCTGCATGTGCTTTTTCTATCTCATCAAGAAGTATTACTGAATAGGGTTTACGTCTTACAGCTTCAGTTAATTGACCTCCCTCTTCATAACCAACATAACCTGGGGGAGCTCCTAGAAGTCTTGCTACGGCATTTTTCTCCATATATTCACTCATATCTAATCTTAAAAGTGCGTCTTCTTCATCAAATAAAACTGTTGCAAGAGATTTTGCTAATTCTGTTTTACCAACACCAGTAGGACCCATAAATAAAAAAGATCCAATAGGTCTTTTAGGACTTTTCATACCAACTCGAGCTCTTCTAATTGCAGCAGAAACAGCTTCTATGGCTTTTTCTTGTCCAATAACTTTTTCACTTAGTTCTGTTTCTAGATTGACTAATTTCTTACGTTCATTTGAAACTACTTTAGAAATTGGAATACCTGTGATTTTTGATATTACATCTGCAATATCATCAGGTTCAACTTGATATTTAAAAGGGAAATTTCTATTTTTCTTTATTTTATTAAAGTTCTCTTCAAGTTTTTGTATGTCATTCTCTATTTCACTTAACTCTTCTTCAAGCTTTTCTAAATAATCTAGATCATTTTCAATTTCGCGATTTGATTTATCTTTAATTTGTTTGGTTAGCTTATCTTCTTCTTTCATTAAAATAGATAATTCCTCCATTTCTTCTCGTAAATTGTTCCAATTTTCCAAAAGAACGTTCAATTTTGCCTCTGATTGTTGTCTATTATTCAATAGTTTTTCTTGAGCTTCGATATTTTCTCCTTGCAAATTATTCAATTTTTCATCAATAGTATTAAGTTTGTTTTCTTGTTGGAGGATGATTTGAGGCATGTTATTAGACTCGATTTTCAACTGTGCAGCTGCTTCATCAATTAAATCTATTGCACTATCAGGGAGACATTTATCGCTGATGTATCTATCGGCCAATTTTGCTGAATAGTTTACAGCTTCTTCAGAAATTTTTATGCCATGATGTGATTCATATTTCTTTTTGATCCCTTGTAATATTTTTGCGCTTAATTCTACTGAAGGTTCATTAACAGCTATCTTTTGAAAGCAATTATTTAATGCCTGATCTTTTTCAATAGTTTCACGAAATTTCTCAGGTGTTGTTGTACCGATACATCTAAGTTCTCCTTCAGCTAGTAAAGGTTTTAAGATATTACTGATGTCAGTAGAAGATCTGTCAGAACTTAATATTGAGTGAATTTCATCAATAAATAGAATCATTCCTTGCTTTGGATTATTTAGTTCCTGCATTATTAAGCTTAATCTTTCCTCTAGTTGACCTCTAAATTTGGTCCCAGAAACTAATGCACCTAAGTCAAGTGAAATAATTTTCAAGTCCTTTAAAGTATCTGGAACTTTTTTGTCTACAATTAATTGAGCAAGTAATTTTGCAATTGAGGTTTTACCAACTCCAGAATTGCCAATAAGTATAGGGTTATTTTTGTTTCTTCTACAGAGTACCCTCATTAAATTATTGATCTCATTTTCTCTTCCTAAAACGGGATCAAGTAAGCCTTTTTTAGCTGATTCTGTTAAATCTTTTCCATAAATTGAAAGAGCATTCTCATCTTTTCCAACTTGTTTTTTGGTTTCAATTTGAAGTTCACTTTTCGGTAATGGAACAATAGCTTTTTTAAATTTTTCTTCTTTTACAAAAGTCTCGTTAGTCTCGTTGTTTGATTCAAAATTAGATTGATTATTTATTTCAATTACATTCCCATAATTTAAAGAATCTTTTGATTGATTAATATTTGGGAAAAACTTTAGTTCTTCCTCTAATTTTTCCATTGAAAGGTTTCCTTCTTCAAAAACATAATTTCCAATTCTTAAATCTCTTCCAAGAGCAATCAGTAAATGTGGGATTTCTATTAATCTCGATCCCCATTGAGTTTTAATCTGATTCGCGTTATCTAATAAAATTTCTAAATCTTCTCCAATAGTAAAAATATCTGACTCATTTGTTGGTGTCTCTTCTAAAAAATCTTCCGTTATGTCCAAAACTGTATCTTGGTCGATTGATAATTTTTCAATGAAGGCAAAGAATTCACTTGATGAGAACAATGTATGAATTATGTGTTCAATATTAAATTCGCTATGATCCCATTTTTTTGCGGTTTCTTCCCCTAATAAAAGAAGATTCCAACTAATATCGCTAAATAGTTCAGGACTGGATGTAAGTGTTTCTCTCATAAACTATAAAAACTATAGTTGATTATTAATTAATATTCTAAATAGGATCTGCAGTAATAATCATCCAATAATTTTCAAATTGTAAGATGAATTTGAAAATTATTTAGATGAGAGGATTTGCGGGGACTTTAGAATGAAAAAAAACATTAAATAATATCTAAGCTCTTATAAAATTAAAATTATAGTTGGTTAACAAATATATTTCATATATTAGCCAAATAGTTCAGCTATTAATAGGATTTAAATAGTAATAATTAAATTGTGAAAGAAACTATTGATTTTCTTATTGATACTGTTGAAGCAAGGCAAGTCCTTGATTCAAGAGGTAATCCAACTGTAGAGGCAGAAGTATTTTTGGAATGTGGTGCAAGTGGTAGAGCAATTGTTCCCAGCGGAGCTAGCACTGGTGCTCATGAGGCACATGAATTAAGAGATGGTGGTTCGAAATATATGGGGAAAGGCGTTTTGAATGCTGTTAATAAAATTCATGAAACAATATCGCCGGCTTTATGTGGTTTGTCATCTTTAGATCAAACTGAAGTAGATAAATTAATGATTGAAATTGATGGAACTCCTAATAAGTCAAACCTAGGAGCAAATTCAATCCTTGCCGTAAGTCTTGCAACTGCAAGAGCATCAGCAAATGCTTTAGACATTCCCCTATATAGGTATCTTGGAGATCCATTATCCAATCTTCTTCCAGTCCCATTGATGAATGTAATAAATGGTGGTGCTCATGCCCCAAATAGTCTAGATTTTCAGGAATTTATGCTTGTCCCACATGGAGTTAATAATTTCAGTGAATCATTAAGAATGGGTACTGAAATTTTTCATTCATTAAAATCATTACTTGATCAAAAAGGTCTATCAACTGCTGTAGGCGATGAGGGTGGATTCGCTCCGAATTTGTCATCAAGCGAAGAGGCAGGGGACTTATTATTAGAAGCAATTCAAAAAGCCGGGTTTAAGCCTGGTGAGCAGGTATCTTTAGCTTTAGATGCTGCTAGTACTGAATTTTATAGTGATGGTACTTATAAATATGAAGGGAAAAGTTTAAATAGTTCTGAAATGATTTCATATCTTTCAAGACTAGTTTCTAATTATCCAATAGTTTCAATAGAGGACGGTTTAGCTGAGGATGATTGGGAGGGTTGGTCAGCATTAAACAAAGAATTAGGAAATAAAGTTCAGCTTGTAGGTGATGATTTATTCGTTACTAATACAGAAAGGTTAAGGAAAGGGATTATGGAAAAATCTGCTAATTCAATTTTAATAAAGGTAAATCAAATTGGAACATTAACTGAAACTTTGGAAGCTATTGAGTTAGCTAAAATGTCTGGTTTCACAAGTGTTATTAGTCATAGAAGTGGTGAGACTGAAGATACAACAATTGCAGATTTATCTGTCGCCACAAGATCGGGTCAGATCAAGACAGGCTCTTTGAGCAGAAGTGAAAGGATTGCAAAATACAATAGGCTTTTAAAAATTGAGGAGGAATTGGGAAATCAAGCAAGATTCGCTGGATCTTTAGGTTTAGGTCCTAAAAATATATAGTTTTTTAGCGCTTAAGTTTTTCTAAACGTGAGCCTTTTCTCATACTTAATTGGCACTTTATCCAGTCAATACTTATTGGTAGTGCAAAAAAAAGTGGCAATAAAGCAAAATTATTTTGTTTATTGGTTACAAGTAAAGCAGATGCAATTGATAAGCTTCCAATAAGAATTGAATGGCCTAAAGTTTTTTGAGCAGTAAACATTTTTTTGAATTGCCTATCAGACTCTCCCATTCTTATTTGCAATTGTAAATCGCCCTGCTCTAATCTTTCTAAACTTTCATCTATTCTTTTGGGAATCCCAACAGCTTTTGATCCTAGTTCACCTACTTGCCTTCCAAATTGGTTAATTAAATCATTGGGAGTTTGATTATTCGAAGTCATAAGTTCTATTAAATAAGGCTTTGTAACTGATACAAGGTTAAACCCTGGATCAAGCATTCTACCAACTCCTTCAAAAGTTGATAAAGCTCTCATCACAAAGATTAAATCTACTGGCAGTTGAAAGGGTGTTTCATAAACAAGTTCGTATAAATCTCCTGATAATTTTTCGATAATATTTGGACTAAATGGAGGAGTTAAAGCTTCTTTAAGCATCAATCTGACTAATCTTCTGACTGGTCCCATATCTATATCTTTTGAAATTAGCCCAGCTTGTTGTAATTGACTAACAAGTGATGAGGCGTCTCTAAGAGCAGCAGCCTTAACCATCCCCCCTAATCTAGTTTGAAGATTATTTGAAATATTGCCCATCATTCCAAAATCATAAAAAATCAATTTACCTTCATTTGAAACTGCTAGATTCCCTGGATGAGGGTCTGCATGAAAAAAACCATAATTTACTAATTGTTTTAGATAGCTGATGGCACCTATTTCTGCAATCTTAGGTAAATCTATTTCTTGTGATTGTAATTTTTCTAAATCGCTTATTTTTGTTCCTTTTAAATAACTTAAACAAAGAACTTTTTCACTGCACATATCCCAAATTACTTCAGGGACTTCAACATTTTCATCATCAAGAAATTGCTGTCTAAATCTTGCTGCATATTGTGCTTCACAATTAAAATCAAGCTCTTTCATGAGAACTTTCCTACACTCTCTAGCAATTTCAACCCAGTTTCTACCTCGACTCCAATTCTTGTTTTTCTGTAACAATCCTGCTATTTGCTGCATTATGCCCAAGTCGATAATAAACAATTCTTTTAAATTGGGTCTTTGAACTTTAAATACTACTTTCTTACCATTTTTTAAAGTCGCTCTATGAACCTGAGCTAGTGATGCTGATCCAACCGGATCACATATTATTTGATCTATTTCATTAAACTTAGACCCTAGTTCATGTCTTATAGTTTCTTCAACTTGCGCGAATGAAAAATTAGGAACTTGATCCTGCAATTTAGATAATTCCTGTATCCAGGTATTAGGAATCAAATCAGGTCTCGCTGATAATAATTGTCCAATTTTAATAAATGCTGAACCAAGTTTTATTAATTGATTAGTAAACCACCTAGCTCTTTTAATTTGGACCCTACTTTTTTCATTGCTTTTAGTTTGGAAAATTTTAAATCTAATATTATCTATCCACAAAATTGTTAAAAGCGAAATCAGAGTTATCCAAATAAGAAAGGCCCTCTTCAATTTTTTTAAACGATAATGAAAAATGTGATAACTCATTTAATTTGATTATTTATTGTTTTATTAAGAAGATCAATTTGCTTATTGATACCTTCAATTTCATTTAAAGCTTTTTTTATTTTGGAATCTTGATAAGTATTTGAGGACTCATTTTCTTGAATATTTTCCGCTTTTTCCATTCTTGAGGCTTCTTCGATTATGGATTCTTTCAAACTATCAAATTCTTTTTTGAGAATTTCTGGAGCATCCTGAGCAATATTTGTTGCTTCTTCAATTTTTTCAACTAATATCTCGTTTAATTTTTCGGTTACTTTCTTAATGGCAGCTTTTAAAAGGTAGTCAGAGTTGGTCATAAAAAATATATTGTTTCTTCGGCAATTGTTTTTTCTATATGAACTAATAATAGATCAATACAGAACATTTCACGTAACTGATAATTTTGATAATTAATTTTTATGTTTTTCCTATGTAAGTTTGTTTCTATATTATGCTTTTTTCTCTTTTTTCTTTTAACTTATATTTATAAACATGGTTAGGCATTTACATTAAAGATTTCTTCTAACCAAGAGCTCATCTAATTAAATACTAAAAAGGAGTTTTATTAAATTGGAAATCATTGAGTCAGATGTAGTTATTATCGGAGGAGGCCCGGCGGGATGTACTTGTGCACTTTATACATCTCGTTCAAACTTAAAGACAGTAATTTTAGATAAAAATCCATCTGTTGGAGCCTTAGCAATAACCCATCAAATAGCTAATTATCCAGGTGTTCCGGTTGATATAAGTGGGGAGAAATTACTTACTCTAATGAGAGAACAGGCTGTGCAATATGGTACAGACTATAGAAGAGCACAAGTGTTTGGAATAGACGCTAGTGGAGAATGGAAAATGGTTTATACACCTGAAGGCACTTTCAAAGCTAAAGCACTTGTACTTGCTAGTGGTGCAATGGGTAGGCCTGCATCATTTAAGGGCGAAGCGGATTTTCTTGGCAAAGGAGTAAGTTATTGTGCTACATGTGATGGGGCTTTTTATAAAAATAGAGAAGTTGCCGTTGTTGGAGTGAATAAGGAGGCAATTGAAGAGGCAACTGTCTTAACTAAATTTGCATCAACTGTGCATTGGATTACATCAAGTGACCCTAAATCAGATAATGAAGAAGCTATGGAATTGATGGATAATTCAAATATAAAACATTGGAGTAGAACAAGATTATTGGAAATATTGGGTAATGAAATGGGTGTTAATGGAGTTGTTGTAAAAAATAAGCAAGAAGAAAATCCTATCAATTTAAATTTAGATGGAGTCTTTGTCTATATGAGTGGTTCAAAGCCGATTACTGATTTTTTAGGTGATCAAATTGCTTTAAAAGAAGACGGAGGAGTAATTGTGGATGACTTTATGTCTACAAACTCTGATGGAGTATGGGCTATTGGAGATATAAGAAATACACCATTTAAGCAAGCAGTCGTTGCGGCTTCTGATGGATGTATTGCTGCGATGTCAATTGATAGATATTTAAATAGTAGAAAAAATATAAGAGTAGATTGGATTCATTCTTAAAAAAATATTTCTGCTTTAATTTAAAGAGGTGTTGCTTCAGAAATATATGCTACTCCTCCATAGTAGCTTAAATCATCCCTGATGTTATCTCTCATTTTATCTATTAATTCTTGCTCACAAAAAACAATTACATGAGCATTTGCTCCTAATCCTGTAAATTCCATATCTTCAGTAACCACTCTTTCAGGACCTCTGCCTGTGGCGTGTTTCATAACGGTATATCCAGGAACATTAGCTTTTTCTAATGTTTTAATGATTGCATCTAGTTCTCTTTCACTAAATATCAAGTCTAATCTTTTCATTTTTTATAGAGGGGAAAGTGGGATAATGTTATTTACTAAACTCATATATATGGGAATGCCAAGAACTATGTTGAATGGGAAAGTTAGACCTAGTGTAGTTGAAATATAATAACT
>CACGGL010000012.1:0-31942 GCA_902572595.1 uncultured Prochlorococcus sp.
TATTGAAGTTTATTATTTAAAAAATTTTTTAAATAAGAGAATTTCATTTATGACCCCATATGTGATTAAAAATTGTTAATTATTAAAATAATTTATTTTTTTGGAATAATATAAATTTGTTATTTGATTTGTAATGGTAAAAGGTTTCTCTGATAATGAAGTTAAGAATGATAATGAATTAAAAGAATCTATAAAAGGAAAAAAAGGTTTAGCTGCTTTTCTTGAAGGCAAGAAGTTTACTTACACTTTGCCAGGGAAAAAACAAATAAATATTTTTGGATCAATAGTATTAGGCTTGAACTTAATTCTAATACTTTTAGTATTTTTGTATCTGAATAATCAAGAATTCCATGACTTTGTTTTTAATGTTGGTCGTTAGCCATATTTTAGATCGAAAAATTTTATTAGATGATATATTTAAATTTTAGAATGACTCATGAAGGTAGTTAATTTAGTTTCTCAAATATTTTTTTTCATAGTAACTATTCTAATTTTAATATATTTTCTAACAGGATATGACTCTGCTTTTGAGGCAGATCAGTATTGTCACTCAACTCTATCAAGCTACGATAACTTATCAGGTAATTATGGTTGTGATCATGATACTGAAACACATAAGTGGATACTTTACGAATCCAATGACAGCAAAGAGCCAGCAAAAATTATTAAGAAATTTAGGTACAAGTTTTTATAAATCAATTTTTTTATATAAAAACATCCCACATATAATGGAAATAATCGCTGTAAAAGTGAAAGTAAGATACTGATATATGCTTCCTTCTAAATAAATTTTATTTTTATATAGGGGATAATCGATAAGAGAACCTACAGTGCCCCAAATAATTACCCATACAGATATGTATAAGAATACTTTTATTGAATTAGAATTTTTTGATTCCATTTTAATTAATACCAAAAATTGAAGACGTTACTGGTCTGCCGCTAAAAACTAACTCGGTTAATATGAGCATTAAGAATCCAATCATTGCGGCTCTACCATTTACAAGTTCAGCACTGCTATTAAATCCAAAAACATTCTTTACTTCATCTCCCTGATTGTCTACCCATTTTGAGTATTCACTATCATTTGATGATGTATTAGTAAAATCATCGTTTTGATTTTCGATTGGGGAGCCGTTTTCTTGCATTGGACTTTTATTGCTTATTTTAATAATTTTAAAACTAATTTATTGTTAAATTAAAATCGTAATTGTAAAAAAAATTAAGACGAAAATTATTATCCATAAAAATTGTAATCTCACAATTAATTGACAAATCAATTTAATTTTCTCTCCAGTGCAGTTATCTCCTTTCCTATTGATGATTGGCTTTTCAATAATCTCATTTTTATATTTACTTTTTCCACCCAATTTAATACCAGAAATATATGCAAATATAGCTTCTGAAATGCCAGCATTAGGTGAATCATATTTTTTGCCATCAAGATAGCTTTTTTTTATGATTGATCCATATTCATTAACTTTGGAACTAACTAAAGGTAATGTAATTAAAACTAATCTTGAAGGAACGAACGTAAAAATATCTTCGATTTTTGCACTAAAAAAGCCTAAATATCTAAAATAATCATATTTGTAACCTATCATTGAATCTAGAGTACTTATAGCTTTATAAGAAAAACCAAGTGACAAAGGACCTGGTAGAAAAATTGAAAATTTCATAAAAATAATTCCAATAAAAATCCAAAATAATGGCCCAAATATTCCATCAACAGAATTTTCGGTAAGACTCTCTGTACTGGATCTCAAAAGATGTTCTATAGAAGATGACCTTACATCCCTACTTACTATCCTTTGCACCTTCTCTTTGATTATTCTCTTATTTTGGTCATTAATTTCTTTGCATTCTATTAACTCTGCAATCTCTTTAACACTTGAAATAAGTCCCTTAGTGGCAATACAACTTGAAAGCCCTAAAAAAATCAAAAGACCACTAAAAAAATTATTTCTTGATTGCATATAACTAATTTCTATCAATTTTCCTAAACCAAAACTCATCCCAATAGTGGATAAAGCTACGATAAGACCTCCCCAAAACAATATATTTTTATTTTCTCCAATATTATTTATAAGGTAATCTGATACTTTTTTTATATAAAAGCCAATTATTTGAACAGGGTGGATAAAAAATCTTGGATCACCTATTAATAAATCAAAACCAATTGATCCAAGAAAAATTAAAAATAGATTTATTTCAGCCAACTGAACATAGAGCGCAAACCTTTACCTACTTTCTCAATTTCATGTTTTGAGTTTTCTTCTCTTAATTTTGTCATTAATGGTTTGTTTTTATCGCATTCTTCTACAAAATTCTTAGCAAAAGTACCATCTTGAATATCTTTTAGAATTTTCTGCATTTCTTTCTTTGTATCACTATTAATAAGTCTTTTACCACTTACATAATCTCCATATTCTGCAGTATTTGAAATTGAATCTCTCATTTGAGATAAGCCTCCCTTCACCATTAAATCAACAATAAGTTTAACTTCATGTAAGCATTCGAAGTAAGCAAGTTCGGGCTGATATCCTGCCTCAACAAGAGTTTCGAAGCCTGATTTTACGAGTTCTGATAATCCTCCGCACAAAACAGCCTGTTCGCCAAATAAATCAGTTTCTGCTTCTTCTTTGAAGTTTGTTTCAAGAATCCCAGCTCTCGTTCCGCCAATCCCCTTAGCGTAAGCCATCGCCAATGATCTTGCACATCCGGAAGAATCCTGCTCTACTGCAAACAATGCTGGAACTCCTTGACCATTCTGGTATTCCCAACGAACAGTGTGTCCAGGCCCTTTTGGGGCAATCATTACAACATCCACAAAACTAGGAGGTTTGATAAGTCCGAATCTTATATTGAAGCCATGAGCAAAGCTTAATATCTTTCCTTCTTTTAAGTTTGGCTCTATTTCTTTAAGGTAAACATCTTTCTGAAACTCATCTGGGAGGAGAATCATAATCCAGTCAGCTTTTTTGCAAGCTTCAGAAACGCTAAAGACTTGTAGACCATCGCTAATTGCTTTGCTTTCAGACTTACTTCCTTTATATAATCCGACAATTACATCAATACCACTATCTTTAAGGTTTAGGGCATGTGCATGACCTTGTGAACCATATCCAATAATCGCTATTGTTTTATTATTTAAAAGACTTAGATCTGCATCTGTGTCGTAAAAGAGTTGGGTCATTAGTTGTAGCTTCTTTGCATTTGATAATTATTATTTTAGACATTAAGGTGTAAATAAACCAAAAAAATTATAAATTTAAAAATTAAAATTAAAATATTAATTTCGAAAATTTAAGACTGATTTGCTTCGCTTGGATGTGTAATTACTCTATCAATTAAGCCATAATTTTTTGCTTCTTTCGCACTTAGAAAATAATCTCTATCAGTATCCTTTTCAATTTTCTCAAATGATTGGCCTGTCATATCTGCCATAGACATATTTAACATATCTTTAATTCTTAAAATTTCCTTAGCTTCTATTTCAATATCACTTGCTTGGCGTTGAGATGTCCCTCCTAAGGGTTGATGAATCATTATTCTACTGTGGGGCAAAGCAACTCTTTTACCTTTTGTACCAGCTGCCAATAGGAAAGCTCCCATGGAGGCTGCGAGGCCTACACATATGGTCACTACATCACTTTTTACGTATTTAATAGTGTCATATATAGCCAAGCCAGCTGTAACTGATCCTCCTGGACTGTTTATATACAGATAGATAGGTTTGGAATTATCATCAGAATCTAAATAAAGCATTTGTGCAACAAGGCTATTAGCAATACCATCATTCACTTCTTGTCCAAGAAAAAGAATTCTTTCAACGCCTAGTCTTGTATATATGTCGACCCATCTTTCGTATTGACTTCCTGGAAGTCTGTAAGGCACGCTTGGAGTTCCTATTGGCATGATTTTAAAATAGTTTTGTGAGTGTTAAATTTTATTTGGTAGATCTTTTTGACTTGTGAGTATTCTATCAATGACTCCATAATCTAGGGCTTCTTGGGGATTGAGATAACTCATCCTGTCAGAATCTTTTGAGAGTTCTTCGATTGTCTTTCCAGTATTACGAGATAAAATCTCTAGCATTGATTTTTTATTTTTCAAAACTTCCTCAGCTCTTATTTGGATATCCGTTGCTTGGCCTCTTGCTCCGCTTATAGGTTGATGCAAAACGATGGAAGCATGTGGAAGGGCGGCTCTTTGCCCCTTAGTGCCAGATGAAAGAATAACTGCAGCAGTACCCATTGCTTGTCCGATACATATTGTGTGTACTGGAGGCTTAATGTAACTTATTGTATCGCAGATAGCGAAAGCTTCTGTTTCAAAACCAACTGCGTCACCAGTATACCAACTTGTCCCAGTTGAATTGATATAGAAATAGATTGGTTTTTCTGAATCTTCAAACTCTAAATAAAGAAGTTGAGCAATGATTAACTCAGTAACATCAATTCCTAGTTGTCTTTTCGCATCATCATCTGAAAATAATGGTAAACCAAGATAAACAATTCGCTCTTTCAGTAAAAGAGAGGGGAGATCAGGGGGCGGGGTCCTCATAACGGTGTTTTCGCCGTAATAAGGAGCAGATACAGTCATTTGTATCACAAAATTAAGATTGAACTGATTCTAGCTAGATTTAGCCCTGTGTCGCTGGTGATTTAAAAGATTTGTTTGACTCAGGATTATTTATTAGTTTTCCGAAGACCATTCTTCCAGTGGGAGTTTGTAATGCTCCTGTGATGACAATATCTAATCTGCTTCCCACAAAATTCTTTGCCTCATCTATAACTACCATTGTGCCGTCATCTAAATATCCAATACCTTGCATTTTTTCTTTACCTTCTCTCACGATTTTGATATTAAGTGACTCTCCTGGTTGTACTTCTGGCCTTAAAGCAATAACCAAATCACTCAAATTCATAACTTTTAATTCTTTAACTTCAGCGATCTGAGAAAGATTATAATCAGCCGTAATTAAAGTTCCTGTCATATCCTCAGTAATTTTAAGGAGTTTTTCATCTACCCCATTACCTTCATACTTTGTTGGGTTTATTACAAGTCTTCTCCCGTATAAATCTCTTAATTCTTTTAATAACTTGAGACCTCTTCTGCCTTTCGACCTTTTTTCATTACTGCTTGAGTCGGCTAAAGTTTGTAATTCATCAATTACACTTTGAGCAATAATTAATTGCCCTTCCAATAAGCCGCAACTTAATAGGCCATTGATTCTTCCATCAATAATAACGCTAGTATCTAGAATTTTTGGACTTGCAGCAGGGAGGATCCCTTCATTGACTAGATATGCATCAGTGTTATTTGGATTGAATAATCTCAATAATGTCCTTCCATGGGTATCTGCTAACTTATAACCAAGGACACCAAAGAAAATATTGCTTAATATAGCTGCTAGCGGTTTTGCGAAAAAAACCTCTCTAGGGAAGGGAATTAATAGTATTGGAGCTAGTAGGAGATTGGCAACAAGTAAGCCTAAAATTAATCCTACGGACCTACTTATTAGCAAGTCCGTAGGCATTGTTCTTATTTGATCAAGAAAAGTCTTTCTAAGTTGAAGGAATACAAAACCAGCTGCTAATCCTACAAAAAAACCGATTATTGCTAAAACAATTCTAAAACCTTCTACATTAGATACCTGTTTGAGTATGTCTACTGGCAATAAATCAACGCCAAGCCAACCTGAAGCTGCCCCAGACAATACAAATAAAATTAATACTAAGATATCTGTCATATCTATAATCTACTAGGATTTATTAATTGAGTAAATAAGGATTTTATTTTTTTCGATCCTTAATACTTTTTTGAAGCTTAAAAATGAACCTAGATTATGAATAAGTTTCCAAGAAGTGCTTATGTGCACATTCCTTTTTGCCACAGAAGGTGTTTTTATTGTGATTTTGCAGTTATCCCACTAGGAAACAAAGTTGAAACTTTAAAAGGTTATGGAAGCAAAACTGTTCAAGAGTATTTGCGGTATTTATATAAAGAAATATTGTCAATTAAGCATAAATCACCTCTATCGACGATTTATATAGGAGGTGGTACACCATCAATTTTAGATCCTACCCAAATCAAAGAATTAATTGATCTTTTTAAAGAAAATTATGGAATTGACTATGGTGCTGAAATAACTATGGAGATTGATCCAGCTAGTTTTACTCAAGATGATCTTTTTGGATTCATAAATGCTGGGATAAATAGATTTAGTCTCGGAGTACAAAGTTTTAATAATCAGATACTTCAAAAGTCGGGGAGGCGTCATTTGAAAGAAGATGCAGAAAAATCTTGTTTATGGTTGAAGAGAACATATGATTCTGGGTTAATAAAAAGCTGGAGTTTAGATTTAATTCAAAACTTGCCACTTAGTGGATTTAAAGAATGGCAGGATGACTTAAAAAAAGCGATAACATTTTCACCACCACATCTATCTGTTTACGATTTAAATATTGAAAATGGCACTGTTTTTAAAAAATTAATTAATTTAGGCAAATTAAAACTCCCAAGTGATGAAGAAGCTTTTAGAAATAGTGAATCAACACATTTAATTTTAAAAAACTCAGGGTATTCAAGATATGAAATTTCAAACTATTGCCTTCCGCAACATCAATCGAGACATAATAGAGTTTATTGGAGTGGTTTAGGCTGGTGGAGTTTTGGTCAAGGTTCCACTAGTTCACCTTGGGGGGAAAAGTTAACTAGACCAAGAGTTAGTAAAGAATATAAAGAATGGGTAACTAGACAATACGAATTTAATTTAGATTCATCCCTAACTAATAAGGAGTTTGTTTATAAAGAACTTGATGAGAAAATAATGTTGGGATTAAGACTCAAAGAGGGTGTAGATATCAAAGAAGTGTTTAAAAAACAAAACTGGGAAAACAAAAAATTTGAAAGCAACTTCAGTAAATTGCTTGCAGAATGGGAAAGATTTCTTGAAAGTGGACTTTTAGTAAAAAAGGGTAATAGATTTTTTTTAAGTGAGCCTAATGGCATGGAACTAAGCAATCAAGTTCTTGTTTCTATGTTTAAGTGGTGGGATGAGATTAATTAAGATTAACCATACCCATTTTGTCATTGCTAAAACTATAGCCATCACTTGTTTTATGGCAATTGCAGATAATAAAAAAATTCCCTCAGAAACTTCTTTAACAAAAGATGAAGCAAATCTCGGCGAAAAAATAATTCTAAGTTGATAAAAATTGGAGAGATTAAATACTCGTTTTAATGGTTATGTTTGTGCATACTACATGGCATCCACTTATTCCCCATTTGATGAGCTCCTTCGCATCCAAATTTATAGGCTTCTTTTTCGGCCTGTTCTCTGGTATTAAATAACATTGGCATTTTCATTTTTCTTCTGCTGGTTTATTTGAACATCCCAATGTAAGAATTATCATCGAAAGAAAAGGAATAAGAGAAATAGAGTTTTTCAAAATCAATTTATTAATCAAAGGAATATAGTCTTAAATATCTTTTGAAATTTGTAAAAAATAAATTTTGAAACAAAAATCCATCGATTGACAGTAGATCTAAATTAAAGGTTATAAAGACTCTCTTTTTTAAATTTCTATTAATACATTCCTGTTGCTTTTATTAGTTATTGCAAACTATACAAACTTATTTTTAAATATCAAAAATAGAAAAAAATGAAATGATTAAAAGATAATATATATATCCTAATAAGCCTTTGGAAATACTATTTTCTTAAGGAATTAGACTTTATGACAAAATGGGGTTTATTAGTTAAGTCTTTCAGATTCTACCCATTCTTTTAACTTATCCTTAAGTAATTTCTTTCCTTGGATAATTGGTTGGCAAAATGGTGGTTGATCATCATTGAGGCCTAACAGATCTGCAGTAACTCTTACTTGCCCATCGCAGTAATTACCTGCACCAATACCTATTATTGGAATTGTTAAAGAATTTTGTATTTCTTTAGCAAGCAAATCAGGAATATGTTCAAGAACTATTGAAAAACATCCTAATTCTTCAAGAATTAAAGCTTCGTTCTTGATTTTTTCTTGGCTTGCTAAGCTTTCTCCTTGTTTTCTTAATCCAATATTTAGATAGCTTTGTGGTGTAAGACCTACATGACCCATAACGGGGATTCCCATTCTTATCAATCTAGAAATAACTTTTTGTATTTCTGGTTCAGCTCCTTCCACTTTTACAGCTTTCGCATAAGTGCTCTGAATAATTTTCCCGGCATACTCAACAGCTTTATCCTCACCACATTGGTAAGTCAGAAAAGGCATATCTGAAACGACTAAAGGTTGTTCCTCAATTTTCTTCTTAAATCCTCTTGAAACTGCATTAGTATGATAAATTATGTTTTCTAAAGTTAATGGCAATGTCGATTTGTATCCTAAGCAGACCATTGCTAATGAATCTCCAACTAGTACGAGATCAACATTTGCCTGTTCTGCAATAGACCCTGATATGGAGTCCCATGCAGTTAGTGCAATGATTTTGCGAGATTTTTTTTTATAATTGACTAGGTCTGAAGGCAACATAATAAATTTATGTATCTTTTTTAATCAAGAATTGCTAATATGATTCTGACTCGGCCTTTCGCGGTTTTAACGCCTAAACCTGGTCAGGACCGGAAGGTAGCAGCCACAAGGGATGCTTGAGGCAGGCGAGATAACCGAGTCACTCTATTTTACCTTTTAACCTATATCTTTTTTATTTTGCCTTAATCTCAAAAACTCAGGAATACTGGCTCCTGATTCTTTATTTTCGGAAAAGTTATATAAGGGTTGATTAGATAATCTGTTTTTTATTCTTTGCTGATTTAATGGTTGGGTTGTTTCAAATCCTGTAGCAATTACAGTAACTTGTATCTCCCCTTCCATTGCCTCATCGACCACTGCACCAACAATAATATTTGCTTCTTGATCAACAACATCATAAATAATTTCAGATGCAGAGGTCATGTCTTCTAAAGTCATATCTTTGCCTCCAGTAATATTTATAACGCAGCCTTTAGCTCCATCAATTCTAGCTGCTTCTAATAAAGGACTATTCATTGCTGCCTGTGCTGCCTCTATAGCTCTCGATCTTCCTGAACCTATACCTATCCCGAGGAGAGCAGTGCCGGCTTCCGTCATAACTGATCTTACGTCTGCAAAATCAACATTAACTAATCCTGGACAAGTAATTATGTCACTAATGCCTTTTACTCCCATCCTTAGAACATCATCAGCATTCCTAAATGCTTCTTGAAGGGGCGCTCCTGCAATAACGTCTTTTAATCGGTCATTTGGAATAACTATAAGAGTATCGACGTTTTCAGCTAGTCTTGCGATCCCTTCCTCTGCTTGACGCATTCTTCTTTTCCCTTCAAAAGAAAATGGTTTGGTTACTATACCTACTGTTAGAGCCCCACTTTGTTTGGCTACTTCTGCAACAACGGGAGCCGCACCTGTACCAGTTCCTCCTCCCATTCCAGCGGCTATAAAAACTAAATCAGCTCCCTCTAAAGCTTGTTGAAGCTCTTCTTTGGATTCTTCGGCTGCTTTTTGTCCAATACTTGGATTCCCACCTGCACCTAAACCTCTAGTGAGGTTTTGTCCAAGCTGAACTCTGCTCTCTGCAGAAGATTGTAGTAGGGCTTGTGCATCGGTATTGAGGACTCTAAATGAAACACCTTCTAAATCACTATTTATCATTCTATTGACTGCATTACTGCCACCACCACCTACACCAATAACTTCAATTTTGGCGTTTTGGCTTGGAAGGATTTCTCTCGATTGATCAAAGTTTGGATTGTTACCGAAGCTCATCTCTTAATAGGAATCTATTACTAGTATTGGGTGCATTATGAGCTTACTGTGCTCATCTGTAGGAATTTGTTGAGGAAAATCCTAAAAATATTTATTTATTAAATACTTTGTTTTAAATGCAAAACCCATATCAACACTACAATAATTAAAAAAAATTACTCAAAATACTTTTTCAAATATTAGGGTTTGAACACTTTTATTTTTGGTTTTTCTGGATTAGTAAGATCAATATTATCTATTTTTTTTGAAAAGCTATTTTTCTTAAATTCATTTTTAAGATTATTGATTATTTTTAATTGATAGTTGATTAAATTTGGCTTTAATCCTAATAATATTATGTTTAAATCTTTTTCCTCAATAGTTAGAAACCCATCGTATGAAAAAGTTATTTTAACTATCTCTAATTCATAATTATCTATTGCAATAAAAATCTCAGATAATATTTTTTTAAATTTTTCTTTCCATCCAAAAACTTGTATGGTAAATTTGTCTAATTTTTTTTCATCCACATTTTGTTTATTGATAAAAATTCCATCTTTATCAATGAAGCCTAATATTTTTTCATCGTTTAATATTCTTTCACCGTAAGCTATTGGAATTCTTGGATTAATATGGACTTTCAAACCAAAAGGAAATAATTCTTTGTTTACCGAAACATTCTGGAGGGATAAATTTTGTTTTAACTTTTTTTCTAACAAATTAGTTTTAACAAAAATTAATCGGATCGGAAAATTTAAAGATGAATTTTTTACCACATCATCCTGCGAAAATAATTCACTACCAGAAATCCTAATGTCCTGGGGATTAACTTTTTTGAGAGTTTTTATGCTTAATAAGCTTGTTAAAAATAAAAATGAAATTAGAAAAAAAAAGCTTCTATTTTTGATTTCTTTTTGGTTGTTCACAAATCACATCTAGCTTTTTCCATCAGTTGGTCCATCCATTCTCTTGCTTGCTCTGCATCTGAAAATGGTACGTCCATCTCTTTCCCATCCCCTACTAATCTCAACCTGCACTTACCTTGAGATTCATTTGTTAGAGGAGCTTCTCCTGAAGTTAGTGCCATTAATTCAACTAATTCCAGTTTCTTGATTGTAAAACAATCTTTTTCTTCAAATTTACCAGCTTCAAATGCGCTCCACTTTAATTCCCCATCTTTTAAGGACGCTGCACCTGAACTATCTAACTTGCACAGTTCAGAATCACTCGCCCAACTTCTAAAAAGATTTTGCCTTCTTCTTTCTAACCATCCAAGTGCAGTTAATAAAATGAAGATTAAAAGTAATGGTAACCAAAGTAGTCCATGCAACATTTGAGTTAAATTACAAATCTAAAGATATATCTACCAGTTTAGCCACAAGTTGTTCGATTTTTAAACCTGAAGCTTCCCAAAGCATTGGAAACATACTGTTTTTTGTAAAACCAGGAATTGTATTTATTTCATTTAGAAAAATTTTATTTGAAGATTTTTCTAAAAAGAAATCTACTCTTGCAAAACCGAAAATATTTAGTGCTCTACAACTTTTAATAGCAATGTCTTTAATTTCTTTTGTGATTATAGAATCTATTTCGGCTGGGATAATTATTTTATTATTTGAGTGATATTTTGAATCGTAATCATACCAATCACTTTCGTAATTTACCTCGCCTATCTCAGAGGATAAAAGTTTTGAATTCCCAATTATCCCGCATTCAATCTCTCTTACCTCTAAACCTTCCTCTATTAAGATTCTTGGATCTATTTCCCGTGCCTTTTCTAATGCTTGTAATATTTCTGATTTATTCATGACTTTGGAGATACCAAGAGATGATCCAGAGTTCGATGGTTTAATAAAAACAGGAAAATTTAATTTTTTTAAAATTTCATTAATTATTTTATTTTTTACTGCCTTATCGTTGAGATCTTCATTTTGAAAAACTAGATAATTAACTTGAGGAAATTTAAGATTTGAGAAAATTGTTTTCATTAATATTTTATCCATTCCAAGTGCAGAGCCAATAATTCCACATCCGACTAAAGGTTTCTTTGTAAATCTAAGTAAGCCATGAATTGATCCGTCTTCACCATTAAATCCATGCAAAAGTGGAAACCAAACATCAACATTTTGAAATTCAATTCCGTCAAGGAAGTTAATTTTTTTTTGATTAAAAATTTCTTGTTTTTTTGTTTTATTGTTATCAATTTCACCAATTAGGATTTTTTCTGAACTATAACTATCAAGCCAATCTCCATATTTGTTTATGTAAAAGGCATTAACTATAAAGCGATCTCGGTTTATTTCTGAATTAAATGCTTTATAAACTGTTTTTGCAGAGGATATCGATACTTCATGTTCGTTGGAATTTCCGCCAAATATTAACCCAATACATTTTTTCTTGCCCCCCATCATTTAGAAAAAAATCATAAATAAAGTTCTCCTGTTAAAGAAAAAGGTCTTGCTTCATTTATTCTGACATCTATTTCATCTCCTAATGAAAAATTAAAGTTAATGTTTTTAGGAATCTCTACGAAAGTTAATCTATTTGTTCTAGTTCTACCCATAATTTGAGAGGAATTTTTTGGATTTAAACCCTCAATTAAAACGCTTTCGATATTATTGATATATCTTTGATTTCTACTCCTAGCAGTTTTCTCGACCAAATCATTAATTTCCTGTAGTCTAGCTTTTTTAACTTCTTCCGAAAGTTGATTCGACCAAACTGCTGCAGGCGTGTTTGGTCTTGGAGAGTATGCTGCTGTATTAACCTGATCAAAGCCAATTTCTGATATTAGCTTTAATGTGTCTTGATATTGTTGTTCGGTTTCTCCTGGGAAAGCAACTATCGCGTCAGCTGTGATTGATGCATCTGGCATTAATAACCTTATGTTCTCGATAATATTTTTATACTTTTTAATTGTATATCCTCTGGACATTTGCTTTAAAATTTCATCATTTCCACTTTGGAAGGGGATATGGAAATGTTCACAGACTTTATCAAGTTCATAACAAGCTTGAATCAACCTTTTTGAAAAATATCTTGGATGACTAGTAGCAAATCTTATTCTGCGAATTCCTTTAACATCATGAATATAATACAAAAGATCAGTTAGGGTATTTTCCTTTCTCCCCTCTTTTGTAGTTCCTGGAAGGTCTCTACCATAAGCATCAATGTTCTGACCCAAAAGAGTAATTTCTTTAAAATTATCATCCGCTAATTTTTGGATCTCACTTTTTATCGCATTTGGATATCTTGATTGCTCTTTTCCTCTGACAGAGGGGACTACACAATATGAACATCTTTCATTACATCCATAGATGATATTAACCCAGCCACAAATAGAGCTTTCTCTTCTGGCACTTGTTATATCTTCAGAAATGAAGGTTTCTTCTGTAGCAGCAACTTGATTTCCTAATTCAACTTTCCCCAGAAGATTCTCAAGGTTATTTACATGTTGAGGGCCCATTACTAGGTCAAGTTCTGGGACTCTTCTTAGTAAGGATTCTCCCTCTTGCTGAGCGAGACAACCTGCAACAACAAGTTTTAAGCTAGGTGTTTTGTGCTTTCTTTTTGCTTGTCTTCCTAGAAAGCTATAAACTTTTTGCTCTGCATTATCTCTAATAGTGCATGTATTGTACAAGACCAAATCGGCATTTAATTCATTATCTGCTCTGGTATATCCCATTTTCTCTAATGTCCCAGCCATTCTCTCAGAATCAGCCTTGTTCATTTGGCATCCAAATGTGGTTATCCAATAACTGCTAGTAGTTGAATACGTTTGAGTTTTTTTTTCGTCTGATTTTGTTTTTGTTAGCACTTTGCTAGGAATTTTTTATGATTCTTTAATTCAAAATTACAAGTTAAATAATTTTGCTGCAATATTTTTGAGGGCGAGCGAGGGGATTCGAACCCCCGAATAGCGGCGCCACAAGCCGCTGCCTTAACCACTTGGCGACGCCCGCCTCACATTTATAAATTTAACAACTCAAGGGTAATTTTTCATAGTTATTTTTATCTTTTAGAGAAATTTGAATTATTTTCTAATTCAGTAAAGTTTTCTTATGATTTAAAATAAAAGAAAATTTAAAAATTTGAGTAATTCCGGCACAGCTGAGGTTCTTATTCCCAGAAGCCTTTGTTTAATAGAAGATATAAATAACCTCATTATCGATGTGGAGGATTTATGTTCAGTTTCCATTAGTTGGGAGGATGGATTTGTTTCTGAGTTAAAGCCTTTAAAAAATAAAATTACAAAACCAAAAAATATTTTATTCCCAAGATTTGTTGAAACGCATTCGCATTTTGACAAATCTTTTACATGGACAGACTTTCCTAATCTGGAATCAAACTATGGAGGAGCATTATCAGTAAATCTTGAAGAACATAAAACTAGAACTACAGTTAAGGTTCTTGAAAGAGTTGAGAAATCATTAAAACTCGCCATACAAAATGGATACCGAGCTATTAGAAGTCATATTGATACTTACAAAAGTCAATCTATTGATACTTGGATTGAACTTTTTAAATTACAAAAAAAATTTTCATCTGAGTTGACTTTACAATTCGTTGCTCTAGCTCCATTGGAATTCTGGGATACAACTAATGGAGAAGATTTGGCAAAAATATTATCCTCTAATGGAGGTATTTTAGGAGGTGTAATTGTTCCTCCTTTCAATAAAAAAGATACAAGCAAATTTCTCTCAAAGATACTTCTTCTAGCTAGTAAATATAAATTAGAAATTGATTTTCATATAGACGAATCGACCATTGAGCCTGGAGCGGGAATAAAAGTTTTATTAGAGACAATCGAAAATTTAAAAATTAAAAGTATTCCAATTACTTGTAGTCATTTGAGTAGTCTTATTTCTCTAAGTCATAGTGAAATTTTAAATTTAGGAGAAAAAATGGCTGAGAAAAATATTAAAGTTATTGCTTTACCTCTAACAAATTTTTGGCTGCTCAATAGAAGTAATAAAACTACCTCATTAAAAAGACCAGTTGCTCCAATAAAACAATTACAAAAATCACACGTGGATGTATCTCTAGGTAGTGATAACGTTCAAGATCCCTGGTACCCATTTGGTAATTTTGATCCTTTTTATATGTTGTCTTGCTCTATACCGATGCTTCAACTAAATCCCTGGGAGAGAATGACTCTATCTTCTATTTTTTTAGCTCCAAGCAGATTATTAAACTTAAAATGGGATGGTTTAATTAAAAAGGGTTGCCCTGCTGATTTTGTGATTTTAGATGCGCAAAGTTGGGCAGATGTTTTTTCGAGTTCATTAAAGAGAAAAGTGTATATAAAAGGCGATTTATATTGCTAATCGGCTAATTTATATACAAAACAATAAGAATTTAATTAATGACATCAAATACTCTTAAATTTATAGAAAAATTTAGGGAAGTTAAAAACTTAGAGATAATTGAAAGCCAATCTGAAATAAAAAGGCTATCAAAAGATTTTTATAACTACTCTCCAATCCTTACTGAAAAATTAGACGAATGTATTGCTGATTTGGTGGTAAGACCTAGTGATCACGAAGCAGTAAAGGAAGTAGCAGAAATTTGTTGGGAATTTTCTATCCCACTTACTTTGAGGGGTTCAGGTACAGGTAATTATGGACAAGCTGTCCCATTGTTTAAAGGAGTTGTAATGCAGATGAGTCACTTTAATAAGTTAGAAGAATTTGATCCAGATACAGGTTTTGTAAAAGTACAGTCTGGCTGTGTGATGGGAGATTTGAATAAACAATTAGAGAAATATGGGAGGGAATTGAGGTTGCTTCCAAGTACTTGGAAAACTGCAACAATTGGAGGTTTTATTGCAGGTGGGTCAGGAGGTATTGGTTCAATTAGGTGGGGATTTTTAAGAGATCCAGGAAATCTTATTGGTTTAGAAGCAGTAACGATTAATGAAAAACCTGAATTATTAAAATTTGATGCTGAAGAATCCGAACCTCTAAATCATGCTTATGGGACTAATGGAATAATTACTTCTTTACTACTTGCTACTGATATCAAACGTAAGTGGTATTCAATAGTTATCGACTGTATTGAATTTGAAAAAACAATAGAAATATTAAAAACTCTCACCAGCGCAGCAATTGATCTGAAATTAGGAGCAATTCTTGAAGAAGAAATTGTAGATCAAATGCCAAAATGGTTTAAACGTAAATCTAGAAGTCACAAGATATTAATTCAATCTACTTTTGGAGGAACAAAAACGATCGAGTTGATTTGTAAAAAATTTAAAGTTGAATCTACCCTACTTGGGGAAGAAGAAAAGCTCGTGAATGGAATTTCTGAAGTCGTATGGAATCATACAACTCTTCATATGAGGTCTAGGGATAAAAATTGGACTTATTTACAGATGCTTTTGCCACTAAATAATGAACTAGAATTAATTAATTTTCTGAGAAAAAAATGGGGTAGAAAAGTTCTTTGGCATTTAGAGGCAGTTTCTCAACAAGGATCACCGCGATTAGCGGCTTTACCTGTATTAAGGTGGAATGGGATAGATGAATTAAATGAAATAATAGAAGATTGTAAGAAACTTGGGGCATTTATTTTTAATCCCCATGTTTTAACTGTCGAAGGCGGAGGCCTAGGAGTGGTTGACGCAGATCAAGTAAAAGCGAAATTAAAATTTGATCCTAAAGGGCTATTAAATCCTGGAAAATTGGAAGGTTGGGAAGTAAAGGAACAATTTAATATTTAACATTTCTTTTTATTTGCAAATTTAATAAATTCAGCAACTAAAAAAATAGAACCCGTTAGGACTGGACGATTAGGTGGCCATTTTTCTAGTGAAAATAAATAATCAATGGCAACTTCAAATGTTTTAAATTCAATTGCTTTTTGAAGGTCAATTTCTTTAATCTTAGAAAGATCTTTTAATTTCCAACTAGGTTGGTTTGGCACTGGCACAAGTAATAAGTGATCATTTTTCTTTAGAAGCGTTTTTAATATTGCGTAAAAATCTTTTTGTCTTTGGACACCTAAAATCCAATAAATTCCTTTATCTTCATTCTCCCAATTACTTCGCTCATGAGAGAGTGCTTTTGCAGCAGGATAATTATGCGCACAATCAACAAGAATTTCTTTGTTCAAAAAATTTATTATTTCTAGCCTTCCCTGCCAAGATGTCTTTTTAAGACCTTCAGATATGTGAGTTCCTTTTATATTAAATCCCAAATTATTCAACGCTTCAATTGCTCCTAAAGCTACTGAAGCATTTTGCTTTTGAAAAATTCCTTTTAATCCAAGCTCATAGCTGTTTGAAATTGAATCTTTCCAGATAATTTCTGCTCCAACCTCTTTAACTTTTTTGGTTATTAAATTTTCAACTTGACTATTTTGTTTGCATGAAACGACAATTGAGTTTTTTTCAATAACTGCTAATTTTTCTTCGGCAATTTTTTCAATAGTATCTCCAAGATATTCTTTATGGTCTAAGCCAATATTCCCAATAGCAATTATTGGTCTATATTTATGGGCTGTTGTCGCGTCTAATCGTCCCCCTAAGCCAGCTTCAAGAATGAGCAATTCAACTTTTTTATTGTCAAAGAAATTTAGTGCGCAGCAAATGATTTTTTCAAAAGGAGTTAATTTAAATATTGAAAATTTCTCTTCTATTAATCTGTAGAGTTTTTCAAAATCAGTTTTGTTAATATTTTTTTTATTAACTCTAATCCTCTCGCATACGTCCAAAAGGTGGGGAGATGTCGTTACGCCAAAATTCCTTTTAGCTTCAAAAAGTATATTTTCTAAATATGCCGCGATTGATCCTTTCCCATTGGTTCCAATAATTTGTATCGCAGGGATATTCTCGCAAGGATTACCAAGTTCTTGAAGTGCTTTTTTAATTCTTGATAAACCTAACTTGATATTATCCCTTTCATATTTGGGTGATAATTCAAAAAATTTTAAATTTGCATTTTTCAAAATTTAAATTTCTATAACTCTTCAAAAATTGAATTTAGCTTATTCAAAAGAATATTAATTTCTCTTCGAGATATAACTAATGGTGGAACAATCCTTACAACATTTCCTCCTGCAGGAACTACAAGTAATCCTTTATCAAAAGCTTTTAATGTAATTTTTTTTGCATCAGCATAATCGTTATTTATAACAAGACCTTGTATTAAACCTAAACCTCTTTTCCCGCTAATAATATTTGGAAATTTTTTTGACAATTCTTCAAACCCAGCATTTAATTGTTCACCTCTTAGATAAACATTATTGATAATATTTCTTCTATTGATTTCTTCTAATACAGTTAGGGCAGCTTTACAGGCGAATGGGTTCCCCCCAAAAGTGCTTGCATGATCTCCTGGAGAAAAAATGTTGGCTTTTTCTTTTACTAATAATGCTCCAATTGCATGACCTCCTCCTAATCCTTTTGCAAGGGTGAATCCATCAGGTTCAATTCCTAAATTCTCATAACCCCACATTTTTCCAGTTCGACCTACTCCACTTTGAACCTCATCTAAAATGAGAAGAGAATTATATTTATCACATATTTCTCTCAGGCTTTTAAAAAATATTTTACTTCCAGGAATTACGCCGCCTTCTCCTTGTATTGGTTCAACTAAAACGCCGGAAATTTTTTGATCATTATTTTCACACTCTTCAAATAATTTTTTTACCGAATCAAAATTGTTAAATTTAAAAAATTTGAACCCTTGAATCATTGGTTCGAAACCTTTTTGATATTTGGGCTGTCCAGTGGCACTCAAGGCTGCAAGCGTCCTTCCATGAAAGCTGGATTCTGCTGAGAGAATAATTGATTCTTTACCTTTATTTGTTGTATTACCATATTTTTTAATTAATTTAATTGCTGATTCATTTGCTTCCGCACCACTATTACAGAAGAAGACGCTTTTAGCACAACTCATATTTGTTAAAGTTCTGCTTAATTGTTCTTGTTCTTCAATGTTGTAAAGATTGGAAATGTGCTGAATCTTTTTTAGTTGAGTTGATAACCTTCTTCTTAAAACTCTGTCGCTATGTCCAAGACTACATGTTGCTATGCCAGCTACTGCATCAAGATACTTTTTACCTGTTTTGTCCCATAACCAACAACCTTTTCCTTTTTTGAAAGATATATCGAATCGACTATAGGTATTCATCAAAGTGGGAGCGGTCGGACTTGAACCGACATACCCGAAGGTGCCGCATTTTGAGTGCGGTGCGTCTACCAATTCCACCACGCTCCCAAGGCTTTTGAAAAAATGAACTTTTTTATTATAACAAAAATCAACTTATTGACTATTGTTTTGGTCAATGAACAGTTATCAAGATAACGTTTGTTAATAGTTAATCTTTTCGGTAAAAACATTGAATTATTTACTGCATTTGCTGACAAGAAATGAGGGGAAAAAGACAAATTTAAACATTTCTGATACAGTTTTGTAATTAAATGCGCTTAAAAGTCTTTTTTGAATGGAGATAGCTTCATGATTAGTAATATTGTCTTATATTTAATAAAAAAAGCAAATGTCTAAAACTCAAGCTAAAAGATTTTCCTTTAAATTTTTCCCTTATTTTTTTATTGCAGTAACTATACTTACGACATTCGGATCAAATAGTGGAACTTGGGCATGAACGAATTCAAATTTAATGGTTTAAATAAAATTTGGTCTAATCGCTTTCTAGTTTTGTTTATATTATTTTTGGGTTGTATTTCATTAATCAATATTGCTTACGTTTGAATCAACTTTATTAGCTTTTAAAAATATATTTGGAAAAGACTAAGCTGCTTCGAGTTTTGAAAGATTCTCAGATTTTGGTTCAATTTTATATCCATTCTCCTCAAAAGTATTTTTACTTATTTCTCTAATTATTTTGACACCACAATTTTTTAACTTTAATTCAAAATTTTCATAACCTCTATCTAGATGTTCTAATCCATAGAAATTACTACTACCTTTTGCGATGATTCCTGCAATTATTAATGCAGCTGATGACCTTAAATCTGTGCCGACTAGATTCATCCCATTAATTGTTTTAACACCTTTGATGTGAGCTACGTTTTTGTTTAGTTTTATACTGGCGCCCATTTCATTAAGTAAATAAATATGATTCATTCTGTTTTCGAAAATTGTTTCAGTTATCTTTGATTCACCATTTGCGATTGTCATTAGAGTTGTAAATGGTGCCTGCAAATCAGTAGGAAAGCCTGGGAAAGGCGCTGTTTCAATTTCTACTCCTTTAATCTCTTTACTCTTGATAGAAATCGAATTACCTTTAATGGTAATTTTACTCCCACTCTCTTGAAGCTTATTAGTGACAGCTTCAAGATGATGAGGGATTACTGGAGAAATTGTTATTGAAGAGGAAGTTGCAGCAGCAGCTATTAGAAAAGTTCCAGCTTCTATTCGGTCTGGAATTACTTTATGGGTACATCCGCCAAGCTTATTAACACCATCAATAATAATTGTTTCTTTACCGGAGTCATAAATTTTTGCCCCCATTTTATTGAGCATTTGGCATAAATCTTGAACTTCAGGCTCTCTAGCAGCATTTTCAATAGTAGTTCTTCCTTTGGCTAAAGATGCTGCCATTATTAAAGTTTCAGTCGCACCTACACTTGGACAATTTAATTTAATATGAGTGCCATGAAGTCTATTTTTGTCCCCCCTTGTTTTTGCCTTTACAATTCCCTCTTCAATAATAATGTCTGCTCCTAGTGCCATTAATCCATTAATGTGCTCCTCTATTGGCCTTGAACCAATATTGCATCCACCTGGCAACGGTACTTGAGCTTCTCCAAATTTAGTTAATAGTGCACCTATACAAAAGAAACTAGCTCTTAATCCTTTAACAAGTTCATATGGAAGTTCTTTAATCGAAATAGTTGTTGGATCTATTTCTAGTTGGTTGTTTTTACGAACTAAATTCACTCCTAAATTCTTTAAAATATTCCCCATCTTTTCAATATCAGTGAGAAAAGGTACATTTTCAAGAATTATTTTTTCATTAGTTAGCAATGATGAGGCTAATAAAACTAAGGCGGAATTCTTCGCACCACTTATTTCAACTATTCCATTTAACTTGCCTTGGCCAAGAATCTTTAAATTTTGCGATTTAAGATATGACTTCGTTTTGCTTCCGCAAATCATTAAGACTTAATTTATTAGATTCATAATGACAAACTAATAATATTAAGTCCACCCTATGTAACGTCATGAATATTAATTAAAAGTGAAAATGTATTTTTTTGATTTCTTGGGAAATAAAAATTTAATAAATAATTGATCAAAATATTTATGTAATTAAAATATAGTTGATAACAAATTTTTCAAAATACTCATAGAAAATACTTTTTTAAAAATAACTAGTAAAAACAATAGTCTAGTTAAAAGATTTAGATCATTTAAAAGAGGATCATCTCCAAAAGATCAAGACTTTTTTTGCATAGAGGGTACACATCTCATTGAAGAATTGCTGAAGTCTGGAAAAAATACCTCTAAGATTTTAGTTACCGAAAAATGGCTAAGAAAGAATCAAAATCTAAGCAAAAAATTTGATGAGTCATTAATAAATATTGTCTCAGAGGATGTCTTGACATCTGCGATTTCAACAATTAATCCAGATGGGATAGCAGCTTTAGTAAAGATTTCAGAAATACCTAATTATAAATTTAATAGAAAAGATGATTTTGTTCTTGTTCTCGACAGAATTCAAGATCCTGGGAATATGGGTAATCTATTTAGAACCGCTTTAGCTGCGGGTGTTAATGCAATTTTTTTAGCTGGAGGTGCGCACCCATTAGGCCAAAAGGTATTAAGAGCATCCTCAGGTGCAGTTTTTCATCTGCCATTTTTGAGATTTGATGGCATTGAAGAAGAAATATTAAATTCTTTACTTAAGTCTTTGTCTGAATTATCAAATGTAGGATTTAAGATTTTTTCTACTAGTAGCCATGATGAGAGTTCAAAAAAACCTTCAAAACCTTACTGGGAAATTGATTGGTCTAGACGTACAGCACTAATTTTGGGTAATGAAGGCCAAGGTATTCATAAAAAAATTCAAGAAGCTTTTAATGAAACAATTACAATTCCGCATAGCGAGATTGTAGAATCATTGAATGTGGCTTGTGTTGCAGTTCCGTTATTACTAGAACGAAAAAGAGTCGCATACATCTCTAAATAAATAAATAAAAAGTGACTGATTCAAGTTTTGATTTTGATTTAATCGTAATAGGAGCAGGATATGGAGGTTTTGATGCCGCTAAACATGCTGCTGGTAAGGGACTGAAAGTCGCAATAGTAGAATCTTCTGATATGGGAGGCACTTGTGTTAACAAGGGTTGTGTTCCATCTAAGGCTCTTTTGGCTGCAAGTGGAAAAGTTAGAGGAATAGCTAATTATGAACATTTAGCTAAATTTGGTATACATGCTTCACCAGTAAGGTTCGAGAGATCAAAAATTGCAGACCATGCAAATAATTTAGTTTTAAATGTTAGAGAAAATTTAACAAAAACTCTTAAAAGAAGTGGAGTTGAAATTATTTTGGGCATTGGAAGAATTGAAGGAAATCAAAAAGTAGGTGTAAGAGATAAAAACGGAATTGATAAAATTTTCACATGTAAGAATATTGTTATAGCAACAGGCTCATCTCCTTTTGTGCCCCGTGGAATAACTTTGGATAGTAGGACCGTATTTACTAGCGATGATGCGGTTAAACTTGAGTGGCTTCCAAGATGGATAGCAATTATTGGAAGCGGATATATAGGTTTAGAATTTGCTGATGTTTATACCGCTCTTGGTTGTGAAGTTACCATGATCGAGGCTTTGGAGAATATTATGCCAACATTTGATCCAGACATCACTAAAATTGCTAAGAAGAACCTTATTCAAGCAAGAGATGTAGACACAAAATCAAACGTCTTTGCGACAAAAATAACACCTGGATGCCCTGTAAAAATAGAACTGACTGATGCAAAATCTAAGGAAGTTGTAGAAACTTTAGAAGTTGACGCTGTACTAGTCGCAACTGGCAGAAGTCCTAATAGTAATAACTTAAATCTTGAGTCGGTTGGTATCGAAACAGTAAAAGGTTTCATTCCTATAGATGATCAAATGAGAGTTAAGAATGGTGATGAAATAATACCTAACATTTGGGCTGTTGGAGATGTAACGGGCAAACTAATGCTTGCTCATACAGCTGCAGCGCAGGGTACTATTGCTGTTGATAATATTTGCGGTGGTAATGTCGAAATTAACTATAAAAGTATCCCCGCAGCAACCTTTACTCACCCAGAGATAAGTTCAGTTGGTCTCTCTGAAGTTGAAGCTAAAGAGATATCTACAAAAGAAAATTTTACTTTGGGAGTTGTCAAAAGTTTCTTTAAGGCTAATTCAAAAGCATTGGCTGAATTGGAGAGTGATGGATTGCTAAAGTTGATTTTCAACAAAGATAATGGGAAAGTATTAGGTGCTCATATTTTTGGGTTACATGCAGCTGATTTAATTCAAGAAATTTCGAATGCTATTTCAAGGAACCAAGATGTAATTGAATTATCTAAAGAAGTTCATACTCATCCTACTCTTAGTGAAGTAGTTGAGGTCGCATATAAACAAGCAGCTTCTCAAATAAAATAATTTCTAAAATTAATGGAGATAAGACGCAGGCCACCAAATCCAACAGTAAGGGTAGAAAATTTAGAATATGCTGTCCCTCATAGAGAAGCACAAGCAAAAAATATTCTGGAAGAAATTGTATGGCACAAGGATATTGAAATTAAGAATTTTAAAAAAATAGTCTCTTTAGAAGATCTCATCAAAAAGATTGAAAAACTTCCAACTCCCAAAGATTTTTATAAAAATATTTTGGAGTCAAAAATAAAACCAGGAGTTATTGCTGAAATAAAAAAAGCTAGTCCGAGTAAAGGAGTTATTAGAAAAGATTTTAACCCTGAAAACATAGCAATTTGCTATGAAGGATTGGGTGCATCATGTATCTCAGTACTTACCGATAAAAGGTTTTTTCAAGGTAGTTATGAAATACTCGAAATTGTAAGGAGATCAACTAATCTCCCTCTACTCTGCAAAGATTTTATTATTTCTGCTTATCAGATTTATAAAGCAAGGGTATCTGGTGCTGATGCAATATTATTAATCGCTGCGATTTTAAGTGATGACGATTTAATTTATTTAAAGAAAATAGCTGATAATTTAAAGATGAGTGTTCTTGTTGAAGTCCATAATTCTCATGAATTAGAAAGGATTCTAAAGTTAAAATCTTTTAATTTGATTGGAATAAATAACAGGGACTTAAAGACTTTTAAAACGGATTTAAAAACATCAATAGAATTGATGCATACATATGCAGATATATTTTTAAAACAAAATATTATTCCTATAAGTGAATCTGGAATTAATTGTGCCGAAGATTTAGAATCGCTTAGATCTATTGGAATCAAGGGAGTATTAATTGGTGAAACTTTTATGAGAGAAACTGATATTGAACAATCGTTCAAGAAATTATTTAACTCAATTTAATATTGACTTCAAATCGTGCTATAAAATTGAATAAAAAGAGTTGTACTGAATATATATGAAGGCTGTAATTTTAACAGGTATAGTAGCAGGATTTGTGCATGTAGTTAGTGGCGCTGATCATCTAATTGCAATGGCACCAGCAGCGATTAATAATCCCCAAAAAGCTCTTAAAAATAGTTTTTCATGGGGCTTGGGCCATTCTTCAGGAGTCCTCTTGTTAGCTTTTCTAGCGATTTTTATTAAGGATATTACGCCATTAAACAAATTTTCTAGTATTGCGGAATTCCTAGTTGGAATTTCACTTCTAATTGTTGGAGTATTTGCTATAAAAAATTCTTTTCAATTCAGTATCCACTCGCATTCCCATAAGCATGAGAATGGAATTGCACATCGTCACTTTCACTTTCATATTAAGGAACCAAAAAATAATAATAAGCACTCACATGCTTTGACTGGTTTAGGCTTGCTACATGGTATAGCTGGAGGTTCACATTTTCTTGCAGTTCTTCCTGCTTTAGCACTACCTTTAACAAGCGCTTGTTTATATTTGATTTCATATTTGATTGGTTCACTTATAAGTATGAATCTTTTTACTTGTTTAATATCTTTTAGTACCTTTAAAGCAAGTCAAAAATTTATTAAAAGATTAATAGCTGTAGCAGGAGGGCTTTCCTTTTCTTTGGGATTATTTTGGATTCAAAGAAGTGCTTCTGTTTTTTTGAATTAAAAAATTTTTTAATTTAGGAATAATTAATTTAGAGGTGACAATCCCAATTATTTTTTCGTTATTGATTAATCCAAATTTATTACTATCTTCGCTAAATTCAATATTGTCGCCAATAACCTCAACGTTATTTTGATTTACTGAATTTATTCTTTTTATTAGGTTTTTATTTTTAATTGGATGATTAAAAATAACTATTTGTCGATTTTTAAGTATTGATTTATTCTTTTTATATTTTTTAAAAAATACAATATCACCTTCTTTTAGGTAAGGAAACATCGATTTACCACTAATAATCGCGGTTTTTCTTAAACCTAAAAAAAATAAAATAAAATCAAAAATACTTTTGAAAATAACTCTGATTAACTAGCTTTTACAAAAGCGTCTGATCTTCCTTTTGATGCCCAGAAAATATTATGAATTTTTTCTACATAACTCATGAGTTCTTCAGCTTGAGCCAAGTCAATATTAACTTTACATGCACTGCATAATTTGGCCGCCTTCCAAATGGTTTCATGTAAGTCTGGATAAGTTTCTAAGTGAACTGGTTTAAAGTAATCTGTCCACAAAATTAGAATCTCTTTTTTTGTTTCTTTTGCTTGCTCTTCTTTAACTGCAACATATCTAGAAAATGTATTACTGTATGCAGCCCACTCTGCTGAATCAGTGCTAGAAGGAGCTTCTAATGCAATAAGTTTTTTTGTCATTGATAAAACTGCTTCAGCTGCAACTCTCGTAGATGCTGGGTCGTAAACACCACAAGGACCATCGCAGTGAGCATGGACTGTCACTGGGGAATTTTTATCTAGAAAAGAATTGATGAATTTACTTAACATTTCAAATATTTTGTGTTGTACATATACTACTTGGAGATTAACTAAATTGAAAAGTCTTAGAAATTTTTCTTACTTAATTTAATTGACTTTTAATAATTCAACTTCAAATATTAAAGTCGCATTAGCAGGTATTACATTTCCAGCTCCTCTTGATCCGTATCCAAGTTCCGGGGGTATTGTTAATTTTCTTTTGCCTCCAACTTTCATGCCTGCTACACCTTCGTCCCAACCTTTTATTACTCGTCCAGCACCCAAGGGAAAGCTGAATGGAGCTCTGCCGATACTGGTATCAAATTGTGTCCCGTCTTCTAGTGTTCCTGTGTAATTTACAGTAACTGTTTCCCCAGCACTAGCCTCATCTCCTTCCCCGTTTACGATATCTGTAATAATTAGACCACTTTCTGTAGTCCTTGAATTGTTGTCTGATGGTGTTTCTTCTGCCATAGCGAAAAGTATAGGATTTGGATCTGATGGGTCTAGTTCAAATAAATTATTTGAGACATTTGATGATTTTGCAACAGGTGTTCTTTGAACTGACTGAGTTTCTGATTCAGCAGCATTAACAACTTGAGGTGAATTAAATTGACTGAAAAGAGTTAATGAAACACAAAAAACAAAAACTGCAAAACTAATAAAGACTTCTTTCACTATAAATTTTGAAAGTTACTAAAACTTAGTCTACAGAATGAAGGTACAATAAATGGGTGATTATAAATTTAATTTCGTAATTTTAGATTGTTAATCCCAACTCAAATTAAAAGTCTAAGACAATATTTTTACCCTTGTTTAGGAGGGATTTTAGGAGGAATTTCAGTCTCAACTCATTTTTGGCTGATTTTTATGCCGATATCATTATTTATTTTATGGAAGGGAAGTGAGAGAAGAATAGCAAATTTTTGTTGGGGTTTTTTCTTTATCTTGATAAGTCATTCTTGGCTTTATGATCTTCATCCATTGACATGGCTAGGTTTTTCATGGCTCGCAAGTTTAATAATTACCATTTTGATTTTATTATTTTGCGCTTTTTTGGGCGGGATATTAGTTTATTTATGGGGATTGTTAGTTGAAATTATTCTCTGGAAAGAGGAAGTTTTCAAAATGAAAATATTATCTTTAACAGTAAAAGTATTTTTTTTATCTTTGACTTGGGGTATTGGTGAATTAATACTTTCTCAAACACCTTTATTTTGGATAGGTTTAGGAGAGAGTCTCATCCCAGGTGATATTTATCTTGCTGGTTTAGCAAGATGGATTGGTGCAAGTGGTTTATGCGTATTACAAATATTAATTGGATTTTGGATTTTTTATATTCAAGGTAGATGGGAAAGAAAACTTTACTTTAAAAAAATATTTCTTTTAGGACTTTTGGTTTTTATTTTCTTACATTTATTAGGAGGTTTAACAACTCCAATAAAAAGAAATTATGAATATCCAGTAGCTATTTGGCAAACTAATATACCAACAAGAGAAAAATTAAAAATAAATGATGAATTTATTGAAGAAAAGCTATCTATCGCTCAAAAATATGCTTTATCAAACAATGCGAAACTTCTTGTTACTCCTGAAGGAACTCTATCTAATAATTTTTATTTTTCTAAAGGCATTAAGATTAATACCTTTTCAGGAGGTTTCAGGAATTCAAATAATGACTTAAGAAGTTCTTTACTCGGATTTCAAATTGGAGATAAATCTTTTACCTCATTTATAGATAAAAATAGACTTGTTCCAATAGGTGAAAAAATACCTAGATTTCTAGATAGTTTTTCAAGAGGATTATCTGCAGTAGGAGGAATTCAACCAGGCTCTGATTCAAGATTTTTTGATCCTAAATTTACACCCCCACTAGCAGTAGCTATATGTTACGAAATTAGTGATGGACTAGAAATAAGAAAGGCTATTAATAGCGGTGCAAAACTAATAATAACTGCAGCAAATTTAGATCCATATCCAGCTAAGCTTTATAATCAATTCCTATCTTTGGCTAGACTAAGAAGTATTGAAAATAAGAAAAATAATTTACTAGTATCAAATACCGGCCCTTCGGGCTTAGTTCAAGATGATGGAAAAATAATTAAACTTTTAGATTATGATGTTGAGCAAAATGAAATAGTGTTCCCTAATTTTTCATCCGAGAAGACTTTCTATACAAAATTTGGAGATAAACCTATTTTGTTTTTATTTATATTACTTATGGGATTAAATATCTTTTGGAAAATTAACTAATTAATCCACCACCTAATAAAATTTCTTCTTTATAAAAAACTGCAGCTTGTCCGGGCGTTACTGAACTTTGACTTTCTTTAAAAATTAATTTAAATGTTGTAGTTGTATTATCTAAATTTTTCAAAGGTATCAATGTACCTTTTACTGGATTACTTCTATATCTAATTTGTGCTTCTACTTCTATCTCTTGCTCAGGTTCTTGGATTGAAACCCAGTTAACCTTACTAATTATTGCTTCTTTATTAAATAGATTACTTTTGTCTGCTACATAAACTATGTTTTTTACCCTGTCTAAACTTTTTACATATAGTGGTTCAGGCCAAGCAATGCCCAACCCTTTTCTCTGACCTACCGTAAAGTGCTGAATTCCATTGTGCCTCCCAAGGACTTTCCCATTTACATGCACTATTTCTCCTTCTTTGGGTTCTATGTGTTTGTCGATAAATATCTGCATTGATCCATAGTGCTCAACTAAACATAAATCTTGACTTTCTGGTTTTTGGGCAGTTCTAAGGCCTAATCTTAGGGCTTCCCTTCTTGTTTCTTCTTTTTTCATTTCACCGAGAGGAAATTCTAATCTGCTTAGTACTTCTTGAGAAAGAGAATAAAGAAAATAACTTTGGTCTTTGTTTTCGTCAGCACCTCTAAGAAGAAGGAATTCCTTAAATACAAGGCTCTTGCAATCAAGTGTTTTAGCATAAGATGATTTTTTTATCCTCGCGTAATGTCCGGTCGCAATATGAGTAAAGTCTTTTTTGCTTATTGCGTAATTTAGCATCTCTTCAAACTTCACATTCTTGTTGCACATCGAACATGGAAGTGGAGTGAATCCTTTCTCATAGCTTTCAGTAGTTTTTTTAATTACCTCTCTTTCGAAAATTTCTCTTGAGTCTATTATTTTATGGTTAATTCCCAAATCTTCACAAAGGCCGGCAGCATCTACTAATCCTTCAGAACAACAGGAGCCTTGTCCTTTCATTAGCCAAAGAGTTAGTCCCTCAACATTCCAGCCTCTTTCTACAAGAAGAGCAGCTGAAAGGGAACTATCTACGCCACCAGAAAGCCCTACAATAATATTTTTCTTCTTTTTAGTTTTATCATTAGAAGAAAAAAAGTTCTCCAATTTTTTATCCTTTTGTGTCTTTAACATGGAAGTTTAAATTTTTGAACAGTACTTCAATTGCTTTGTATTCATTATGAATGAAATTGTATGGCCAACAATTGACTCTGAACATTTAATTGTTGATTCAAAGCAAATGTTGATATTAGAGAAAGAAATGTTTTCTGATGGAATGCCACAAGAAGCATTGATGGAAAAAGCTGGTATCCAAATTAGTAGATGGCTCTTAAAAAAGAAACCTCTTCTCAAGCATGGAATAACTGTTTTTATTGGTCCTGGGCATAATGGTGGTGATGGTGCAGTAATAGCTAGAGAGCTTTTTTTGAAAGGTTTTTATGTTCAGGTATGGTGTCCATTCCCGATTAAAAAAACATTAACAAATAACCACCTTAATTATCTTACATCTATTGGTGTCACAAAATTAGTAGAGCCTCCTGATGCAAATGGAAAAGAGCTTTGGATTGATGCAGTTTTTGGTAATAATCAAACAAGAAAAGTTGATGAAAAATTAATAAAGCTGTTTAATCAAAAATTTCACAAAAAATCTGGAAAAGTAATAAGTATTGATATTCCAACAGGATTATGTCCTGATAAAGGAGATCCTTTTTTAGATGACGCAGTAAAGGCAGACTATACCTTGGCTATTGGTCTTTATAAGATTGGGTTGACCCAAGATTCTGCTTTACCTTTTATTGGAGAATTGCACCATATAGATATTGGGATGCCTCCTAGTAAGCTGTCCAAAGTTGATAAAAAGATTTTTAAGGTTACTTACAAAGATATAAAAAATATTGATTTACCTTCTTTACCAAAAAATTCCAACAAATATCAAAGAGGTAGAACATTACTAATAGCCGGAAGTGAAAAATATCCTGGTGCTGCATACTTGGCATTAAAAGGGGCGATATCAAGTGGAGCAGGCTATGTATCGGCTGTCCTCCCTGAATTAGTTGCTGAATCTATTTGGCAAGTTGCCCCAGAAATAGTTTTAAAAGAAACTATGCAATCTAACCAAAATGGAAATTCATCTTTATTTAGTGCATTAAAGAATATTGATTTAAGCGCGTTTGATTCATTAGCTGTCGGTCCAGGAATAGGAATTGATAATGATGATTGGCAAAAATCAAAAGACTATCTCATAGCTTTTGGAGGATTATTGATCTTGGATGCAGACGCACTTAATAGAATTTCGGAATCTAAGTTAGGGGCAAATTTCTTTTTAGAGAGAAAATTTAAAACATGGATTACACCACATAGCAAAGAATTTCGCAGGTTATTCCCAAATATCAAATCTGATACCAATTTAGGACTAGCTATTAATGCAGCTAAGGAGTTTAACATTAGTATTTTATTAAAGGGAGCTAACAGCATAGTTGCTGATAATAAAAAAGTATGGCAACTTTTTGGAACCGACTCTCAGACAGCTCGAGCTGGACTGGGGGATCTTCTATCTGGATTTATAGCTGGCCGTTCTGCGATTGATTTAACCTTCCATAGAAATATAACAACTGATCTTTTTGCTAAATATGTACTTCTACATTCATTTGCTGCATCAAAGTGCAAAAAAGGGTCAAATGCTTCTGCTATTGGTGACGAATTGTCGAAATTAATGAGAAATAAAAAAACGAGACAAATATCTTGAAAGAAACAATTTAAGAGAGTTATTTATAGTTTTAAACACATAAGTGTACAAATATTACTTGAAATCTGAAGCGCGCATTAAATATTTGGCAATTTCCAGAAAAGTGTAGGAGAGTTTTACTACCTAATTAGGTTTAAAAATGGTTTCATCACTACCAACGCAATCAGAACAACCTAAAAGGAGAAGTAATGATCCAATAAGTTGGTATTTGCAGAATATTGGTAGGGTTCCCTTATTAACACCCGCCGAAGAGATTGAATTGGGTAATCAAGTCCAGAAGATGATGATTCTTACAGAAGATGGACAATTAAATGAAAAGGTTAATGATTTTACAGCTCATCAAAAAAGAACTATAAAAATTGGTCGAAGAGCTAAAGAAAGAATGATGAAAGCTAATTTAAGATTAGTTGTCAGCGTAGCAAAAAAATATCAAGGTAAAGGACTGGAACTTCTTGATTTAGTACAAGAAGGTTCTCTTGGGTTAGAGAGGGCTGTTGAAAAATTTGATCCGACAAGAGGATATAAGTTTTCTACTTATGCCTTTTGGTGGATTAGGCAAAGTATGACAAGAGCAATTGCATGTCAATCAAGAACAATTCGTTTACCTGTTCACTTAAGCGAAAGGTTAGCTTCTATTAGAAAAGTTAGTAGAGATTTGGCTCATAAGCTTGGCGCTATGCCAAGCAGAATTGAAATTGCAGAGGCAATGGAAATTGATGTTGAAGAATTGGATTCTGTTTTAAGACAAGCTTTATCGACAAGTAGTTTAGATGCTCCAGTAAATGGTGATGATGGCAGGAGCTTTTTAGGTGATTTAATTGCAGATAGTAATAATGAAGAGCCTTTAGATCAAGTTGAACAGAAAATGCATCAAGAGCAACTTGGTAAGTGGTTAAGTCATTTAAGCGAGCAAGAACAACATGTTCTCAAACTAAGGTTTGGACTTGATGCAAATGAGAGACATACGCTTGCAGAAATTGGAAGATTATTAGAAGTTTCTAGAGAAAGAGTAAGACAAGTTGAACTTAAGGCACTAAGAAAATTAAGAAATTTAACCAGAAAACTACCTAGCGGTATTTAATCTAATCTTCTGCCCAAA
>CACGGL010000013.1:0-31057 GCA_902572595.1 uncultured Prochlorococcus sp.
CAATGCAGGATTTTCTTTAATGTCAAATAGTCTTCAAGACTATAGAACAAATTATTTGGTTAATATTGTTTTTGTTTTTCTCATTGTTATGGGTGGATTGGGCTGGCGGGTTATTGATGATATTTGGAGTAATAAAAAAAATCTTTCTTATAAAAAATTGAGCCTTCATTCCAGACTAGTTATTAGGACAAGTTTGTCTCTAATATTTTTTGGATCATTAGGATTTTTTATAACTGAATCATTGCTTAATAGTCAATTTTTTAATGATTTGAATTTTTTTGAACGGTTATTGTCCTCAATCTTTGAAACAGTAAGTGCAAGAACTGCAGGCTTTACAAATTACCCAATCTCCTTGAATTCTATATCAGATACTGGCCTATTGTTATTAATGACTCTTATGTTTATTGGAGCAAGTACCGGAGGCACAGGTGGGGGCATAAAAACAACCACATTTATTGCTTTAATGGCTGCAACTAGATCAACTTTAAGAGGTCAAAAAGATGTAATTATTAGCAATAGATTAATTTCAGATAAAGTTATTTTAAAGGCAGTTGGAATCACAGTTGGTTCTTTGCTTTTTGTTCTTTTAATGGCAATGCTGCTCAGTACTACTAATACGTTTGTTAAGAAAGAATCTTTCACATTCTTAGAAATTCTGTTCACTTGCATATCTGCATTTGCGACGGTTGGTTTTGATATTGGTTTAACTGCAAAATTGAATCATTTTGGCCAATTTATTCTTATTATAGGAATGTTTGTAGGCAGACTTGGTATCCTTTTGCTTTTAAGTGCACTTTGGCAGGCTCTTTACAAGAGTAGAATAGATAGACAAAAGAGAATTGGCTATCCTAGGGCTGATCTTTATGTTTAGGATTGACTGAGTTTTATTATGGCTGATTGGTGGCAGTGGTCTCAAAAGAGAGAAAAAGAAGCCCTCACTTTTGCAGTTGTTGGCGTTGGAAGATTTGGAACCGCTGTTTGTAGAGAACTTATTAGTAATGGTGCAGATGTTTTGGCTGCAGATTATTCGGAAAAAGCTATTGATGATTTGAGACAATTGGAACCTTCCATAGAGGCTAGAGTTGTAGATTGTACTGATGAAGAGTCTATGAAGGAATCTGGTATTCTTGAAATGAATACTGTTGTAGTAGGTATAAGTGAACCTATTGAAGCGAGTATAACTACGACACTTATTGCTAAAGATAGTGAAGGTAGCAAAGTAAAAAAAGTAATAGCAAGAGCTACGAGTGACTTGCACGAAAAAATGTTAAAAAGGGTAGGTGCAGACAAAGTCGTCTTCCCCTCTAGAATGCAAGGAGAAAGATTAGGTTTAGAACTAGTTAGACCCAATCTAATTGAAAGATTGGAACTCGATAACCAAACTGGTATAGATGAAATAACTGTTCCGGAGGACTTTATTGGAAGATCTTTGAGAGATTTAAATTTGAGGAAAAATTATTTAGTAAATGTTCTTGCAGCAGGACCAGCTGAAGAGTTAACAGTCAATCCTCCAGCAAAATATATCTTGGAAAGAGGGAATATTTTGGTAGTAATGGGAAAAACTGCAGATTTACAGAAATTACCTCAGAATTAACTATTTTTAATCAGATTTTTTATAGTATTTAATCCTTTGAGGAGCTCTTTTTAATCTTCTAACGCTTTTGTTTTCAAGTTCGTCCCTAAATTTATTAGTATTTAAATTATTTCCTGAGAAAAGTGATTTATTCTCCTTCTCAAAGTATTTTTGTATACCCTCTTGTATTAACACTTTTGCCATATTGCTAACTGTCCTGGATTCATTGTTGGCCAAAATAGTTAATTGTTCACATACTAATTCTGGCAGCACTACTTGAATTCTAGGGGATTTAGGCTTCCCATTAGTTGAGTTTTGCCGGGTAGCCATGAGTCAAAGTTGATAACTGTTACTTATAAGTATACACAGTTAGTCAAGGATACTATCTTTGTGTATATTATTAGTAAGGAAATTTATGTCCGTACCAATTAATTGTTTTATTGTCCCATGAAAAATTCAAGAAAACTTGATTCTCCTAAAAGGTCGATAATTGATAAAAAGAAAAAAAGATTAGTTAATTCTGATTCTAAAGATAATGAAAATAGTGATGTTTTGGTATCAGCTGTAATTAGTCCATATTTGTTAACTCATCTTCACCATATTCTTCAGCAATCTGAGTACTATGCTCAAAAAGATGGGAGAAAATCTCACGCAGCAAACTTTGCGAAACTAAGAAAAGTTTTATGTCTAGACGCAAGAAGTATGGCGGATGCCTCAGCAAAAGAAATACAAGAATCGGATAATGATTTATCTATTAATAAATATAATGAACAAAATGTAGCTTGAAGTAATAATCTATTAATAAGTAGATTTTAAAAACATGTCCAGTAATGCTGAAAAGCTCTATAACTTAATAGCCAACGATGCCAAAAAGAAACAAAGTTTGTTTATGACAGCCTTAACTAATCCCAAAAAAGCCTTGGATAAAATATGCGATATTGGCAACGAGTTAAATATTTCTGTGACTAAAGAAGAGGTTATTGAATATTTGAGTACTATTGATGATGAGGCAACTAAAATGTGGTTAATTAAGGCTCGAGGAGGTCTTTAGGAAAAGGTTTCGAGTAATTATTATTTTGATTATTAATAGGTTTTATTCTTTTGTTGTAGCCACCTCCACCAGCTAAAGTCCAAAAAAACCAGTAACTTGGAATTGCAAGAGCTGCAGCTATGAAAATCACTACAATTTGTTCTATTCTTTTCATGATTTAATTTTATTCCACAAAATATTTTTTAGTAAATAAGCCACAGATTTTGTAAATTCTATTTTTAAAACAGTGATTAGATTTGAAGGTGTAAGCAAAATTTATTCTACAGATGTTGTTTTAAAAAATATTAATTGGGAGATTAAGAAAGGAGAAAAAGTTGGCTTAGTTGGTTCTAATGGTGCAGGTAAATCAACACAATTTAAGATTTTAATTGGAGAGGAAGAGCAAACAAGTGGAACGATCATCAAAGAGGGAAATCCTAAAATTTCCCATTTAAAACAAGAGTTTGATTGTAATTTGAATTTTTCATTGAGACAGGAATTAGAAAGTTCATTTAAAGATATACAACTTGTTGCAATTAAACTTTTAGAAATTGAGAATAAAATGAAATCGTTGGATATAAAAAAATATTCCGATGAACTCGAAATATTTGTAAATCAACTCGCAAAATATCAAGCAAAATTTGAAGCTTTAGGTGGTTATAAAATGCAATCTGAAGTAGAAAAAATATTACCAAAATTAGGTTTTTCTACAGAAGATGCTGATAAATTAGTTGGTAGTTTTTCCGGTGGTTGGCAGATGAAAGTTGCACTTGGAAAAATAATCTTACAAAAACCTGATTTACTTTTACTGGATGAACCAACCAATCATTTAGATTTAGATACTATTTTCTGGCTGGAAGAATATCTATCTTCGCTTAATATTGCAGTTATTATAATTAGCCATGATAGATATTTCTTAGACAAATTATGCGAAAAAATAATTTTTGTAGATAGAGGAACATCCGAAATATATCATGGAAACTATTCTTTTTTTGTCGAACAGAAATCTTTAAATGAAGAATCACAAAATAAGGCATATCAATTACAGCAAAAAGAAATTGAGTTACAGAAAATATATATTGATAGATTTAGAGCTAGTGCAACAAGAAGTTCTCAAGCAAAGAGTAGGGAAAAACAATTAAAAAAGATTTCTAAAATTGAGGCTCCCATAGCAAAATCAAAAAGTCCTGTTTTTAATTTCCCAGAGTGCCCTCGTTCAGGAAAATTAGTTCTAAATATCAAAAATTTGTCTCATAGTTTTGAAGATAAAATTCTTTTTTTAGATGTTAATTTAAAGGTTACTTCTGGGGAGAAAATAGCAATATTGGGACCTAATGGCTGCGGTAAATCTACATTGTTTAAAATTATTATGAAAAAAATATCTCCTGAAATTGGAGAAATAAATCTTGGCAAACATAATATAATTACTAGCTATTATGAACAAAATCAGGCTGAAGCACTTTCACTTGAAGAAAGGGTTATTGATTTAATATGTGATAAGTCTCCAGAATGGTCACAAAAAAAAGTAAGAACATTTTTAGGAGGTTTTGGCTTTCAAAATGAAACTGTTTTTAAATATATCAAACAACTCAGTGGGGGAGAAAAGGCAAGATTAGCATTGGCACTCATGATTATTAATCCTAGTAATTTTCTTCTTTTAGACGAACCAACTAATCATTTGGATTTGCAATCTAAGGAAAATTTAGAATTAGCTTTAAAGAATTATAAAGGTTCATTATTAATCATTTCTCATGATCGTTATTTTATTTCAAAGGTTGCAAATAGAATTGTCGAAATTAAAGATTCAAGGTTATTCTCATATAATGGTAATTACGAATATTTTTTAGAAAAACACGCAAGGGCATAAAATATTCGATTAAGTCTGATAAATTTTACATTTGGCTAAGCTAGATCACTCATTTATATTTAAAGAGTTTACTTACTTTCCTTGATGAAACTTAAAAATACAAAAATAAGTTTTAATAATTTATATGAAAAATTAAGATTTCCACGAAAAACAGGTTCAAATTTCAAATCCCATTGAAATTTATTTTCAATGTATTGCTACTTGTGATGTGAGGGATGATAGATATATTTCTGGGTTTATGGAAATACTTCAAAAAAATTACTGTTAAATTATTTAGTTATTTTGTAGATTAGTAATATCAGTTGGTATAACTTTTAATTCAATAAATTTATTTCCGCGCTTCAATAATATATTTATATGTTGTTTGATACCATTTTTACTTATTTGGTTTATAACGTCTGACGCGGTTTCAATGTCTTTAGGTCCTACTTTTTTAATAATGTCATTTATCATGATTCCACTCTTTTCAGCTGGACTGTTTGGTACTACGTATCCAACTTTTACGACATTATCTTTTCTCTCAAAATTACTTTCTTCTATTAGGCTAATCCCAATCATAGGATGAATTACTTTTCCATTTTTTATAAGTTGATAGGCAATTTCTTTAGCTTTATTAATTGGAATTGCGAAACTCAAACCTGCTCCTGGCCCTGATCTTATTAAGGTATTAATACCAATTACTTCTCCATCGCTATTCAATAGTGGACCTCCAGAATTTCCAGGATTAATAGCAGCGTCTGTTTGAATTAGTTCAAGTTTTTTATCGTATATTCCTAATTGAGTGACGTTTCTATTTAGATTACTAATAATACCAAGCGTAACTGTGTTTTCCAGTCCGAATGGGTTTCCAACCGCGATAGCCCAATCACCAACTTTAATCTTTGCCGAATCACCTAATTGAGCTTTTGGCCAAGGTCCTTTCCCTTCAATCTTTAGCACAGCTAAATCAGTAAAAAAGTCTTGTCCTATAAGTTTTGCGTTTAATTTTTTGCCATTGGTTAAACCAACAATTACCTTATCTGATCCATTCACAACATGAGCATTGGTCATTACAAGTCCATCTGCAAAAATAAATCCACTTCCTTGGTTTTGCTCTATTCTTGGTCGATTTTCATTAGGTAAATCTAATCCAAAAAGTCTTTCAAAGTATGGGTCTAGAAATAGTTGAGAATTTCTTGGAAATTTTCTTGTTTTAACATATCTTTGAGTATCAATTGTAACCACAGCGGCACCGGTTCTTTCTACAGCTTTAGTTATAAATGATTCTTTTGAATATAGATTAACTTCATTAATTTTTGATTTGCTTAACACCTGGGGCATTACTTTTGCTTGATATGCAATGCCTACTGTAATTAATGAGGCGAATAGTAAAAACTTTTGGATGTATCTTTTCAATTTTGATTTTATTACGTTCTTGAAAAATTTATTATGTATTATAAGTACATTTTAAATATAATGTCTAAATAGATTAATTTATTTTTGAAAAAAATTTATTAACTTAAAATAGCTAAATTTATTTTTTTCGGGCTATGATATTAAGCATATAATTAAACTAATTTATAAATTCAATGACTATTTTATTTCCAATTATATATTCTGCCGCCTTAACCTATTTAGTCTGGAAAGCTTTTAAAGTTATGTCTAATGGTTGGGGCATATCAGATAATAAAAATAAACGTTTCAGTACCTCCAGTTTTAAACAAAAAAACTATAGTATACATCCAGAACTTTTAGATAAATCAGGAAATATTACAGAAGAGGAGCTTTTAACAGTTAGATTTTCTAATGATAATGATTCTACTTTAGAAGAAAAAGGTTCAACAACTGATTAATCAAATTACATTAAAAAAAAATTGGAATTAAGAACAAAAATTGTATCTGCGGTAATAAGATCTCTCAAGTTACCTCCAAGGTTTCGTTTAAAAATGGTTAAAGAAGATCCAGTTAGACTTGAACTAAGTCTTACTCCTTCCTATGGTAAAAATCCAGTAATTGTCGGTTTAGTTGAATCTTTAGACTTAGTCGCTCGAAGAGATAGAGAAGGAAGATTACCCAGAGATCTTCAAGGGACCTGGGACTGGACTGTAAGACATGGAAAAGTTAGTACTGGAGGTTGGAATCCTATGTTAAAAGAAGCATTGCAAACAATGTTTGATACAGGATTGCCAGCTATTGTATATGAGGAATTAACTGGTGATGATTATCGACCTGTTGATGGTGTAAGACATGTTAAATAATTAACATATTATTTACATAAATTCTTCTTTAAAACGTTAAAATATTTTCAAAGATAACTTAGTTAATTATGAATGATGACAATCAACCAAGATTTGGATTTGTAAATTTTGCAGAAACATGGAATGGTCGTATGGCAATGATGGGTATTTTGATTGGACTTGGTACTGAATTAATTACTGGACAAAGTATTCTTCGACAAATTGGAATAGGATAGTATTTCACTTTACTTCTTCTGCTTTTACTTCAATAGTACTTTCACTAGCCTTTTTATCAAACTGATTGTTATTAATTATATTTTCTAGACTTGCCCCGCAATTCATGCAAGTTTCACTTAAGCCTAATGATATTGAACCACAACTCCTACAAGTATTAATTTTTGATTTGTAAGAGTTAAAACCTATAAAGACTATAATTAATAATAGTAGAGGAATTAAAAGTAGTAGGAGTAGTATATTACCTACAAAGCTTATGAAAAAGTTTATTCCAAAAATTGGAATAACTATGAGTGTGATTAATGAATAAGTAAGAAGATTTTTATTAGCTTTAAGAAAATAATTCATCTTGGTTATTCTTATCTATGATTTCTTTTTTTATTTACCAGAGTCATACTAGCAATAACTACGCTCCAGCACTGTCCAAAATACAAAATCACTCCTAATAGCCATACCCATAAAGTAAGTACAAGAAAACCTCCAATAAAACCATATGCTTGAAATCTTGCTCCAAGTGAGAGAATACTTTTACTTACTGCTAGGTTCAAAGTGGTTAGGCCAATTCCAATAAGAAAAGATCCAGGTAAAAGTGGTTTCAAAGGAACTTTTCTACTGGGTAAGAGTGCTTGTAATAAGAGAGCCATTAAAGAAAATCCGATTAGTGGTATCGCAAACTGACCAACTTGTAATAGAGGTAACTTTAATAATAAATTAGAAATAAGATTATTAGATTTTGAAAGATTTTCTAAAACATTACTTGGGATCATCCTAAGATTTACACTGATCTGATCTAGTACCATTAAAAAACCAATAAAGAATACTATCAAAAAGGCTTCAACTCTATTTCGGAGAAACCTTGAAGCTTGCACTCTCCAAGCAGCATTTACTTTTTTAGAAGGGATTTCGTCCTCCCAAAGCCTATCTGAACCTCTTTGAAGAGATAGATATGCATTTCCTGCTGTAAAAAGCAAAAACATAGCCCCTAGAATACCTGCCCCAAAACCTTGATCTATTAAATTAAATAATGTAGTTTCTACTAAATTAACTACTGAAGGAGGTAAAAGTTGAGCAGCAATAGAAATTATTTGTTGATCTAATCCTTCTTGTTTTCCTAGGAACCATGAAGCTATTGAAAGAGAAATAAGAAGAATAGGAAAAAATGATTGAAGTGTGTAGTACGCAAATGCAGCGCTTAAATCAACACAATCAGATTTGCTCCATCGCTCACAAGCTCCCCATAAACTTTTCAGTATCCATGTTGAACTTCTCTGCATATTAATTTTCTTCAAATATTTTATTCATTAATCTATTTTTTATTGTATCTGATTAAGAAATTTTTCAAGCAATTATTTGTTTATGATGCAACTATTTTTCCATTAATAAATTGCCCCATGGCTTTAAAATTTCAATTTTTTCTATAGATCTACATGCAATTAATGGAAAATTGACATCACTCATATTTTTTCCTGACACTAGATTTGAAGGATCTGTTGCTAACCACTCTATAGAACAATTTAGTTCTTCTAATAGCAGCCAGGCTGCTGCAATATCCCATATCTTTGGGGTTGATTCTATTGCTCCGAAAGTTTGTCCCATCGCTACACTCGTTAGATTTAAACTCGATACACCTAAGAGTCTGATTTTGCCAGGAAATACTGAGTTTGGTTTTTTTTGTAAAATTTTTATAGATCTACTGCACAAAGAAATGCAATCACTTTGACGATTATTTTGACTAGGATTTATTTTTTTATTATTTAACCAAACCCCTTTACCTCTAATCGATAAAAACTTTTTTTTCAATGTAGGAATAATTAAAAAAGAAGATTGGGGTTTACCCTCAACGAACCTTGCTACTGATATAGACCAGTGGGGAATACCTGCAGCAAAATTTGTTGTCCCATCGAGTGGATCGACTACCCAATAAGCTTTTGATTTTGGAATTAACTTTTCCCCTTCCTCACTAAGGACGTCTTCTCCTGGAGCTATTGAAGCTAATCCATCTACGATTGTTTTGTCACTCCATAAATCACAACTTGTTAATAATGATCCGTCTGCTTTATTGCTGGCGCTAATATTTCCAAAATCTTTTTTTTGACGTTGACTTACTAATTCAAATAAAGAATCTAATTCACTTAGTTGCTTATTAGTTAAATTTGGCGTATTCATCTTTGTATATTGCAAATCGAATCTTTATCTTTAATTTTAGTATTATCAATTTTTAAACAATTTTTACTTAAGTCAATAAAAGTTAATCTCTCTAATTCATCTAAATTCAAATTGTAATTATATATTGCATTAATATTTTTTGATTTTGCATTACTTAGTTCACTTTGCCTAACAAGAACATCTTTTAGAGTTGATATTCCAACATCATATCTTAGTCTGGAAAGCCTTACAGACTCTTTGCTAGATTCAATTTCTTTAAGAGAAGAAATTATTTTCTCTTCATTTAATTTAAGATTTAAGTAGGCTTTACTAATACTTGTGGTCAAAACATTTTTTAGATTTTCATAAGCATATCCTTCAGCTTCTGCATCTGCTAGTTTTGATTTGTAAGAGTTCTTATTTTGGCCGCCATCAAAAATATTCCATGCAAAATTTAGACTTATGGTATTTGTATAATTAGATCCAGACTCTTCAGAGTCAATAACCTCGGACATTGCGTCACCCTTTGTAAATGCACTAGATAATGTATTGCTGATATAAATATTTGGCTTATTTTGAGCTATAAAACTATTTGCTTGGCTATTTTTGATTGATTTTTGAAGAAGAAGATTTTTTAAGGAAAGATTTTTTTCTAAACCTTCATTAATATTTTTATTCAATCTATGATTCCAGAATCCTATTAAATTTTGCTCATTATTACTTTCGAAATCTCCCTTAATATTAAGAATTTCTTTCAGAGAAATTTTATTAATTTCATGTTCTATTTTCTTTTCATTGAGTGATTGTTTATCTCGAGATAATTGAGCTTCTGCTTCAAGAACTTCAAATTTTGTACCAATTCCGGCATCTAACTTCGCTTTAGCATTTTCTAAACTTGTAATTGATAAATCAAGTGTGAATTTTTTATTTTTAATATCTTGATATGACTTTTGGTATTTGTGATACCTCATTCTTGCATCTTGAATTAAATCTTTTTTCTTAATCTCAAAATTATTTTCTGCAATTTTGTAATTTGCTTTGGCAATATTAATCTCGGGCCCTCTAAGTGGCGCAATTACATCCCATTTGATATTCAGTGAGGGATTAGCCGATAATTGTGATGTTTTTAAAGTGGGTGACTTGCTATTGTAACTTTTACCTGCGACATATTTTGGTAAACCATTCGCTTGAAAATCTAAGGATGGGTATCTTTTAGCAATTTTACTGGAAAGATTAAAGCTTGCGGAGGTTACTAAGTTTTGTAGTGACTTTAATTCTTGATTATTTAATACAATTTTTTCTATAGTTTGATAATCAATAAAAGAAATTTTTGGTTTTTCTTCTAGAATATTATCAATATTATTTTTTGTCTCGCTCGATAGTACATTTACGGAGTTAATACTTAGAGCAAGTGGCAAAAATAAGAAAGGATTTATAACTCTTCTAAACATGTTTTATAGTTTCGAAAATATTCGATTAACCAATCAAAGTATTAATAATATCATTTGAATCATCAAGAACGTGAATTTTAGTATTTATTTGATTCTCAACTTCTTCAATATTTTTATCATCTAAAAATAAATCAGTATTAATTTTTAACATAATAGATGGTATGTAAACAGCTTCTCCTAAATCCTTATTTTTCAACCCGTAAATTAGATCTTCTCCAGTAAGAAGTCCTGTAACAACTTGATCTTGACCCCAGTAAATACTTGGCAAACCATATAAATTAATTGTAAATCCATTAATTAAGTTTAATTTCTTAACTGTAGGAATTAGGGCTTCATAAACTAATTTACCAACAATCCAACTAACTTTTTTTGGCTTTTTTACTTTTTGGGGTAGGTTTTGAGTCTTTTCTCTTAATGTTTCTAGAAAGTTTCTTATAGTCCCAACTCCATTAGATTCTTGCGGCATATTTTCGTAGGTTTTGTAACTAGGTAAATTTGTACCAGCAATTAAATACCATTCGTCTGCTAGCCAACAAAAACGAGTCCCAAGAGTAATTTGTAGAGAGGCTTGAATTCTCTCTACTTGTTTAATAGTTTTTTTTGCGTATTCTGGGCTGATTGATTTCAATCCATCATTTTCAGGTCTAAATTTTGTAAGTCCTACAGGAACTATTGCGACTGAAAGTACTGTTTGAGAGGTTTTTTTGTAGAATTCAGCAAGTTCCAAAATTGATTTCTCAAGAATATCCCCATCATTTATATCTGGACAAACAACAATTTGAGCATGTATTTGAATAGAGTTTTTTTCAAACCACGAAATTTGATCAAGTATCACTCCTGCTTTTTTATTTTTTAATAATTTTTCTCTTGTGGAGGGATCAGTAGCATGAACTGAAATAAAAAGTGGGGATAGTTTTTGCATAGCAATTCTTTCCCAGTCTTCTTTTTTTAAATTTGTAAGAGTTAAATAAGAGCCATATAGGAAACTTAATCTATAATCATCATCTTTTATGTATAGGCTTTTTCTTTTACCACTTGGCTGTTGATCAATAAAACAAAATGGACATCTATTATTACATTGCTTGATTGAATCAAATAATGCATCTTTAAAATTAATACCTAAATTAACGTCTTGATCTTTTTCAATATTTATATTGTGAATCTCATGATTTTTATCTAAAACTGATATATCTAAAATTTCTTCACTAATCAGAATCTGATAATCAATTAAATCTCTTGGTTTTTTCCCATTAATACTAATAATTGAGTCACCTGATTCAAATCCTATTTCTTCAGCAATAGAATTAGCTTCAATGCTTTCAATTTCTGCAGGATTTATTTTATAAGTAATATTAGGAACTAAGAGATCAATGGGATTTTCCGTGTAATTAATTTCTTGCCACACAATTTAAGGCCAAATACTCTTATTTATATTTATTCTAAACTTATATATGACTCAAAGTGTATTAAATACTTTTAAAAAACTAAATATAGTTTTGAAATTATGGGCCTTTTATTTATTAAAATATGGAATTCGCAGTTTTTTAAAACACGATTTAGATTAATTAAAATAACCTTTTTCATTGAAAGAATTAATTACAAAAAATTCAGAAGTAAAAGATAAATTCAACTATGAATCCCATAAGATAGTTGATTCATACGAAAATAGTTTTTTATCAAATCCTATATCTTTAAGATTGTGGTCTTCTTTTTTTGTAATTTTACCTATTTTTGTTCAAGCCCCTTGGGTTAGATTAGAACCAATAAGTGCTCTTTCTTTTACTTTTGTTATTGTCTTAGTGGCAATTGTTTTGAATAAGAAAGGATCAAATAAGTGGTTTATTGTCAGTTCATTATTACTTGGTATATCAGGTAGTTGGCTTGGTGGATGTTTGTTCTGGGGATGGTTAAGCCCATTTCCTATCCTACACATACCTGTTGAAGCTGTAGTTCTCCCATTAGCATTAATTGGATTTGGTACTAATTGGAAAATAGGTTCAAGTTTTTATATTTCTTCTTTATTTGGAACCGCAGTTACCGACATTACAATATTTTTAATCGGAATCATGGATCAATGGAGGCAGGTAATTACAGCAGATTCTGAAAATGCACCTATGATTCTTCAAAAAACTTCAGAGAGTCTTATTCAAATAAAATCATTATCTATTATCGTTTTTGTTGCCCTTATACTTTGGTTTATTTCAAAAGAAATTTTAGATTCTGGCACAATTAATACTACTGGTGGTAAAGCACTCTTAGTTTCTGGTTACGTAATTCAAACGACATTAATTGTTGATGGTATTTTTATTGTTTTAGCAATTCTGCAACCAACTTTTAGTGGATTGGTTTAATGTTAAGGCCTCCATTTTCGCAAGAACCGATACCAATAAATAATTGGGATGTAATCGTTATAGGCGCTGGAGCTGCTGGCCTTATGTCTTGTCTTGAATTACCTTCAAATTTAAAAGTGCTTCTTTTAAATAGAAATACTAGTAAGGTATCTTCCAGTAGATGGGCTCAAGGCGGAATTGCATCAGTTGTTAGACAAGATGATTCACTTGATCTTCATGCTGAGGATACTTTAAAAGCAGGTGATGGAATATGTGATTTTCAAGCTGTAGAAATGCTAGTTAAAGAAGCTCCAGGTTGTGTAGAGAGGTTGCAGAATTTAGGGATGATTTTTGATCAAAGTTCTGATCAACTAGCTACTACCTTGGAAGCAGCCCATTCACGAAGAAGAGTCTTACATGTTAAGGATCGTACTGGAAGAGCATTAGTTGAAGTTCTAGAAGATCATATTGAGAATCAAAAAAATATTCTTCACTGCAGGGGTGTAAGAGTAACTGAACTTCTCATTGAAAATAAAGAATGTAGAGGAGTTCAGGTTCTTGATGGAGCAAATTTATATTGGATTAAATCTAGAGCTGTTGTTTTGGCTACAGGTGGAGGTGGGCACTTATTTACAAATACAACAAATCCTGCTCAATCCTCAGGTGAAGGGATTGCTCTTGCATGGAAAGCAGGAGCTGCTATCGAAGATTTAGAGTTCGTGCAATTTCATCCAACAGCTTTAAAATTTTATGGTGCACCTTGCTTCTTAATATCTGAGGCCCTTAGAGGGGAAGGAGCGATTTTAGTTGATAAAAATGGTGAAAGTCCAGTTAACAATCTTGAAAATCGTGATCTAGCTACTAGAGATCAGGTTAGTAGAGCAATTATGAAAAATATGCATGATAATAATGTAGACCATGTTGGATTAGATCTTCGGTATATTGACCCAGAAAAAATTGTAGAGCGCTTCCCCACGATCTTAAGTCGATGTCAGGAATATGGCGTTAACCCTTTAAATGAGGTTATTCCCGTAGCTCCTGCAGCTCATTATTGGATGGGAGGTGTTAAAACTAATCTAAATGCATCTTCAACAAGAAAAGGATTATATGCCGTTGGAGAAGTTGCTTCTACAGGTGTGCATGGTGCTAATAGACTGGCAAGTAATTCATTGATGGAGTGTCTTGTTTTCGCAAGAAAAATGTCTTCAATTGTTTTGAATGACCTTTCTAAATTTGAAAAATTTGATAGATCATTTCAAGAGTTTGTTATTGAAGATCCAAAAGAAGATCAAATTTCTATAATTGCTGAAAAAATTGATGAACTAAGAAAACTATGTTGGTTAAATTTAGGTGTATCTCGAAATAAGGTAAATATGAGTAAATTTTTAAATTACATTCAAAATGATATAGATAAATTAAATGAAAATGATTTACTAAATAGTCTTGAAAAAATAAGATTTGATCAAAAAATAAAACTTAGTGAACGCAATAGAAGAGCATTAAATCTTTTACTTGATTTGAAGAATAGACAAATAACCACAATAACTTTATTAAAAGCTTGTTTATTTAGAGAGGAAAGTAGAGGAGGGCATTATAGAGATGATTTCCCTGAAAAAGATAAAAATTGGGAATGCCATACTAGACAACAGTTAGATCAAAAAATTCAAAAAAGATTTATTAAAAATTAAGATCTCCCTTATAGTCGGTTTTTGTTGCTAATTCATTTAAGTCACGAGTACCACTAATAATTTCTCCATTTATTTCCCAAGAAGGAAATCCACTGATTCCTTTCGTTTGGCATAGCTCATAATCATTATCTTTACCATCTTTAGCACACTCAACTACTTTTAATTCTTTAACTGCTTCCTTACCAAATAATTGTTTCTGATCGTGGCAATGCGGGCACCAGTATGCACTATACATAACAATATTGTTTTCACTTAAAAATTTTGCAAACTTTACCTTCTGGGGAGAGCTTGAAGTGGTAATTATTGGCGATACATTTTCAGTGGGGCTTGCAACATCAATAGCATTAGAGGGGTCAACGTTTGTTGACCAAATTAGGCCCCCCAGCAGGACACTAATGGCTACAATAAAACCTCTAAAAATCATAGGTTCTCTACTTTCAAACTTTGCTCCAATCATAGAAATTATAAAGATAGAAAACGATAAAATTGCTGAAAGTATACAAAAAAAGCAATATGCTTGAATCTTAAAAAACATTATATTTATCAATAAAAAGCTAAATGTTGATGAAGCACAAGAAATTAGAAATACCAACCACCATAAAAGCTTATTTAGTTTTTCTTTTGGGGAAATTAAATTAAGCGAGAGTATTATTGTGATAACTAATATTGATAAATATGTTATAAATCCAGCTAATGAGAGAGGTATATTAACTTGATTATTTTCAAATAAAGTACCCCAAGGACTATTTAGAACTGTTTCACAACCATTTTGTATCCCTGGGCATGAAAGCGAAGTAAATAATCCCCAGTTTTTTAAAGTAATCGAACCTGTATCAACTATGCCTATAGTGCTAAGAATTGCGATTAAAATTTTTGGCCATTTCAAATCTTTTTTATTTCTTTTGTTTAAAGTCTTAAGAGCCATACAAAAAGAAAGTTTGTTATTTACATTATCTATCCTAATATTATCTTGGCATGAGAGTTATATACGCAATGCTGTTTAAATCGTTTAATTCTTATTTTTCAAGTTGTGAAAAAAAATAATCTCAATGTAAAAGAAAAAAAACTATCTAAGATTGCATTCAGTCATGTTGGTTGCGAGAAAAATCTTGTTGATACTGAACATATGCAAGGCTTATTAGATAAAGAGGGTTATGAAGTTGATAGCAATATAAATGATGCAAATGTTGTTGTTGTAAATACTTGCAGTTTCATTGAAACAGCTAGAGAAGAATCTATTAGAAAAATTCTAGAATATACAAATCAAGGAAAGGAAGTAATAGTTGCAGGATGTATGGCTCAGCATTTTAAAGATGAGCTCATAAAAGAAATCCCTGAAATAAAAGGTTTGGTTGGGACAGGAGATTATCAAAAGATAGCCAAGGTTTTAGACAGAGTAGAAAAAGGGGAAATCGTTAATGAAGTTTCAAAAATACCTGAATTTATTGCAGATGAGGAAATGCCTCGTTTTGTAGATAAAAACAAATTTGTTGCTTATCTTCGTATTGCTGAAGGCTGCAACTATAATTGCGCTTTTTGTATTATTCCTAAATTGAGAGGTCCCCAAAGAAGTAGAACAATAGAATCTATAGTTTCAGAAGCCAAAAGTCTTGCAAAGCAGGGGATACAGGAAATCATATTAATTAGTCAAATAACAACTAATTATGGTCAAGATATTTACGGAAAACCATCATTAGCCAAACTTTTGAATGAGCTTTCTAAAGTTCCAATTCCTTGGATCAGGATACATTATGCTTATCCAACGGGTTTAACTGATGAAGTTATTAGAGCTTTCAAAGATTCAGAGAATATAGTGCCTTACTTTGATTTACCACTTCAGCATAGTCATCCAAATGTGTTGAGGAGTATGAATAGACCTTGGCAAGCTTCTTTGAATGAATCAATTTTGGAGAAAATTAGAAAAGAAATTCCAACTGCTGTATTAAGAACTAGTCTCATTGTTGGTTTCCCAGGAGAAAAAAAAGAACATTTTGAACATCTTCTGGAATTTTTGTATAGGCATAAATTTGATCATGTAGGAGTGTTTATTTTTTCTCCTGAGGAAGGAACTGCAGCTTTTGATTTGCCAAATAGAGTATTCCCAGAGGTTGCAGAGGCAAGAAAAGATAATGTTATTTCAGTTCAACAAAATATCTCTAAAGATAAAAATCAGGCATATGTTGGTTCAAAAATGAAAGTTCTGGTAGAAAAAATATCAGATAATAACGAATTAATAGGTCGATCCTACAATTTCGCTCCTGAAATTGACGGAAATGTGATTTTATCTATTAATACTAAAAATGATTTGAAAAATTATATTGGTAAATTTGTTGAAGCAAATATTTCTTTTGCGGATGAATATGATTTGTATGGAGAGACTATTAAAATTTTATAGTTTTTTAAATTAATTTAACTGCTCTCAAGAGCTTATCTAATGCAAAAGCAGCTCCAAAACCAAAACCAATAAATGCAAAATAGAAAATGATGTTCATTAATTTTTTTATTTTTATTTAATTTAACATCAGATGAAAAGATTATATTTTTTCGTTTAATTTCTTAATCTTGGATATATGGTAATCTTTTGTGTAAACATTCTTCTGCTTTTTGTAGTTCCCGGCCTAAATATAGGGCATGGTCGAATCTGGTTATTAAGTCATTTCTTTCTTCAGTGATCAATATTCCAAGTTCTTTCGCACTGATACCTTTAAAAACTTCATTACTTACTCTTTTATTTTGAGAATCGCATTTAATTGGTTCATTTGTTTCTGGGTCAAGCGCATAGCCTTCCTCATCGATGTTATTCAAAAAGTGCTCTAAAATTATTTTATTTTCTTCATAATCTACTTTTATAATAAAATAACCGTTTGGATCTAAGTCTATATAACGGTTGGATAGATTATTATCAATCCTTATTTTTTCATCTATAGTTTTACTAGAATCCATCCTAAGAAGTAAATAAAACTATATTACCAATATAATCTTTGTTAAAGCCAAATAATTTCTTATTTAAAGGGTATAGAATTATTCTCAAATTCAATTTCCGCCACGGTTTGTTTATTAACTTCATTTAGCCAAGGATAAATTATATTTTCCATATTTTTGTCAAACCATTTATGCAAACTAATGGTGCTTTTTGCAAAAAATCCCCTCCGCCTTTTATGTTTACCACCCGCTCCAGGATCAAACAAATGGATACTATTTTTTATTGCCCATTCAATTGGCTGGTAATAGCATAATTCAAAATGTAAATTAGATATTTCTTCTTGACTACCCCAATATCTACCCCATAAGTTGTTTTGATTTTTAATGCACATCGACATAGCAAAAATTTCATTTGAATCATATTTTGATGCACTAAAAAGTAAAAGATTTTTTTTATTATCAACCAGTGTTTCGAAAAATTTAGATGTTAGATATTTACTTCCCCAAACCCCCCACCTCGAACAATGCTGTTCATAAAAATTATGCATTTTTTTGAGGATTTCTTGGTTGATATCATTTTCATTAAAAATTTCAACTTTAATGTCTTGTTTAGTAATTGATTTCCTCTCTTTTTTTATATTTTTTCTCTGATTAGAATTAAATCTAGATAGAAAATCGTCAAATGTTTTTTCTCCATTACTCCTCCATTCACTGCTGGAGTTTATCCATTCATAGTATCCCAAAGATTTAAGATGATTGCCCCAGCTTTCATCAATATATAAAAAATTACAACTTAGGATTTTGTTTGTAATCGCAAAGCTTTCGATATGGTTTATAAGTAAATTTGTAATTTCTTTCTTGTCTTTATTTTTTTTATAAAGAAATTGATATCCATTTACAGGACTATAAGGACTCATTCCAATTAATTTAGGGTAATAATTTAAATTCAGCTCTTGAGCCAATCTTGTAAATGATTGGTCAAAAATGAATTCTCCATAGCTATGATTTTTTAAAAAAAGTGGGGCAATTCCTAATATTTCTTCATTTTTATAAGCAACAAAATATAGAGGCTGCCAACCAGTTTCTCTTGAAACACTTTTTGATATCTCAAGGTTTTTAAGCCAAGTCCATTCATAAAATGGATTATTAATTTCATTTGCTAATTCATTCCATATCTCCTTGGAGATTTCCTTAATTGACAATTTGACTTCAACTTTAAGTATTTTTTGGTTCATTTATTATTGAAACTATTTCAAATCTTTTTGTAATGAACATGGATTTCATTATTCATTAAATTTTTAATTGATTTTATTTCCCATAGCCTCTTGAGATTAAAAATCGCATTTGTTTGTTCTGGAGGGATCCATGTATATCTTCCTCCAATAATTTGTGGAATTATTGTAATTTTTATATCTGTTATTAGATCCTCTTTTATAAATGAATTTATAAGTTTTGCGCCTCCTAAAAGAGCTAAATCATTTATCCCTTGTTTTTTAAGTGAAATTAAAGTTTTTTTCCATGAATTTTCGAAAAAGAGTTCTTTCTCGAATTCATTATTCGACGAACTATCAACTTTACTTGAGCTTATTAGCCATCTTCTAATTGGTTGACGAAAGTATTTCCAATTACTGTTAAATTTTTTGCTATTTGAAGCAACTATAGAAATTGGTTGGCTTTTTGATATATTTACTTCGTCATTATCAGTGAGATTTTTAACTAGGTAAGTTGATTGATGAGCTATTAAAGTACCTAAACCAAAAATGGTGGCGTCAACCATTGATAAGTTTTGATTTAAAATTTTTTTATCTTCATTGCTTCCAAGATGCGATTCTCCACCTCTAGGAAATGCAATTCTCCCATCAAGACTAGATGCTATAACAATTATTACTCTTGGGATAATCAAGTTTGCGTAACTAAACTATTTTCCAATTTCAATTTCAACGAATTGGTTAACTTTTGATCAACATAAATTTCTGCAGCATTATTTGGACTCTCCTGGAGTCTTATTTTGTGTAATTTTGCACCAAGATTATGTATTGGTTTTTTTAGAATATCAGAAATATATAAGGCTATATTTTCAGCAGTTGGAACACAATTATGGAAAAATTCGATGTCTTTATTAAGAAAAGTATGATCTAGTTGTTCAACAACTAAATCGTTAATTATCTCTTGGAGGGCAGATAAGTCGCAAACCATTCCTGTCCTTTTATCAATGTCTCCTTTTACAGTTATATCCACGAGATAGTTATGACCATGTCCATTAACTCTGGCACATTTCCCGTAGATTTTTTTATTTTCATCAAAGGATATCTCTTCTTTTGCAAGTCTATGAGCGGCTGCAAAATGAGTTTGTACTGTTAAAAATGCTTCCATGTTTTTTCCAAAATAATCTGCCCATAAATTTGGGTTTTCATAAAGTCTTAGACTTGTAAGAGGTAAATCATCCTTCAGACGACTCCAAATGACCTTTACTAATGCTTCAGTTGTGGGAAGTATGCCTTCTTGATTATTAACATTAAATTCAGGCCAGACATCATTTAAAAAACGAAAATCTAATTGTCCAGTAACCTTATCTTTAATGGAGTGTTTTACATCAGAGAGATTAAGTACCATTCCATCAGAGTCTAGTTCTCCACCCATTGAAACAATAAGTTCATAATTATGACCATGACCTGGTGCAATACTGCACTTTCCAAAAAGAGATAAATTTTCTTCTGGGCTTTTTTCAGGAAGCCAATAACGGTGACTAGAACTAAAGCAGGCACGTCGAGTTATGACGCATTCACGTCCTTTTCCATGCGATGGTTTGGATTGTGTAGAAGTCATACCTGTCTGCGATAATACTATCTTAAGGTTTTAAATACGCTTTTGTCTTTATGGAACAATCCATTATCGAAAAAACAGTTCATGCTATTAAGGGCAGAAGCATATTTTTAATAGGAATGATGGGTTCTGGTAAGTCACAAACTGGTTTGAAGTTGGCTGAATTATTGAAGTATAAATACATTGATTTAGATTCATTAATAGAGAAGTTGGCAAAAAAATCTATCAATCAAATTTTTAAGGATGAAGGAGAAGATAATTTCCGCGAATTAGAAGCAAACTGCCTTAAAGAAACTATCAAAATTCCTTCATTAGTAATCTCAACTGGGGGAGGAATAGTTACCAAATCGGAAAACTGGGGAATCTTAAGACAGGGAATAATTGCTTGGATAGATCTCGACAAAGATTTAGCAATTGCAAGATTGAAAAATGAAATTGAAAATAGGCCACTTCTTCAAGGAAAGAATCTAAATGATCTATATATGAGCATTTTTCAATCTAGAGAAAATTTGTATTCTCAAGCAGATTTAAGAATTCAAGTAAAAAAAGAAAATATTGAAGAAGTTGCTATGAAAATAATTAATGCAATTCATAAAGAAATAATCAGTTAATCTGGTTCAATTCTTACTGCAAACCATTTGATAACGTATCCTAATTTTATTTCTAATTCATAAGTGCTTTCCAATAATTCTTCAAAAAATTCCTGATCAGAATCTTGTATATTTTGATATATTGTTTGTGTTTCTGTCTTACTAAGCCAATTCTTCAACCATAAAATTGCTTCTTGCTTTGATACGATTTTTTCCTTCGAATCTGGCTCTAATAATACATAATGATCTGATGCTCTTATTAGTGGATTTGACATAATGAAAATTCTTCTTGGATTAATTCTTTGCTTGATTTTTCAAGGAATTTTTTTAGAAAGTTCTTTTGCTCTAGTAAATTCTAACGTACGAGAGTTTTTGGAAAATCGTGTAAATCAATGGCCAGAATTATATTTGCCAAATTTTAAATTATCGGATACTTCTAAGGATTTAACTTATCCTAAATGGTTCGAGGGGAATTGGCTTGTTACTTCTCAAGATATAGGAAATGATTCAGAAGAGCCAGTTATTTATAAAGTAAATTTCTTTAAGAATGATTCAGATTTAATTGTTGGTAATCGTGCAAAAAATTCTGAATCTATTGGAAAAGCAATATTTGGTGAAACCTTAATCAAGGTTGTAAATGATCCTCAATCTATTAATAATCAAATTACTTATTTAAAAGATGACTTTTATATTGATTCAAGAATTACAGGGAGAAATCAGATCCAAGATAATGATATTTTTTTCGCAGATGAGCTAGTTATACAAACAGCACATAAGCCAGGTGCTTCAAGGATTAATCAGGTAGAGACCATTAGTAAATTTCAAAAATGTTCCGAAGAAATATTGGAAGTTTATAATTCAATCAAACCATCAATTTGTGGAGTGCAATATGTTGCTTCTTATGGTTCAAAAGTTGGTGATCCTTCTATTCATGCTATCAAAACAAATAAATATAAATTGAAGTTTGAATTTATTGAGAGTTAGCACTAAAAAGATATTCTTCTAAGTTGTTCCTCCAAATGAAAAGATTTTCTAAATAAGGGTTGTTTATATATTCTTGGCTCCCCTCTCCTGAAAGAATTGGCCCTGCAGACTTTGGGAATTTAATAAGGGATAATTGAGCAGCAATTGAAATATCTGCAATTGATAAACTATCTCCAACTAAATATTTCTTGTTGATCAAGGATTTTGATAAAGCTTCAAGTAATTTTTGGAGTTCTAAATTATCTTTAGAAGACAAAACTACATTAGAAATTTTACTAAGATTTTCAAAAGGTAATTTATCAACAATACTTTTAACTGAAGAAGGTATTTCATCTGGAAGTAATGCAGTTCTTAGCTGTGGATTTTCTATTGCAGATTTAATTAAAGCTTTTCTACAAGTTGTAGCCATTGTAGTATCTGCCCAGTCTTCAATTAGTTTGCATTGTGCAAATAATATTGGATCCTCAGGAAAAAGTGGATTGTTTTCATTTTTTTTATCTATATATTCGCAAATAGTTGAAGAGTCATTAATAACTTGATCATTACTATCGACTATTACAGGTACTTGTTTTTGACCTGATAATTTAAATATTTCAAATTGGCCTATTCCAGGTGTTACTTCTTCAACTCGATATTGTAGTTTTTTTGCATGAAGAGCCATTCTTGTTTTTAAACAAAAAGCACTATGCCTAAATTGATATAATGTAATCATGCTGTTTAATGTTTGTTAAAACTTAGCTAAAAAAGTAATCTATTTGTGGAGCTGATGGGCGAATTTTTCTCTAATGTTGCGAGATATCCAAAGTATTTGATATCTATAATTGTTGGGGGACTTGTTGCTTTGCTTGAACCTTTTTTCAAGAATAGATCAAATCCACTCACAATAGTAGGTTTGATATCTTCTGTCTTAAGTGCTTTCATAACTGTTTATTTTGTCTTGCAAGCGATGACAAACCCAATAAATTTACAACCATAATGCCAAATAATTACCGTCTTGCAAAAGTTTCTTCTCTTTTGAAGAAAGAAATAACCCTTATTTTGCAGAATGATTTAAAAAATGATCTTATTAGAGATCATTTCGTCAATATTTCTAAGATTGATTTATCAGGTGATTTGCAACACTGTAAAATTTATATAACTTCAACTGCTCAAGAGAAAGTGAGGAAAGAAATTGTATCAAACTTGAATACTGCTAAAAGCTCTATAAGGCATAGTTTAGGAAAAAGAATTGAGATGAGAAGAGTTCCAGAGATAATTTTTAAAGACGATATTGTTCTTGATAAAGGATTATCAGTCTTGAAACTTCTCGATGAATTAAAAAATAAAAATCAAAATCATAATGTTGAGGACAAGGATGCCAAAAGTTGATCTACCCCTTGATCAAAGAAATATAATTATTACTCGATCAAAAGAAGGTATATTGGATATAAAAAAGATATTCATAAGCAAGGGCGCTAATGTGTTTGATTTACCTGCAATAAGTATTGCTGATCCTGATGATTTGAATCCTCTTGATGAAGCATTAAATCAAATAAATGATTTTCATTGGATTATTTTTTCAAGTAGTAATGGGATCAAATTTGTGGATAAAAGACTTAGATTCTTTAATAGTTCATTAAAAGAATCTTCTAAAAAAACAAAAATCGCCGTAGTCGGAGAAAAAACCTCAAAAACTCTTGATGATTTTGGGATTAAGGCTGATTTCATACCTCCAGAATTTGTTGCTGAAAGTTTAATTGATAATTTCCCAGTATCTGGTTATGGACTGCGAGTTTTTGTACCAAGAGTTCAAACAGGTGGTAGGGATTTTATTGCAGATCAATTTAGAAAGGCTGGTTCTCGTGTATTTGAGGTTGCTGCATATGAAACTAGATGTCCTGAATCAATTCCGGAAGAAACAATTAATATTATTTCTAATCGAAAAGTCGATGCAATTATTTTCTCAAGTGGTAAAACCGTAGTAAATGCTGCTTTTTTACTAGAAAAAAAACTTGGTAAACAATGGTTAGAATATTTTGATCAAATTAAGTTATTAACTATTGGACCTCAGACAACAAAAATATGTAACAAGATTTTTGGAAGAGTTGATTGTCAGGCACAAAAATATACTTTTGAAGGACTACTAGATGTAGCAATTAATATTTTTAATTAGAAAAATTTTTTGTATGGTTCTTTTCAACTAAATCTTTGAACCTATCAATATTGGCCTGTAATTCTTTTGTAACCATTTTGCCTAAAATATTTTCTTCCATAAAACGAGCAATCATTTTTGGTAGTTCATAAGTTATTGCTAAATTTACCGTTGTGATTTGATCAGTTTTACTTTCGAAAACTACTGATCCCTCAGTTGGTAAACCTCCTATTGATTTCCATTTAAGTTTGCTTTTTTCAACCCTTTCTGTAATTTGAGCTTTCCATTTAAACCTAAAGCCATTTGCAGCTAAAGTCCATTCTGTTAAATCTGGTAAGGTATTAGTTTCTTCGTCAACTGTTTTTACAGATTCAATCCAGCTCATCCAAAGTGACATTGAGTCTAAATCACTCCATGTGTCCCATACATTTTCAAGAGGCGCATTAACAACTGTTATTACGTCATGTTTTAGCCAAGTACCCATTATTAACTGACTGCAAGATTTTTTGCTAATTCGACTTTCTTCTCTAAAATTGCGGCGGCAGCTAAATGCCCACTCATTGTAGCTCCCTCCATAGAATCTATATAATCTTGTTTTGTATAACTACCAGCCATGAAGAAATTAGATATAGATGTTTTTTGATTGGGTCTGAAAGGTTCCATACCGGGAGCTTCTCTATAGAGTGATTGTGGAATTTGTACCACGTTGCTCCAAAGCAATTTAAGGTTTTTCGAGGATGGGAATAGACGGCGAACCTCTTTATCAATTTCTTTTGTAATTCTTTCTGTGGATCTTCCCATCCATCTATCGCCAGGAGTTAAAACACATTGGAGAAGCGATCCCATATCTTTTTTTCTATAGTCTGCTGGACTTGCTAGTGCTAAATCAGCAAAACAACTGAAAGAGGCATCAGCAGAATAAAGAAGGTTATCTAATCCAATTGGTTCTTTTCCTTTATTATCTTTTTGTAATTCAGTAACCCAACCGTCATATCTTAATTGGATTGTGGCAACAGCAACAGCTCTAAGTTTTTTTAAACCTTCAAACTCTTTAAATTGGTACCATTCTTTTGGAATTATTTTTTTTATTCCAGGAACATCACAGGCAGCTAGAAATTTATCTGCAAATACTGCCTTAATTCCTTCAGGAGAAGATATTTTTAATTGGTTGACTGAATAAGAGGAAGATTCCTTTTCATAAATGATTTCTTCTACCTTATGGTTGAGATGTATTTTTGCTCCCTTGTTTGTGATGTAGTCGACAATAGGTTGAGTTAACCACTTATGTGGAGAACCTTTTAAAAGATTCAGTTTTGAGGCTTCTGTTTTTGAAGCAAACATCATGAAGATAGTTAGCATGCATCTTGCTGAAATATCTTTGCAATTAATGAAACCTAAAGCATATGCGATAGGATCCCACATTCTTTCTAAGCTTTTTTCACTTCCACCATGGTTTAAAAACCATTCTTTAAAACTAATTTTATCTAGATCTCTAATTATTTTCATTGCACCTTCATAGTCTATCAATCCTCTAACAATTGGACTTGTCCCTAAAGCTAAGGCATTTCTGAACTTATCTACCCAAGTAAGTTGTTCGGTGGTAAAAAAAGCTTTTAGTCCATTAAATGGAGCACCTAAGGGGAATCTGAAGTCTAAAGATTTTAAATTACCACCATTATTGATAAATAGATGAGTATGGTCTTTAGGGAGCAAATTGTCTAGAGCTCCAACTTTTTTCATTAATTTGAAAAGATTTGCATAATTGTAAAAAAATACATGTAAACCCATTTCTATGTGGTTGCCATCCTTATCTTCCCAACTTCCCACTTTACCTCCCCAAAATGACCTGCTCTCGTAAATCTCTACTTCGTGTCCTTCATCAACTAAATTGACTGCTGCTGTAAGACCAGCTAATCCAGAACCAACTATTGCAATTTTCACTTTTTTCTTTAAATTATAACAAATCAAGTTTGGATAATGTTTGTTCTATGCATCCTATCGATTAAGTTTTTATATTATAAACAGTAGAAATCCTTTGTTTATGGAAAATCTAGAAGTTAAACAGGAAATTAAAAATTCTGATGATGGCAAAGGTATCTTAATTACTAATGATGCTATAGAACAAATTTCAAATTTATTGAAGGGCCAAAGTGATAAAAAAGCACTGAGAGTAGGAGTAAGATCAGGGGGTTGTAGTGGGATGAGTTATACGATGGATTTTGTAGGAACTAATGAAATAAATCCTGATGATAAAGTTTATGATTATTCATTAAAAGCTGATCAAAGCTTTCAAGTAGTTTGTGATCCTAAAAGTCTCTTATATATTTACGGAATGCAATTAGATTTTAGTAAGGAATTAATTGGAGGTGGCTTTAATTTTGTAAATCCTAATGCTTCTCAAACTTGCGGTTGTGGAAGCTCCTTTGCAGTTTAATAAAAATAATGAATAACGAATTTAATCCCATCGAAGAGGATTTTAATTTAGCTCTTTCAAGATATAAAGCAGGGCAAGATTTAATGTCAATCGTTCAAGATTTTCAAAAAATTATACAGCAAATTCCAAATCATTTTGCTGCCTGGACTTGTTTATCATGGCTTCAATTACTTTTGAAAAATAATGAAGAAGCTTTGTCAGCTGCCAGACAAGCTGTTCGATTAAATCAGCAAGATCCACAAGCAAGAATGAATTTGTCTTTAGCTCTTTTGGCTACTAATAATAAAGGTGTTAGGGATCAAATTGAGTTAATAAAAAAAATGTCTATGATGATGCCAGATGTGAAAAGTGAGTTGAAAGAATCTGTTGAAGACGGATTCAGTAGATATCCAGATTGGCCTGAGTTAACCAAAGTAAAAAAATGGTTGGAATTTTAAATTGTTTAAAATTTTAATATTAAGTAATGGGCACGGAGAAGACCTATCTGGCAGTCTCATAGCTAAGCAATTCGTAAAAAGTGGTTATTCTGTTCATGCTTTGCCAATTGTTGGTATAGGAAACCATTACAAAAAAGAAAAAATTAAGATTCTTGGTAAAACTAAAGAATTTAGTACTGGAGGAATTGGCTATAATTCTTTTAAGGGAAGACTCACTGAGGTATTAGGAGGAGAAATATTTTATCTTCTAAAAAGATTATATTTAACTTTTAAAATAAGAAATAAATATGATTATTTTTTTGTAGTTGGAGATCTTGTGCCAGTTTTTTTTGCATGGGTTTGTAATAAAGATTTTTTTACATATCTAGTTGCTTATTCTAGTCATTATGAAGGGAAGTTAAAATTACCATGGCCTTCTAAATTCTTCTTGCTCTCACAAAAAGCAAAAAAAATATATGCGAGAGATTCCCTTACAGCTAATGATTTAACTTTTCAATTAAAAAAGAAAGTGTCTTTTTTAGGCAACCCATTTATGGATAAGTTTTTTCCTAGAAACAAAGAATTAAAGAAAGCTGAATTTAGTATTGGATTATTTCCTGGAAGTAGATTCCCTGAGACTTTAGATAATTTTGTTTTGATTTTAGAGGTATTAGAGGCATTGTCAGATTTAAGATATTTTCAAAAAATTAAGTTTAATTTTGCAATAGTTAATTCTCTATCTTCACTAAAAATAAAGGAGATATTTCAAAAAAGAGGTTGGTTAAAACTAGAAAACATAAAAAATAATAATTTCTTGAAATTCCAATTTAAATTTTTAGAAGTGAATATATATTGGAATAATTTTGACAAAATATTATTGAAAAGTAGTTGCTGTATCAGCATGGCAGGAACAGCAGCAGAGCAAGCGATTGGATTAGGAAAACCGGTTATTCAGATTGAGGGTAAAGGTCCGCAATTTACAAAAACATTTGCAGAAGCGCAAAGACGTTTGCTTGGAAAATATGTTTTTTGTGCCAGTAATTATGTAGATAAGAATGATCAAATTAATCAGACAATAAAATTGATCATAAAAATCATATATCTTATACAGCTAAATAAGAACTTTATGATCTCATGTAATGAAAATGCCAAAAAAAGACTGGGTGAAAACAAAGCTTGTCTTAAAATGGTTAATGATATGAAAATTGTTATAAAAAATGACTCAGGAGAATAATCAAAATAAGTTAAAACAAATTATTGATAATTTGTTATTAATAAATTTATTTACAGTTATTTTTTTTGCAATATTTTTTATTTTTGCAATCATTATGCAGTTAAATGGCATATTTATTTTTATTAATTTTATTCGGATAGTTTGGAATCCTCTTGTAGTTCCATTGATAACAATTCTTATCATTAGTGCTTTAGTAAATGGTATTAATTCTTGGTGGAGGCGTAAATTGCTTTCTCAAGAAGAGGATATTTAAAAGTATAATTTTTGAGTTTACTGCTAATTACTTTTTGTCCTTCTAATACTACTTTTGCTCCATCTCCTAACAAAATTTTTAAAACCGCTCCAGGCACTGGAAGTAAATTAGGCCTATTCAGACATTTGCCCAAAGTCTGAGAAAAGTCTCTCATTAATACTGGATTTGGTGCGACAGCATTAAATACTCCTGAATACTTTTTATCAACTAATGCTTGAGTAATTAATGCACATAAATCAGTTCTATGAATCCAACTCATCCATTGCTTACCATCTCCAATTGGTCCACCCAATCCAACTTTAAATATAGGGAGCATTTTTCCTAATGCACCTCCATCTGCCTCTAGAACAATTCCAATTCTAAAAATAATTAACCTTGAGAAAAATGGTTTTTCAGCAGCGACCGCTTCCCATTTTTTACAAAGATTAGCTAAAAAGTCTTTTCCTCCAATACTATTTTCAGTGAATTCACCAGACAAACTTGTACCGTAATAACCTATTGCTGATCCATTTATAATGACTTTTGGGTTTATTTTTAAATTTTTAAGGGTCTTCATCATAAATTTTGTGGTATTAATACGACTATTTTCAATCTCCTGTTTTTGTTTAGAAGTCCATTTTTTTTCTGCTATGGGTTCTCCCATCAAGTTAATAATTCCATCTGTCTCTTTTAAAATATTTAGAAGATTTTCGTTATTCCAATTTTTTTCTTTTGATAAATCTATTTGAAAAAATTTAATCTTATTGAAATCTAAATCAATCTTTAATCTACTAGTTGGTTTTCTACTTACAATATATATTTCGTGATTTTCATTGAGTAGTGTTGGTACTAATTCTTTTCCAACAAATCCAGTACAGCCAAGTAGTAAGAGACGCATTTCATTATAATTGTTTATCATTTAAGGCTATTAAATTTTTTCGACGTTTGTAATTATTATTCCGGTATAAATTTTTTTCAATATTTTTCAAACAAGTTTTTTGTATAATAGATTTCAATTATCTTTCTTGAATTTATTATGACAGATTCTATTCCAAAGAAACCTCTCAAGAAAGGAAGCTTAGTTTTTGTCGATAGAGAAAATTATATAAAAAGTATCGAAGCGCTAGCTAGTGATAATGATCTACCTAATTATGTCTTTGAAGGTCCTGGAGAGATTCTTTCACTCAAAGACGAATATGCTCAGGTTCGATGGCGCAGACCTGTTCCAGATGTTTGGTTTAAATTAGATCAACTTAAAGAATATAATCAATAAAATTTTTATATCTAAAAGTTTTTATTTTTTTTCTCTCTAGACATCTTTGATTGGATTCTTTTTGCCTCTTTGATCATTTCTTTGCCATCAAATAAGTAATTATCTACGTATCCTTGTGTATATCTATCAAATTCTATTAGCGCATCTTTAACTTGTGAAAAACAATGATAAAGATCTAGGCCTAAAGCTGAAATAGACTTTGGAACTATTTTTTTGTTATAAATTTTTTCAACTTTTTCTATTTTCTTTTGTGAGAGAATTATGTAACTGCAAAAATTTTCCATTAGTAGGTCATCATATGGATCCGCTGATAGTTCTTTTATTTCGTTATTCAGAGGTTTAATTATTTGACTAATTAATCTATTTATCGGACTATAAATTTCTTTTATCCATGTTTCAACTTCTTTGTCCTTGATTGAAGAATTATATTTTTTTGAATTAAATTTCTCTTCCCAATTTTCATTTAATAAATCAAATGATGAACTGGAAGGAAAAAAACTGCTATCGTATTGTTTCTTTTTGATAGGGTCATTTAGAGTTTCCCAGGCATTTTGTATTGCAAGAAATCGTTCTTTATTGCCGCCAGCATCAGGATGATGTTGCTTAACTAAAGAGCGATATGAAGATTTAATTTCACTTCTGGTTGCATTTTTTTTGAGACCTAATTCTTGGTATAAATTTTTTTCCATTTTTATAAATTATCCATTAAAGATAACCATCTTTTCTGGCTTGAACTGAGGTATTAGATTCAAACATTGCTGTGGACAGATATCTTTCACCAAAACTTGGAAGAATAACGATTAATCTTTTATTCATTAGTTCTTTTCTTTTGCCGATTTTTATTGTTGCTGCTAAGGCTGCACCGCTGCTGATGCCAGATAAAAGACCTTCCAATCGAGCTAATAACCGCCCATAATAAAATGCTTCATCGTCATCTATTTTTATAATTTCATCAATTAATTTAGTATTGAGTACTTTCGGTATGAAACCCGGGCCAATTCCTTGAATCGAATGAGATCCTGCTTTTTCTCCGGAAATAACAGCACTTTTTTTGGGCTCTACGGCATAAATTTTGCAATTTGGATTAACTTTTTTCAAAAAACGTGCACAACCAGTTATTGTTCCTCCTGTGCCTACTCCTGTAACTAGTCCATCTAAATTGTTATTGGATTGGGACCATATTTCTTTGGCCGTTGTTCTTTCATGAATATCTGGATTAGCAAAGTTTTCAAACTGATTAAATTGATAGCTATTTGCAATGGTTGAAGACAACTCATTAGCTAAATCTAAAGCTCCTTTCATTCCGTCTTTCCCCGGTGTTAGCTGTAATTCAGCTCCATATGCTCTCAACATTGCCCTTCTCTCAATACTCATCGTATCCGGCATAGTTAATATCAATTTATAGCCTTTTGCTGCAGCAACCATTGCTAATGCGATGCCAGTATTCCCACTAGTTGCTTCAATTAACGTTGTTTTATCAGGTG
>CACGGL010000014.1:0-30035 GCA_902572595.1 uncultured Prochlorococcus sp.
ATCAACTAAAATATCTAAAAGTCGTTTTATTACACTTATTGGTAATGGGGCAAGATTAGAGAGGGCATTAATAAATTTCATGCTCGACATGCATACTAAAAATGGATATTTAGAGTTAATGCCTCCAGCATTGGTTAATTCAGAAAGTCTTACAGGATCTGGTCAATTACCTAAATTTTCAAATGAAAGTTTTAAATGTTCTAATGACGACCTATGGCTTTCTCCCACAGCTGAAGTTCCACTAACTGCTTTTCATAGAAATGAGATTATTGATCCAAAGCGATTACCCCTCAAGTATGTTGCATATAGCCCATGTTTTAGGAGAGAAGCTGGAAGTTATGGAAGGGACACTAAAGGTTTGATAAGACTTCATCAATTTAATAAAGTAGAACTATATTGGTTTTGTGATCCAAGTAAATCTATAGAAGCTCATAAAAAGATCACTTCAGATGCAGAAAGTATTTTAAAAAAGCTCAATCTACCTTACAGACTAGTTGATATTTGTACTGGAGATTTGGGGTTTTCTTCTAGCAGAACTTTTGATCTTGAGGTCTGGCTACCAAGTAGTAAATGTTATAGGGAAATTTCAAGTTGCAGCAATTGTTTAGACTTTCAAGCTCGCAGATCCTCAATAAGAGCAAAAATTGACAAAAAGAATACATATCTGCATACCTTAAATGGTAGTGGTCTTGCAGTAGGAAGAACAATGGCTGCTATTCTTGAGAATGGCCAACAAACTAATGGGAGTGTAAAAATTCCAGATGCTCTAGTTCCATATTTTGGATCAAATTTTTTAAAAACTTCTTAAGATAAGTAAATGAATGTTCTAACCTCAATAACAGTTCTGGGATTTCTCATTTTTTTTCATGAGATGGGGCATTTTCTTGCAGCAATTTTACAAGGTATCTATGTTGATGGATTCTCAATTGGTTTTGGACCATCAATTATTCAGAAAAGATATAAAGATATAACCTATTCTCTTAGAGCCTTTCCATTAGGGGGCTTCGTTTCCTTTCCTGATGAAGAAATAAATAACATTGACCCCAAAGATCCAAACCTTTTGAAAAATAGACCAGTTTTTCAAAGAGTAATTGTTATATCCGCTGGAGTATTCGCTAACTTAATTCTTGCATACACTATTTTAATTATAAACGTAGCTACTGTAGGAATCCCATTTGATCCCGAACCTGGGATCCTAGTTTTAGCTACTCAACCTGATAAGGCTGCTGCTAATGCTGGATTAGAAGCAGGAGACAAAATCTTAAAAATTGAAAGCAGTACTTTAGGAGTAGGTGATCAAGCTGTTTCTGCTTTAGTTAAAGAGATTCAAAATTCATCAGAGAAACCAATTTCAATAAAAATTGAAAGAGATGGATTCCTTAAAGATTTAACTTTAGTACCAAAAAATATAGATGGGAAAGGAACGATAGGAGCTCAATTACAACCTAATATAAAAAAAGAGACTAAAAAAACAACAAATATAGTCGAACTTTTTGAATACTCCAATAATGAATTTTCAACACTTTTGGTAAAAACAATTCAAGGTTATAAAGGATTAATTACAAACTTCTCCTCAACAGCCCAACAATTAAGTGGACCTGTGAAAATCGTTGAAATTGGTGCTCAACTATCACAACAAGGCGGTACAGGAATATTGTTATTTGCAGCATTAATTTCTATAAATTTGGCAGTTCTCAATTCTTTACCTTTACCGCTACTAGATGGAGGACAGCTTGTTTTCACTTTGATTGAAGGGTTTCGGGGAAAACCTGTACCAGTTAAAGTACAAATGGTTGTTACTCAATCCAGTTTTTTTCTTTTAGTTGGACTTAGTATCCTTCTTATTATAAGAGATACCAGTCAGCTTTTAATAGTACAAAAATTATTAAACCAATAAATAAATTTTAAAAAATGTTAGCCAAGCTGTTAGTATATAACTTAGTTTTAAAAATTCTACTAAATGGCTAAAAAGTCCATGATTGCGAGAGAGGTCAAACGCAAAAAGCTTGTAAATAAATATGCCGCAAAAAGAAAATCATTATTAGATGAATTCAATGCCGCAAAGGATCCAATGCAAAGGCTAGAAATACATAGAAAGATTCAGGGTTTGCCTAGAAATTCTGCTCCAAATCGAGTAAGAAATCGTTGTTGGGCAACAGGTAAACCTAGAGGAGTTTACAGAGACTTTGGTCTTTGCAGGAATCAGTTGAGGCAAAGAGCTCATAATGGTGAGCTTCCTGGGGTAGTTAAATCAAGTTGGTGATTTAATATAAGTTCTTTATTTAATATCTATTTAATACAGAAAAAAATAAAATAAATTAATATTCATTATTTTTTGGACAATTTTAAAAATTTTATAGCGTATTTAAAAATATTTACTCAATATGTCCCTATAAAATGTAAGAATAAATTATGTATAGATTTATAATTTAAAAAGTGGAAGGACAAAATAAGTCGATCACGTTTGACGGACGAGAGATACGACTAACTACAGGACTATATGCTCCTCAAGCAAATGGATCAGTAATGATTGAGTGTGGTGACACTTCTCTATTAGTTACAGCGACAAAAACTACAAAAAAAGATGCTTCAGATTTTCTACCTCTAATATGTGACTATGAGGAGAAACTATATGCTGCTGGAAGGATTCCTGGTGGTTTCATGAGAAGAGAAGGGCGCCCTCCAGAAAGAGCAACATTAATTGCGAGATTAATTGACAGACCAATGAGGCCACTTTTCCCATCATGGATGAGAGACGAGATACAAATAGTTGCATCTTGCCTTTCTTTAGATGAAAGGGTTCCATCAGATGTTTTAGCTGTTACTGGAGCTTCAATAGCAACTTTACTTGGAGAGATACCGTTTTATGGGCCGATGGCTGCAGTTAGAGTTGGTCTCATTGGGGATGATTTCATCTTAAATCCAAGCTATAGAGAGATAGAGAAAGGAGATCTAGACATTGTTATTGCAGGTTCACCTGACGGCATTGTCATGATTGAGGCAGGTGCGAACCAATTATCTGAACAAGATACTGTAGAAGCTATAGATTTTGGCTGTGAGGCAGTTACTGAACTCATTAAATCTCAAGAAGATTTACTAAAAGATTTAGGAATAAAACAGATTAAGCCATCTGATCCTGAAGAAGACAAAACATTGCCCTCTTATTTAGAGAAAAATTGTACAAAATCAATCGAGTTAATTTTAAAGAAATTTGATCTATCAAAAGAGGAGAGAGACCTTGAACTAGAAAAAATAAAAGTTGAGACTCAAGGCAAAATTGAATCTTTGAAAGACGAAAACCAATTAAAGGTTTTATTGTCAGAAAATGATAAGTTATTGAGCTCTGACTTTAAAAAACTAACAAAAAAATTAATGCGATCCCAAATCATTAATGAGGGTAAAAGAGTTGATGGCCGCGATTTAGATGAAGTTAGAAAAATTTCAGCATCTGCTGGAATCCTTCCAAAAAGGGTGCATGGCTCAGCATTATTCCAAAGAGGGTTAACCCAAGTTTTATCTACAACCACATTGGGCACGCCAAGTGATGCTCAAGAAATGGATGACCTCAACCCAAGTACCGAAAAAACTTATCTACATCACTACAATTTTCCTCCTTTTTCAGTGGGAGAAACAAGACCAATGAGAACTCCTGGCAGAAGAGAAATTGGCCATGGAGCATTAGCTGAAAGAGCAATAATTCCTGTATTACCTGGGAAAGAAACTTTCCCTTATGTTCTAAGGGTAGTTAGCGAAGTTTTAAGCTCGAACGGATCAACTTCAATGGGATCTGTATGTGGGAGCACTCTTTCACTATTAGATGCGGGAGTCCCTTTAAAAAGTCCTGTAAGTGGAACTGCGATGGGCTTAATTAAAGAGGGGAAAGAAGTCCGTATTCTTACAGATATTCAAGGAATTGAAGACTTTCTTGGGGACATGGACTTCAAAGTTGCTGGAACTGATAAAGGAATAACAGCCTTGCAAATGGATATGAAAATTACTGGTTTACCAGTCTCTATTATTTCCGATGCAATTAAAAAAGCTCGACCTGCAAGAATACACATCTTAGAAAAGATGCAAGAGGCGATAGACAAACCTCAAGAAACCTTATCTCCTCACGCTCCAAGACTCTTAAGTTTTAGGATTGATCCTGAACTTATAGGAACTGTTATTGGGCCTGGAGGTAGAACTATAAAAGGAATTACTGAAAGAACCAACACAAAAATAGATATAGAAGATGGAGGAATTGTAACTATCGCTTCTCACGACGGAGCTGCTGCAGAAGAAGCTCAAAAGATTATAGAAGGTTTAACACGCAAGGTTCATGAGGGTGAGATCTTCTCTGGTGTCGTAACTAGAATAATTCCTATTGGAGCTTTTGTAGAAATACTGCCTGGGAAAGAAGGAATGGTGCATATTTCTCAATTATCTGAAGCAAGAGTTGAGAGAGTAGAAGATGTAGTTAGACAAGGAGATGAAGTAACTGTGAGAGTGAGAGAGATTGATAGCAGAGGAAGAATAAATCTTACTTTAAGAGGTGTAGGACAAAATAATGGGATGTCTTATCCCCAACCAACCCCAACTCCAGTTGCTCCGCTTAATTAAGATCTAAAGGGGATAAATTTCATTTTCCTCAATAATTTTCTTAATTTCGCAACAAATATTACCGTGATTTTTTGCATTATTTGTAGCAACTATTATGCCTGCTTGATTAAAATTATTTTTCCCATAAGATAATTCTTGATTATCTAAATTTGTTATTTCTCCCCCAGCCGCTTTCAGAATAGACTCTGGAGCAGCAAAATCCCAATCCTTTGGTGAGCTTTTCCCAGGTAAACTTAGACAAATATAAATATCACTCTCCCCTCTAACTATGGATGCTATTTTGCATCCAATGCTTCCCATGATTTCGACTTTGCAAAAATTAATTTCCTGAATTAAATTCCTCAAAACATCATTTCCATGATTTTTACTTGTAACTAAAGTCATTTCTTGAAGTTTCTTCTTATGTAAAAGAATTGGTTCTTGTTTTGATCCATCTCTGTTTTCACACCATGTTTTTTCTCCATCTGCAATCCACAATTGATTCTTATCTGGTAACAAGACAAAACCAATATAAGGTTTATCTTTAAAGTTCAATGCCAAATGCATTGCATAATTACCTGTTCCTTGAATAAAGTCCTTCGTTCCATCAAGTGGATCAAGAACCCAAATCCAATCATTCTTACTATCAAAATTTTCTAAAGAATTTTTTACATTTTCCTCACTCAAAATATCCCAGTTAACATTTTTATATTTTTCATTAATTCCTTTAATAATTAATTCATTAACTTTTAGATCAGCCAAGGTTACAGGGTCATCTTCGTTACTATTTTTGATTATGCTTTTTTTATCATCTGAATCTTCTATCAAATTTGAGTAATAAAGCAAAATATCTGCTGCTTGCCAGCTGAAAATTCTTATATCATCGATAAGATTATTAATATCTACACCAAAAGGTAATCTAATCATTAAATGAAAAATAATTCCTTATTATCGCACAGAAAAGCAGAACCAGAAAACGGTATTTTATATTTAGTTGGCACGCCAATTGGCAATTTAAATGATATATCCCAAAGAGCATTAAATATTCTTAAAAATGTCTCCTTAGTTGCTTGTGAGGATACAAGACAAACAAAAAAATTAATGAACAAGTTTAATATTTCAAATAAACTTGTAAGTTTTAATAAACATAATTCTTTAATTAAAATCCCAAACTTAATAAAAGATCTTAAAGAAGGAAAATCAATAGCGATTGTAAGTGATGCTGGCATGCCAGGAATTTGCGATCCAGGTGAAGATATAACAAAAAGCGTAAGATCTCAAGGGATTGATATAATTTGCATCCCAGGTGCATGTGCTGCCATAACCGCGCTTGTCTCAAGTGGTTTACCTTCCTCTAGTTTTGTTTTTGAGGGTTTCCTTCCCAGAAAGCAAAGTGAAAGAGATAAAGTTCTTTTAGAAATTAGTAAAAATACAAAAACTACCATAATTTATGAGTCTCCAAAAAGGCTAAAGAAATTACTAAATGAATTATTTGACTTCTGTGGAGGGGATAGAGAAATTTTGGTGGCTAGAGAATTAACAAAAAAATTTGAAGAACATATAGGGAGTAATATTCATGAAGTCTCAGAATCATTCAAAGATAAAGAGGTTATTGGTGAAATAACAATCGTTATAAAAGGTATTAACAAAAAAAAAGATTTTAACCTCGATAAATCAATTATAAAAAAAGATCTCAATGAATTAATAAATGCAGGATTAAGCTTATTAGCAGCTTCTAAATACTTAGCAAAGAAAAATGGAATAAAAAAAAGCGAAATTTATAATTTGATTTAAAATTATTATTAAAGAATTAATTTATATGAGATTAATGATTAAAAAATTATTATTATCGGGAATTTTTAATTCTTGTTTATTTTTCCTTTTATTTATTGGGATACAAAACAGTTCAATCAAAAGCAAAGTAGACTTGTTAATAGAAGAAACGATAGAACTACCAATAAGTTTTATTGTAGGTTCAAGCTTTATAGTAGGTTCAATTATAGGAAGCTTTCTAGTTTTAGACATGAATAATGAATAAAAAATTACTCAAAGAGCTATTAAACTCTCTGGACAAACAATTCTTGAAATTCCTTTCTCAAGAAGAATTGGTGCTGCGATTCTAAATACATCAGTATTTGGCACTTTAAGTACCTTTTGCTCTTTATTACAGCATCTTTTAGCAAGATTTAGATCAAAAAATATTTCAATAGTTTTTCTTTTCAAATCATTATTAGGCAAGAAATCCCATTTAGGAAAATCTTTTAATAATCTTATCTCTAATTCAATTTTTTTATCCACTATCATATAAACAACTTTCGGGAAATCCACCTCAGATATTGGAACTGAAGTTACCTCTTTTCGAGATGAATTATCAATCTCATAATCTAAAGGAGCAATTTCTAAAAAAGAATCATATGGGTCAAAATTTGAAGCAGTTATATTTTCATTTAAAACTTTAGGGTCATTCGAATCTTTAATTAAATCTGCATTATCAATATTTGTTTTTAATAAATCAATACTTTGAATTTTATTTTTTTTAGATTTTCCTAATGAGGATTTATTTTTGTTTAATAAATCATTATATCTTAATTCTCCAAGATTTTTCTTTAGATTTCTTATGACTGTCAATTTGGTGCAATTAAAATTTTGAGACAAAAGATAGATATTTGTCCCATTTTCAAAACATTTGATTATTTCTTCAATTTGTTTTTCAGTAAGTCTCTTAGCCAAATTAAATAATCATAATACTTTAATTATAATTTAATTTTAAAAGAATCTTTAAAATCATAATAAAAGTTCCGAAATTAGAAGCTATTTTTAGATCTTATAAAAAGAATTTTTATTAAATATTTATAGTATTTATTTTTTAAGATTTACTAGTTAGATGGTACGCGGTTGATATAAAATACATAAGTGAATTGATTTATTTGCCCAAGGACTTTAAAAGTAGTGATATCTTCTCTGCGAAAGTTCTAGTAGTAAATTCTCAAAATATCTTTGCTTCCTTAGCTCAGCTGGATAGAGCAACTGCCTTCTAAGCAGTGGGCCGCAGGTTCGAATCCTGCAGGAAGCGTTAACATAAAATTTCAGATTGAATTATGGTAATTTCTAATGATTATTTTTAATTAATGGTCTTTTTCAATTTATTAAATTAGAATTTTGTATATTTCAGATCAAGAAAAACATAATATTAAAAATAATTTTGGTAAATTAACTTTCTTAATAGGTATATTCTTATTACCTTCAGCATTTTCAATATCACTAGTTTTTTTATTAATCTCCTTAATATTAAGTATTTCAAGAAATAAAAATAATATCTTAAGTGATAAATATAATATTTTTTTATTAATAGGGAGTTTATGGTTAATAATTTGTTCCACGGTGCATTCATTTAGAAATGAATTTATAATTGCTAATAACTGGGATTCAAGTTTATCTTGGATTGGTTTAGCAAATTGGATTCCACTTTTTTGTTGTTTTTATGGTTTTCAATTTTATTTGAGAACGCCTAATGAAAGAAAAATTTTTGGATTAGTAATTATTTTAGGAACCTTTCCAGTTATTTTTTCAGGATTAGGTCAGTCTTTTTTTAACTGGTATGGTCCCTTAGAAACTTTGGGTGGTTTAATAATTTGGTATCAAAGGCCATTAGAAAATATAACGGAACTTACTGGATTGTTTAATAATCCTAATTATGCAGGACTTTGGTTAAATATAGTATGGCCATTTTGTTTCGCTTTTTTAATAAGGAACAGAAATAATATTTTTCATGTTATTTCTGGCTTTTTATTCACCCTTAGCATAGCCATTACTACAGTTTTAACGAATTCTAGATCAGCATGGATAGGACTGGTATTGGGTACGATATTAATCTCAGGTAAGAAAATAATTAAAGTTATCCCATATCTATCATTGACCTCTGTTTTTATTTTTTTAACTTCTCTATTACCTGATTTAGGAAAATATTATAAAAGAATTTTTGAGGTTGTCATTCCAAATCAAAACTGGGTTTCTATAGATCAAAATAACGTAACGAGGTTAGATATTTGGTATAGTGCTCTTCAAAATATAATTAAAAACCCTTTTTTTGGTAGTGGATCTGGATCATTTCCTCAAATATTTTTTAATGAGACTGGTTTATATAAAGGGCATCCACACAATCTCATTTTAGAATTAATGATAAGTTACGGATTACCAGTAGCTTTTTTAATTACAATAATAATTTCAACATTATTTTTGGTAGCATTTTTAAAAATTTTTTCAATAAAAAACGAAAATAATTCAAATATGATTTTTGAAAAAGCATGGATTATTTCTTTATTTATATTATTAATTTCCCAGATGGTGGATGTTCAATATTTTGATGGAAGAATAAGTATTGTTTTTTGGATATTACTTGCAGGGGCAAGAAATATAGGAAGAAAAATATATTAGGAAAAAGTAAATTAGCTAGGAATAATAATTTTTTCTAGATTTGCACCATAAGTTAGTATAAAAGAAATCAAGGAAATAATGAACTACAGGATGCCTTGGATAATTAGTAGAAGAAGAAAACTAATTGCAAGTTCTCTTGATTGCTCAATAACTATTTTTTTATTCAACTTTATTTACTTTAAAGAATTAGGGATATATCCAAACAGATTAGTTCCTACAAGCTTAGCAATTTTTTGGATCTTAGTAAGTTATGTTTCGGGTAGATATATAAAGACTGAAAAAATATCCATAAATTCCTTTTTAAAAGCTTTTTTAAAAATTATTTTTTTATATTCATTATGTAATCTTATTTATCTGGTAATTAATTGGGGAATTCCTTTGGTGTTTTACTGGGACAAGATTCAATTTAGTAGTTATCCTTCAAAAGAATTAAGTAATTTATTCATTAGAGCATCATTGTATATCTCTTTTTTGAGTCTTTTTGTTCAATACTTTTTTAGTATAATTACATACAATATTTATAACAAAAAAAAAGAGTGGATTTTCTATGGTTCAGAATCTAAATTTATTAAGATTTCAGAAGAACTAGCAAATATTAAAAATGATATTATTTTAACAAATATTCCCAATTATAAAAATCTTGATCTCATAAATTTTGATCATGTTAAAGGCATAGTTATTGGTGATTTTAATGATATAAAAAAAGAAAATTTAGATATAATTTTTAAACTAAAACTCAAAGGGATTTTGGTTGAAAGTTTATTAACTTGGATTGAAAAAGAATTCCATAGAATCCCAACTTTTATAATTGATAATAAATTCCAACTAGTTGAGAAATTAAAAGCAATTGAAGATAATTATCAATTAAGGACTAAAAGAATAGGAGATTTACTTGTAAGTTCTTTTTTATTATTAATAACATCGCCCTTATTTATAATAGTGAGCATTTTGATATTTATTGAAGATCGAGGTCCACTATTCTATTCACAACTAAGGACCGGGCTAAATGGAGAGAAATTTAATATCATTAAATTCAGAAGTATGAAAATTGATGCTGAAAAAAATGGTGTCCAATGGTCAAAACATACTGATCCAAGGGTTACACATATAGGAAGAATTATAAGGGCCACTAGGATAGATGAATTACCACAACTTTTCTGCGTTTTAAGAGGAACAATGAGCTTAATTGGTCCAAGGCCTGAGAGACCTGAGATAGAAAATCAATTCTTAAAAAACATTCCATACTATAATTACAGATATATACTTAGGCCAGGTATAAGTGGATGGGCGCAGGTTAATTATCCATATGGGGCAAGCATAATTGATACGACAAAAAAACTAAGTTTTGATATCTATTACATAAGCCACTTTTCAATTCTTTTAGATTTATTTATCTTATTTAAAACTATAAAACTTGTTCTCAATGCAAAAGGATCAAAACCAAAAATTTAATTTAAACAGAGGACTTGTTATTGAAAAAAAATTAAATAGTTATATTAATTAGAAAGTATTATTATCAATAGAGATAAAATAAAAGATATGTTTCTAAAAACCAACATTAATAATTTTTAATTAGTTGATTTAAATTCTGCAAAAACAATAGAAATTAATTAGTTACAAATATACCATTTTTACGTTAATACTCAATATCATATATTTAATATAGATGAAATAATTAATTAAGATTTGCTATGAGTCAAATAGAAAAATTAGATTCAGTAGCAATAATATTAGGCTTTTATAATGATAAGAAATATATAAATGCACAAGTAAAAAGTATCTTTGAACAAACGCATAAAAATATTAAATTATTTATCTTTGATGATAATTCAACCTTTAAGCTAACCAAATCTTTTTTAAAATTAAGCCCAGAAAATAATAAAAAGTTATCTATTATTAGCAGAAAGAAAAATATTGGGAGTGCTAAAAACTTCCTATTTGCACTCAAAGAAATCAAGGATGATTTCGATTATTATGGATTTAGTGATCAAGATGATATTTGGGAAAAAGATAAAATTAAGATTTCAATAAATGCTTTAAAAAAAAAGGGAAATCAAAAACCCATCGTATTTTCATCTAGGACTGAATACTTTAATGAGGATTGTACGAAAAAAGTTGGAGAATCAAAAGTATTTAAAAAAAAGCCAACATTTGCTAATTCTTTAATTCAAAATTTTTTGGGAGGTAATACTATACTAATGAACAAAAAAGCGCAAGAACTAATCGTATCATCTCTTAATTCTGATAAATATACTGTACATGATTGGTATTGTTATCAATTAATTTCAGGTGCGGGTGGTGAAGTTATTTTTAGTTTAGAAAAAACATTAAAGTATAGGCAGCATGGGAAGAATTTAATAGGAAGAAATGATAGAAAAGGTGATAAATTTAGAAGATTAAAAAATTTCTTTTCAGGTAGTTTTAAAAATTGGGTAGATATAAATCTCTCTAATATAGAAAAAAATAAAAGTCTAATATCATCAAAGAATTTGAAGATTCTTGAAAATTTTAAAAAATGTAGAAATTCAAAAAATCCAATTAAAAGGATTATTTTCTACAAAAAATCTGGGGTTTTTAGACAATCTTCATTAGAAAACTTAATTTTCTTTATTGGAATCGTATTTAATAAAATATGAAAAATTTATACATTTATGTTCAATAAATTTCCTTCGTAAGTCACCTCTTATCTAAGATAAAGTAATTTAATTCAAATTTTGAATAATTCAAGTTTAAGAAAAGGAATCATTCTTGCAGGAGGCACAGGGAGTAGATTATTTCCTATAACAAATGCCGTTTGTAAACAACTGCTTCCAGTTTATGACAAACCAATGATTTATTATCCTCTTTCTACTTTGATGTTGGCGGGTGTGAGGGATATTCTCATAATCACAACGCCAGAAGATTTGGAGAACTTTAAAAAGTTGCTTGGCGACGGTAATAGTTTGGGTGTTAATTTACATTATGAAATTCAAGATAAACCTCAAGGATTGGCACAAGCTTTCCTAATAGGAGAAAATTTTCTCGATGGATCTCCCTCAATAATGATTTTAGGAGACAATCTATTTTATGGAAAAGGATTCGTGAATCAATTAAAAACGGCTTCTTTGAGAAATAATTCAACCATATTTGCTTATCCAGTTAGTGATCCCGAGAGATATGGGATTGTAGACTTTGATAAGGATGGGAAAGTAAAAAGTATTGAAGAAAAACCTCTTCAACCAAAAAGCAAATATGCCATAACAGGATTATATTTTTATGATGAATCAGTAGTTGAAAAAGCAAAACTAGTAACTCCTTCAGATAGAGGAGAACTAGAAATAAGTGATCTTAACAAATTCTATTTAGAAGAGGGAACTCTTAATGTTGAGCTTTTTAATCGAGGAATGGCATGGTTAGATACAGGAACTACAGATTCGCTTTTGGATGCCTCGTCTTTTATTAAAACAATTGAAACTAGGCAAGGTTTAAAAATAAGTTGTCCTGAAGAAATTGCTTGGAGAAATGGTTGGATTAGCGATGAACAGTTAATAGCACTTTCTCAATCACTTAAAAAAAGTGGGTATGGAAAATATTTAATTAATTTACTTGAAGAGTAGATCTATGGTATTAACATCACAAAAGATTAGCAATTCAAATGGCCAAATCATTGAGGGTCCCTTATTAATTAAACCTAACGTATTTAATGATGAAAGAGGTTTTTTTATGGAAAGTTGGAATAGCAATGATTGGAAAAGCATAATAGAAAAAAATAAACAAGAATTTAATTTATTTTTACAAGATAATCACTCTCAATCCTCTATTGGAGTATTGAGGGGATTACATTATCAATTAAATCCATATGCTCAAGGAAAGCTTGTAAGATGCATATCAGGAGAAATCTTTGATGTAGCAGTAGACATAAGAATTAATTCTCCTACTTTTGGAAAGTATGTAGGAGAATTCTTGAGTTCTGAAAATTATCTTCAACTTTGGATCCCAGAAGGATTTGCTCATGGATTCTTAACTATCTCAGAGAAAGCTGAAGTCGTATATAAAACTACAAATTTTTGGGATAAAAATTCTGAAAGAAGCATAAAGTGGGATGATCCATCAATAAATATTGAGTGGCCAGAAATAACTCTAAAAAATAATAAAATTTTAATCAGCCCAAAAGATTCTCAAGCGCCATTACTATCTGAAGTAAATTCAAAGGACTTATTTTAATGAAAATTCTTCTAATAGGAGCTACAGGTCAACTGGGTCAAACGTTGATTAAAACTAAACCACAAAATATAGAAATTATTGAATGTTGCAGATCAAATATTGATCTTTCAAACTTAAAATTAATAAATGATTTTATATTAAATTCGAGAGCAAACTTTGTAATTAATTCTGCCGCTTATACAGCCGTTGATCAAGCCGAATTAGAAACTGAACTGGCTTATCAAATAAATGCTGAAGCTCCAAATGCTATTGCGAATGCAGTTTCAAAAATTAAAGGAAGTTTAATTCATATTAGTACAGACTTTGTTTTTGATGGGACGAAGAATATACCATATAACCCTAAAGATTATGTAAAACCTTTAGGCATATACGGAAAATCAAAAGCCAAAGGTGAAGAATATGTACTTAAATTGAAAAATAATTATGTTGTACGAACTAGTTGGCTTTATGGAGATTTTGGCAAAAACTTCTGCCTTACTATGTTACGTTTGCATAAAGAGAAAGCACTCGCTAAAGAGCCTTTAAGAGTGGTTTCTGACCAAATAGGTGCACCTACTAGTACATATTCTCTTTCAAGATTTTGCTGGAAAATTATAGATTCTCTGTCAAAGTCGAAAATTATACCCTCCTTGCTCCACTGGTCAGATGCCGGGGTTGCAAGTTGGTTCGATTTTGCTTATGCAATTGGAGAAATTGGCGTTGAAAAAGGTCTAATTTCTGAAGCTGCAAAAGTAATTCCAATTAAATCCGATGAATATAAAACACCTGCTAAAAGGCCGCATTTTTCACTTTTAAATTGTGAAGAGTCAACAAAGATATTGAAAGAAAATCAATTTCATTGGCGTGTAGAGCTAAAAAAGGTCATGGAGGAAATTAAACTTAAAAACCTCAAATAATTTCATAACTATAAAAATATATCCTTTTTTAATTTAGAAAAATGTTTATCATGATAAACTTAAAAAGTTTATTTATGTCCAATAAATCATACTTATGAAGATATTTATAACAGGAGGATGTGGATTTATTGGGGGTGCACTTATAAGAAAATTATTGACTACTACTGATAATGAAATTTTAAATTTAGATAAAGTTGGATATGCTAGCAATCATTTAAGTATTGATCAAACTATCAATGAATTGAAAACTAATAAATACAAATTATTCAAAATTGATCTAAACAATAAAAATAAATTAGAAGAAATAATACAAAATTTTGAACCTGATTTAATTATGCATCTAGCTGCAGAAAGTCATGTTGATAGATCAATAGAGTCTCCTGAGCATTTCATAAAGAGTAATATATTGGGAACTTTTAATTTGCTTGAATCTTGTCGTAAGTTTTTTTATTCTCTGAATATAGAAAAAAAATCAAAATTTATTTTTCACCACATAAGTACTGACGAGGTTTTTGGCTCGTTAGGAGAAAAAGGCCGTTTTTCAGAATCAACACCCTATGATCCAAGAAGTCCTTATTCTGCCTCAAAGGCTTCAAGTGATCATCTTGTAAGATCTTGGTACCATACCTATGGATTGCCAGTTATAGTTACGAATTGCTCGAATAATTATGGTCCTTGGCAATTCCCCGAAAAGCTTATTCCACTAGTTACGTTAAAAGCAATTCATTCAGAAAAAATTCCAATTTATGGAGATGGCTCTAACGTAAGAGATTGGCTATTTGTAGAGGATCATGTAGACGCATTAATACTCTCTGCAATGAAAGGCAAAATTGGCGAGACTTATTGTATTGGTGGATTTGGCGAAAGAACAAATCTTGAAGTAGTTGAAAAAATTTGTGATATTCTTGATGATCTTACTCCTAAATCATTTAAACACAGAGACTTAATATCTTTTGTAGAGGATAGAAAAGGTCATGACAAGAGATACTCTATTAATTCAGAGAAAATACAATCAGAACTAAATTGGAAACCAAAACATTCTTTTGATGATGGGCTTTTAAAAACTGTGGAATGGTATTTAAAAAATGAAAATATATTTAATTTGGATAAATTTTAAGAAATTTTGTTTGGTATAAAATCTTTATAATTAAGAGAAATAAAAAACCAATCTTTTTTTATACTTGTTTAGGAGCAGTAAAGATATAAAAAACATTATTAAATTCAAAATTAATAATAATAAAGATTCTTTAAAGAAAAGTTTTCCTTCAATAATTGAATCCCTAAATAAAGCTAGGATTTTATAAATAGGATTAAAATTAGCAATAAAAGACAACTTTCCAAGATTTTTCTCGGGATAAAGAATGGGTGACATTAGAAAAATTAATTGGGTTAATATTGGCACCATTTGATAAATATCTGTATACCTTGCAGCTAATAAACATATTATTAATGGAGCCCAAAAGATGAAAATTATTAAATTCACAAAATGTATTGGAATGTAAATTAAATTTATGAAAATCTGACTATCCAAAATACATAAGAAGATTATCACCATTGCAATTGATTGCAAGAAAGTCTGAATTTCAAAGCACCACTCCTCAAGAACAAAGAATAATGGATTAATATTTGTATTCATTAAGCTTGATGAATTATCTGTAAAGATGTTTGGTGCATTATTAAGTGATCCACCAATGGTGTTCCAAATAGAAAAACCCAACCCAAGATAAATATAATATTCTTTAAAGTTTTCGGCCTTAAATACTACTCCATAAACGAAGCCTAAAACGCCTACAAGTAAAAGATTTGATATTCCCAACCAAAGGCTTCCTAAATAAGTCCTTATATATCTAGCTCTTGTTTTAGCTGAGGCTGTATACCACCATACAGTTTTAGTTTCATAAATATATCTTAAGTATTTACTTATTCCTCTCAGCATAAAAATTTAATGCATCATTAAGCTTTCCATCATACACTATATTTCCACAAGAGAAGACTAAACCTCTAGAGCAAAACTTATTTAATAAATCAGGCGAATGACTTGCAAATACTAATGTTCCTGCATTTGCAATAAATTCTTTCATTCTTTTCTCAGCTTTTTGATAGAAAGAATTATCACCAGTACCAATCCCTTCATCAAGCGCAAGAAATTCATGCTTATCAAAGGTTAGTATCGAGAATATAAATCTACTTTTCATACCTTCACTATAAGTTTTAATCGGCAAAGCAATGAAATCTCCTAAACCAGAAAACTCTACAATATCATTTAAATAATTTTCAAATCCCTTCAAATTTCCATATCTAAAAAGATAATGAGCTTTAGCAGAATCTATCCCAGTTAAAACTTCAGAAACTATAAATGATGGCGATAGCATAGGATATGGTTTTACTTTTTTATATATTTTCCCAGAAGTAGGAAAATATATCTCAGATATAAGTCTCAGAAAAGAGGATTTTCCAGAGCCATTATGTCCGATTAGAGCAATTTTTTCTCCCCTATAAATTTTTAAAGAAATTGAGTTTAAAGCTTCTACAGTACTAATATTATTTTGATATGACACCCTACTCCCAGTTACAGCTCTATAGAAAGATTTTTTCAACGATAATTCAGTTTTAGAAAAAACTGGAATTCTTAATGAAACCTTGTCTAAGCTCAGTACAACTTCTCTTTTAGTACTCATATTTTTTCCTAAATATAGTTTCATTATTTATAGTCATATGAACAAAGACCTATGTGGAGATTTATATTATATCGAATTTAAGTATTTTTAATTTCAACTTCGGAATTGAAGTTAAATATATGAAAAGTTTTAACATATTTAAGTTTCCTTAATAAAGAATTCTAAGAACCTTATTACTAAAGATGTAATATTATAAAATGATGTAATTTTGAAAATATTTTTTATTTTATTTGGAAAAATTTACCTTTAGGGTCTTTTTTTAATTCTCTTATTAAGCTATTTAAAAATAAAAATTTATTTAAACTTATTAGGGATGTTAATCTTATAAATATGATTTAAAAGAATTAATAATTGGAATAAAAGCATGCAAAATTTATTTATTTATACACTTAAACTTTATAGTTATCTTTTAAGGATTGAATACTCTCTGACTGCATGGATATCTTTCTTTTATTTAAAATTAAAAGGCACAAATTATAAAAAAAGACTTAAAGATATCAAAGACATAGACATTCTTAGAAGTAAATTAGATAATAATAATAAAAAAAGACTTGCAATTTTTGTTGCTTATCATTCATCTCATAAAATCCCTCAAAGTAATATTAATCATTTAAGTATTTTAAAAAAATCATTATTTGAAATAGTTTATGTTCATAATGGATATCTGGGGGAAAAGGTAAAAAAAGAACTCAAAAAAATAGGTTGTCATGTAATTTGTAGAGAAAATATTGGACAAGATTTTGGGGCATGGAAAGACACAATTTCTTTATTGGAGGAATATAAAGTAACAAATAATTTAGATTGGCTATTACTTTGTAATGATAGTAATTTCTGTGTTGGAGGGAAGAATGCTAAAAATTTTAAAGATAAATTCAGAAAATTCTTGAATATTAAAAATAGTGAATTTGATTTTATTTGCCTTAATTGTAACTACGAAGGTACCAAACACTTCCAATCCTTTTTCATATGCTTATCAAAGGTAATTATCAGAGATAATAAATTTAAACATTTCTGGAAAAACTATATCCCTATAAACAATAGATATTACACCATTAAAAATGGAGAAATAAAATTCTCTCAATTCATTTTGAATCATTTCAAGCCAAAAATTATCTTTTCAAGTGACCAATTATGTCTAAAAATGAGAGAAAATTTTAAATCTAACCGCAAATCTATAACTAATTTATTACCTCAAAATTTATTTTTCTTAGAAGCATGTTTTTACTTTGATAAATCAAAAGAAGCTCAAAAAATAAATTTTGGAATTAGAAAACTTATTAATTCTCTTGAGAAGTACAACCCAAGCCATGTTTTTGGAATTTTAAATATAGTTTTTTTAGAATCTCCATTTTTAAAAAAAGATATTGTAAAAATGGGTGTTTTTGAAATAAACCAAATTGACGAACTTTTAAACTCAAATCAATTAAAAATAACTAAGAAATTAAAAAATGAGATAATTAAATTTTTAATAAATGAAGGGACTCCATATAAATACCTAAAATTCAGAAGAGCAGCTATTAGAAAAGGGATCCCAGTTTCCAAAAATCTATATGAATATCTTCCGATTTCGAAAGAACTAAAAAATATATATTATTCAAGAAATAAGCAATAAATTTTAAAATCTCTATTTAAATATTTACACAGTAGAAAAGCACGGATAAATTTATAAGGTAGAATTTAAAAAACATTTTTCAGCAAAAATATATTTTTTTTATGTCTTCACCTATCATAATTCCAATAATTCTTTGCGGAGGGACTGGTACGCGACTTTGGCCACTTTCTAGAAGTAGCTTTCCAAAACAATTTCTGCCTTTAACCAGTAATTCCGATAATTCTTTATTACAACTTACTATTCAAAGGATAAAACATTTGGATGGAATTCAGGATCCAATAATAATTTGTAATGAAGAACATAGATTTATAGTTGCTGAGGAAATGAGAAAGATTAGTATAAAACCTAAAGCAATATTACTTGAACCCTTTGGCCGAAATACTGCTCCTGCTATTACTTTAGCGGCTTTAAAAGCTTTAAAAACAGAGAGGGATCCCTTACTTTTAATATTATCAGCTGACCATGTAATAGAGATGGAAGAAAAGTTCCTCAAGTCCATAGAGGCAGGGATCAAATATGCTTTACAAGATAGACTTATAACCTTTGGAATTATCCCTTCATCACCGGAAACAGGATACGGTTATATTAGATCTCAAGAACCACTAGATGAATTTTCTTTAAAAGGATCAATAATTGAAAGCTTCATTGAGAAACCAGATTTAAATACTGCCAAGAAATTAATAACGGATAAAAAATATACTTGGAATAGTGGAATGTTTTTGTTTAAAGCAAATTTAATTCTTCAAGAAATGAATAAGTACTGTCCAGATATTTTTAAATATTGTCAGGAAGCACTAAGCAAAGATCTTTATGATTTAGATTTCCAAAGATTAAATAAAGATTCGTTCTCAAAATGTCCCAATATTTCAATTGATTTCGCAATAATGGAAAAAACTAATTTAGGAACAGTTATACCATTATCTGCAGGATGGGAAGATATTGGGAGTTGGGATGCAGTATGGAAACTCGCAAAAAAGGATGGAGATGGGAACTTTCTAAAAGGAAATATAATTGCAAAAGATACTAAAAATTCATATTTGAGTAGCGAGAAGAGACTAGTTGCTGCTCTTGGGATTAGAGACATGGTTGTAATTGAAACAAATGATGCAATATTAATTTCGAAGATGGATCAGTCCCAAGAAGTTAAAAGCTTAGTTAATTTACTTAAACAAAAAGATATTCCTGAGGGTAAAGAACATAAAAAAATCTTCAGACCTTGGGGGTCTTATGAATCTATAGCTACTGATAATAAATGGCAAGTGAAATTGATAACTGTGAAACCTGGAGAAAAATTATCTTTGCAGAGTCACAATTATAGATCGGAGCACTGGATTGTAGTAGATGGAAAAGCTAAAGTAGAAATTGATAATAAGGAATTAATATTAAAAGATAACCAAAGTTCATATATCCCACTTGGTGCAAAACATAGACTATCTAATCCAGGCAAGAATAACTTGGTATTAATAGAAGTACAATGTGGCTCTTACTTAGGCGAAGACGATATTCAGAGATACGAAGATAATTATGGCAGAAAAAGTCAATATTAAATTTTTATGCTTTTTTAAATAAAAAAGGTTGTTTTATTTATTTTGAAATTCTTTAGAAATTTCTTCTTTAAACCAAGGTATCGTTCTGTTTAAACCTTCATTAATATTTATTTTTGGTTCCCAAGAAAGGGCTTTTTTAGCAAGTGTTATATCAGGTTTTCTTTGTAAAGGATCATCTTGAGGAAGTGGCAGATATGATATTTCTAGGCTTGGATTTATTTTTTCTATGACTATTTCCGCAAGTTCTTTAATTGTAAATTCGTTTGGATTCCCTATATTAATTGGGCCATTATGGCTTCCATTCATTAATTTAATCATACCGTCAATTAAGTCAACAACATAGCAAAAAGATCTAGTTTGAGAACCATCTCCATAAATAGTTAAATTGTTTTTTTGCAATGCCTGAACTATAAAATTACTAACTACACGACCATCTTTTAAATTCATTCTTGGCCCATATGTATTAAAAATTCTCATCACCCTAATGTCTACATTATGCATTCTTTTATAGTCAAAGCATAAAGTTTCTGCCACTCTCTTACCCTCGTCGTAACATGAACGTATTCCAATCGGATTTACAGATCCATTATAAGATTCTTTTTGAGGATGTTCTTTTGGATCTCCATATACCTCGCTTGTACTAGCCATCAAGATTCTCGCTCCAACTCTTTTTGCGAGACCGAGCATATTTAAAGTCCCTAAAAAACTTGTTTTAGCGGTTTTTATTGGATTTGATTGATAATGGATAGGAGAAGCGGGACAAGCCAGATGCCATATCCTATTTACCTCAAGATGAATTGGTTGAGTAATATCATGTCTAATAAATTCAAAATTTGGATTACAAAAAAAATTTTTAATATTTTCTTTTCTACCAGTAAAATTATTATCTAAACATATAACTTCTTCTCCTGACTCTAATAAATGCTCAGCAAGGTGAGAGCCTAAGAATCCTGTCCCACCAGTAATTAAATTAACTTTATTTTTCATATCTTAAAAAAGGTTATATTTCAAGATGCAGTAGATTGCTCTAACACCATCTTTCCATCCAATCTTTTTACCTTCATCATAAGTCCTTCCATAATAGGAAATTCCTACCTCATATATTCGTAAATCCATTTTTGAAATCTTTGCTGTAATTTCAGGCTCAAAGCCAAATCTATTTTCTTTTATATCAATAGACTTAATAACTTCTGTTCTAAATGCTTTGTAACAGGTTTCCATGTCAGAAAGATTTAGATCGGTAAAAAAATTGCTTAATAATGTTAAGACTCCATTTCCTATTCTATGCCAAAAATAAACTACTCTATGAGGTCTTCCACTTTGAAACCTACTACCAAAAACGACATCGGCCTTGTTTTTAATAATTGGATCTAGTAATAATGGAAACTCTTTTGGGTCGTACTCAAGATCAGCATCTTGAACTATACAAATATCTCCAGTGGCGCTTTTGAAACCTGTTCTAAGTGCAGCTCCTTTACCTTTATTAAATTCATGGTATAAAACTTTAATTTTGTCGTCATTCAAGTTTTTTAATAATTCCCGTGTTCCATCTGTTGAGCAATCATCTACTACTATAATTTCTAAATCTTCAACCCCGCATTCCTTAACTGCAGCTAATAATTCATTTAGAGTTTTAACCTCATTAAAACAAGGGATAATTACACTAAGAATCATAATAGTTATTTATAGCGGAATTTTTTTAATAACTTATTATATATCATTTCCTAATCCAACTTGCCAAAATTTAAAGTCACAATTTTTTATTTTATCTGGATTCACTATTCTTCTAGTATCAAATAGCCAAGCAGGAGTCATTATTTTATCATTAACTAAATCCCAATTAATTGTTTTATAAACTTCCCACTCAGTTAATATAACTATTGCCTCAACATTATCAAATATATTGGCAAGATCATTAGAAAAAGACCAATTTAAACTATTTTCTTTTCCAAGATCTCCTAAGTCAAAAGCAATCTGAGCTTCATTTACTTTAGGATCGTGGATTCTAACTATGGCTCCTTCATTTAGTAATTGTTTACATATAAAAATAGCGGGAGACTCTCTAGTATCATTAGTATCTGCCTTAAAGGAGAATCCTAATATCGCAATCTTTTTTTTGTTAACATTCCCAAATAATTTGCTTATTACCAACTTATAAATTCTGTATTTCTGCCATTCATTTATGCTTATTACTTGCTCCCAATAAGAAGCTACTTCAGGTAAACCAAAGTACTCACATAAATAAGTTAAGTTGAGGATGTCCTTTTTAAAACAACTTCCACCAAAGCCAGGCCCAGCACTCAGAAATTTTGATCCTATCCTTGTATCTAATCCAATAGCTTCCTTCACTTCTTGAACATTTGCTCCAGTTACTTCACATAAAGCTGACATTGCATTTATCGAGCTAATTCTTTGCGCAAGGAATGCGTTAGCAGTTAATTTTGATAATTCACTACTCCATAAGTTAGTAGTAATTATATTCTCCTCCTTTACCCAATTTAAATAGATATCTTTAAGGGATTGAATAGAACTCGCATCTTCCCCACCAATTAAAATCCTATCAGGATTTTGCAAGTCCTTAATCGCTGTTCCTTCTGCCAGAAATTCAGGATTTGAAAGAACTGAAAAAGAACAGTTATCTTTATTATCCCTTTTACTATTTTCAAGAATCACCTTTATCGCTTCAGCTGTCCTTACCGGAATAGTACTTTTCTCGATTACAATCGTATCTCCAACAGCATATTTCGCAACTTGTCGGGTACAAGCCTCAACCCAACTAATATCACTTGCTTTACCAGCCCCAATACCTTTTGTTTTGGTTGGTGTATTAACAGAGATGAAAATCATATCTGCATTTTTTATTGTTTTTTTAATTTCAGTAGTAAAAAATAAATTTTTATTTCTTACTCTTTTTATTATTTCTTGTAATCCTGGTTCAAAAATAGGGATTTTGGATAAATCATCACTATTCCATAAATTTATCCTTTCTTCATTAAGGTCAACTACATTTATGGTTAAATGAGGGCATTTATCTGCAATAACTGACATGGTTGGTCCTCCAACATAGCCAGCTCCTATACAACAAATAGTTTGAATATTTTTAACGCTCATAAAATTCTTACAAACAAATGTTTATAAATATATCATTAAAAGTTTATAATTGTTGTTATCGTTTTTTATATTTGTTGTAAATTAATACCAAAATTATATGAATTAGAAATGAATATAGAATTTATTAAATTTCTTATTAACAATAAATTTGTAAGTAAAAACAAAGAAAAAAGAAAATTCTTGCTAGCTGGCATTTTAAATGTTTTTTTGACAAATTTATCATTACAAATTTTTCTATTTTTAAATTTATTTAATATTTCTATATCAACATTTCTAAGCCAATTAATAAATATGACTTTTGGTTATGCAATTTACAGTAAATTTATTTTTAAAGTAAAAAACTTTAAAAATAAGAACTTTATAAAAAAATATATTTTCCTTATGGCCTTTTTATGGATATCAAATTTCCTAGGTATCAAAATTGGAAGTCTATTTGGAATCAATGCAAATCAATCAGCACTTTTAATGATTCCTTGCCTTGCTGTTTTGTCTTTTTTTATACAAAAGTTATGGGTATTTAGGTAATATTTTCGGTAAATAAATTTGAAGTTAGAAACTATTTTATGGTATTAATAAGTTTATCTTCAATCTAAAAAAATGATATTTTATTTTCAAATACTGGCTAAAAGCATTAACTAAATTAATTAGAAAAATAATGAGAAAAAAATTTTTTATCAAAAATTATCTTACAAAGATTAAAAAATTAATCAAAGCTTTTATAAATAAATCAAAAAAAGAAGGTATTTCTTCCGCTTTTTTTATTGCAAGAAAATATATTTTCGATAAAGGTAGTTTGATTATGGAGGGGGGTGTTCGTACCCCACTTTATCATCCTGATCTTTTATTACAACCATTAGTTTCAATATTAATAGTTTCATACAATTCAAAGGAAGATCTTATTCCTCTTTTTCATTCAATAAATAAACAAACATATAGAAATTTAGAAATCGTGTTAGTTGAAAATGGCACTCAAAGTAGTGAGAGTTGTTTAGATATTTTAGAATTCCCATTTAAATATATTCCTTCAGGAAATATTGGCTTTGCTGCAGGAAATAATTTGGCATTAAAACACTCAAATGGTACTTATGTATGTTTAGTTAACCCTGATACGATTTTAGATTTTAAGGTTATTGATAAATTACTCTTCTCAATTTTGAGTGATAGAGATGCAGCAGTATCAGTACCTAAAATTGTTTTTTATGAAAAATTCATTGATTTAGATATATTTTCTGATAAACCTTTCTATATTGACTTAAGAATACTTGATGAATCCTTAGAATATAAAAAATACTTTATAAGAGATGGACATGAATCAATTTATGGTGATTTCAGAAGAGAAGTTCATAGCAATAATAATCATATTAAATTATGCTTACCAGTCGATAATAGCAATGCTATTCTAAAATTTTTTAAGTCACATAAAGATCAAATTTTAAATTATAAGATCAACAATTCAATCATAAATAATTCAAAAATTATTGAAATTACTCAAAATAGTTCTTCAACTGATCTGCATTTAAATCTAGATAAAGATTTAATTTGGTGGGGTAGAGATATGATTAATAATGCTGGAAGCGGATTAAATAATGGGAGGCCATTTGATAGAGGTTTTGCAGAATATGATGTTGGTCAATATGATTTTTCTGAGAAAGTTTCTGCCTTATGTGGTTGTGTAGCAATGATTTCGCCAAACGTTTTTGTAGAAAGAAAAATCTTTATTGATGAATTTTTTGCATATTTTGAAGATTCTGAATTATCTCGTTGGATTAATAATAAAAATTATAAAATTAACTATAACCCACACGCTATCGTAAGACATAAACATTCAGTCTCTACAAGTGAGAGGTCAGATTTATGGTTTACTTTAGTAGATAGAAGCTCAGATATATATGAATTTCTTAAAGATTCAAATAAAAAAATTAAAGAAAATCATTTTAATAATGAATATTTAAAAATTAAAAAAAATTTAGCCAATATTTTAAAAGAATATGATGATAATTTAATAGGTAAAAGCCATAAAAGTCTCATAAAAAAAAGTCGGCCAAGTGCCGCAATATATAATTCCTATTGGAATACAATGGGAGGCGGAGAAAAACATGCTTTAGCATTGGCAAAAACATTGGCTAGAACACATGATATTTTTTTAATAAGTGAAAATGATTTTAATGAGAAAAAATTAAAAGAATACTTCTCAATAAATTTCAAATTTAAAAAATACATCAAATCTAGTATTACTCCAGAATTAACAAGCTCCTTCGACACGTTTATAAATTCTACATATTGTTCCAACTTAATTTCAATGTGTCCCAAATCCTTTTATCTTGTTTCTTTCCCACATAAATTTGTAAATAAAGAGTTTTTAAATAGTTATTTTTTCCTTCATAATTCCATATATACTCAAAAATGGGCTAAAAGATATTGGGGCCTTCATAAAAATAAAATCTTATATCCCGTTACTGATATGAAAGGTTTTAATAAGAAAATTAATCAAGATAAACATGTTTTAAAAAATAATAAAAAAAATATAATTTCAGTTGGACGTTTTACCGAAGATGGGCACACTAAACGACATGATTTTATTTTGAAAGCATTTATTAAAGCTCAGAATATAAACCCCTCAGAATTTAATCTTTTTCTAGTTGGTTCTCTTGATTACTCAAGACAAAATGACCTAAATTATTTTAGTTCTCTAGAAGCACTTCAAACAAAAAATATATATCTATTTCCGAATTTAGAATTTAAAAAATTAATTGAATTATTTTCTATTTCGAAATTTTACGTTCATGCTACAGGAGTTGAAAAAAATGAACAAAAAAATCCTGAACAATTAGAACATTTTGGGATCACAATAATCGAGGCACTTTTATACAATAATTATCCAATTGTTTATGAAAAGGGTGGGCCTGCAGAAACAATAAATTTGTTAAATTGTGGAGAAACTTTTAAGGATTTAAAATCGCTTGTTAAATTATTTTCAAGAATATTTAATGATTATGAAAACGAAAAATATTCTTTAAGAAATGATTTATTAAAAGATTTTCTAGATAAAAATAATAATGAATTACTTAAGACATTTGGCGAATCAATCTATTAGGAATGAATTTATTTAAATAATATCATCACCATTTATCCAACAAGTATCAGCTATAGTTTTTGAATCGACTCCCATTTTACTTAGCCATTTTTTATATTGATTTTCGTTCATCATATGATTCCAACCTTGACTTGGATTATTTCCTGTATAACCACTTGAAGTAGGAATTCCTAACTTTACAGATGCCCACATAGCTAGCAATTGTGGATAGGCACGATCAAACATCCAATCTTTGGTATCAGCACTAGACACATAGAAGATCTTACAATTTTTTTCTTTAACAATTGTCTCGATTTTATTAATTGCATTATCTTTTATAGAAGAATAATCTGTTGAATCAAATCTCTTAATATCTTTAGTGACATTTCCTGCCAAATAAAGCATAAATAGAAGCGAAAGTATAATAAACATAGCATTCTTATTTAATCGATTATGAATTTCACTAAGAGTCCATGCTAATAAAGGAGATAATATTAGAACAATTGGGATTCCTATTCGACTAACTGCTCTTATTGCAGAGAATCCAGGTATAAACTTCCAGAAAATCAACCAAATTGTCAAAATAGGGTTTGCTCCGCCAAACCCAATAGATACAAATAACATAAGCAAAGCCGTATTTGAAAGTGTCATGATTTTCCACTTTCGATTATTATTTTTTTTATTTATCGATCCTTTTAATCCAAACCAAATTCCAAGAAAGAGAAGTACCATAAAAGTATATCCAGGAAACATAGAGTGTTCCCAAAAAGGACCTGTGTAGGTGTCAAAGTTAATGTTTTGAACTGGGGCTGGGAAAGATACATTCCCTGGTGTAGAGAGATTATTAAACCATATAGACCAGAATTTTGGGATCTGGGTTGATACTTCTCCCCATGATCTTGCTGCTTTATCTTGGGTAAAAATAAAATATTGCCAATATAAACTTCCATTTAAAAAAATCAAAAAAGTAAAAAAGGAAATTTTTAAAGAAAGATAATAATTTGAAAATTTACCAATTAAATTTAATTTTTTTACTTTAAATTTTGTATTCTTAAACGCAAACCTATTTAAAATCAATACCACTATAAAACAGCCACTTGCAACTATGAAAAATACTCCTTGGTAAAAACCAATAAAAATTTGGAGCAAAAGCCATATAAATCCATTTATGAACCCTGAGATAGAAATAACAATTTCCTTCTCATTAAGTAAGCTAGATTTTCTATCAATTAATTTTGTTGATAATTTTCTAATATCCGTAGCATCAATAAATGAATCAATAGCCAAAACCCCAGCAAAAGCTGGCATTAATTGAGCATGGCCTATTCTAGCTAATAAGGTTAAACTAAATGCTGAAAGCAAAGACGCTAATAAACGATAAAATTTATTTTCTGTTGCATGACGACATAGATGAAAACATGCCATTAAATTAGCAGTGAGGCTAAGAACTATAATTCCAGTGAATGCAAAATTTGGTGATAATGCTAATCTTAATAATCCATATATTGGCGTTATCAAAATCCAATTATCACTCATTGCTAAAACATTCTTTTCAGGCCAATAAAAATTAGCATTAAATATTTGATTAAAATCTAGAATGTTTCCTCCCCTAAGAAAATATTGTAAGTTATTTTCTAAGAACCAATTATTTAATGATCCATCAAATACGTCTCCTGGGGTCCAATAAAAAATCCTTCCAAATGAATATGTCAAGAATGAAAGCTTTTCTCCTAAACCAAATAAAAATAAACAAAATGTTATTCCTGTTAAAAATACATAAAACTGAATAGGGATTTTTAATTTCAAATTTTTATAGATACTAATTTAATATTATGAAAAAACAGTAAACCTAAAATAATATATGTACTAAATTTTCTCAGATTTTAATAAAATGCCTTTCAAATCAAGTTCCCATTCATATATAAAATATTTATTACAATAATAAATTAAAATTTTTCTAAATTATTTTTTAGTCCATATTAAAGGTGGTCTGGGTAAATACCAAGCATCTATACAGAATCAATTAAACTTCTTTATTTAGTATTTATTTACTTAGCTTTATCTTTTTTATTTAGCTAAGTATGTCATGACTAATCAAATCACTATATGAATGATTTTTAAAATCTATCATATATAGTCTTTTAATTTTTTTATTTAATAAAATTGATTACTTAAATTTCTTACCCAAGCCCTTGAAATTAAAAGAGTTTATCTTGAACTTAAAGCCGCCTAACTCTTCATCAAATTTATAGAAAATAGCGAAATTATATGCTCTTCTATTCCAAGACAAATCTAAAACAGGTTTAATTAAATTATCATTATCGGACATCTTTTCATCTAAGTTTAATTCTCCAGTAAATGTTAGAATCAAAGGCCCATAAATTTGTTGACTTGCGACTAACTCAATAACCTTAGTATCAACAACTTGATCGAAAAGAAAAGGACTTTCACCGTAATTAAACTTAAATCTTGGATAAATTCCTATTTCTGTATAATCAAGAAAATTCTTTTTAAAATCTCCTAATACTAATTTAGGACCTGTTTTTACTAAAAATAAATCTTGCTTATTTTTATCACTATATCTAAAAAAATCTAAATTTCCTTCTAATAACCAATAAAGACCTTTCTGGATAGCTTCTGGAGTATATCTAAATGATGAATCAATGAATTTAGGTTTCTGAGGTTCCCAAATATGAAAATTATAAATTCGTTTTAAAGATAAATTATATCTATTTCTATTAATTAATTCAGATGGTGAATTTTTTGATGGAGATCCATATGCCCCATATGTAAATGAAAGTAGTGAAGATTTATTCAGTAGCTCTTTATCAGAATTATTTAAAATTTTTTCATCTTTCTTAAAGTCTATTCTTCCTCCAATAGAACTTTGAACTGTAATTTCTCCTAAGGATCCATTATTAGTTTTTTCTCTAAAGCTTCCAAAAAGTGTTAAATCTCCTAAAGTTTTAGAATTTTTATTTTCCTTCGTATATATATTTCTTGTCAGAAAAGTTTCAACCTCAGCAATTTTATCAAGCTTCTCAAAATCTAATGAATTCGTATTTGCTAGAAAATAATAATTCCAATTATTGATCGGACTTTGAAAAATAAGATCTAAGCCTAAATAATCAAGAGCATTTGCATCCTGCGTTATTTTAGGGCTTATTGAAGATTGATTTTTTCCTGGAAAGCTTTTTGTTTCTCCATTTAATGCTCTTTGAATAAGAAATTTTGATCGAATATCTAGAACAGTTTCATTTTCATTGTTGAAGTATATTGGATCAAAATCTCTAAATACATGAAAACCATCAAATTTTTGGTTATCATAACCAGCGCCCCATCTGAAAGTTTTTTCTTCAACATTTATTCTTCTTGGTCCAATTGGTAAAGTTACATTATTTTCAAAAATCAAATTTGACCATCTAGATCTAATTTTAGTTTTTTCTTCTTCAACAATTATTTTAAAATCAAAATTTTTTACAATCAATTGGGCATCATTAAATGGATCATTAGTTAAATATAAAGTTTCTGATTCCCAAACATTATCAAAAATATCAATCCTTTCAGATATGAATCTAGTTCTTCTTATTGGATTAATATTCGCTTTTAAAGAATATTCAGAAAAATTCTCAAGAAAGGTTTCTTTCTCTCTTTTTCGTATAATATTTCCCAATTCCAAATTAGATGAAGAATCTAGCTTGACCTCTTTAATTTTAAAATATTCATCAAAATTATCATTTATGGCAATATCTTTTTTATCGTTATTTAGAAATTCGGTTAGATAATCAAAATTCACAGATCCATATGCATCTAATATAAAACCTTTTTTATTTTTAAAGTCATATTGAATTTTACTAGCCAACAGGAACTGATTTTGTGATTTAAACTTTATATCCCCTT
>CACGGL010000015.1:0-24228 GCA_902572595.1 uncultured Prochlorococcus sp.
TTCATTATTAATTGAGAGAATTATACTTCCCGGTTTAATTCCTTTTGCAAAGGCGTCCCCGCCTTCTCTAACTGCTGCAATGTATCTTGTACCGTTGATTAATATCGAGACAAAACCTAATGATCCTGGATTCTTGATTACAACTCCACTTCCATCATTATTCTCCCAGCCTTTCCAAAAATAATCTGGGCATTGGGATAGAGTTAAAGCTAATACATCTTCATACATACCTCCTAACACTCTTTTGGCTTCAATCCCAGCAGAAAGCCCCCACCCAATTTCAGTTTGGTAACCTCCAAAAGTCCTTTCTCTATCAACAATTTGTTGTCTTTGAGCTTGAGTTACGTATTTCCATGCTTTGTTAATCGATATATTTGACTGCAGCATAGTGCAAATTTGTGGAGCATAAATAGCTGGATTTGCTCTAACAAAATTAGGTAAAGCAACTACAGCTAGTAGTGGAAGTAGAAAGCGTTTCATTTATAAATATTTTTAAGTAAAGCGGGTGTTATGAAACTTCCCGCTTAATTCAAGAAAAACTTTAGTGACAATTTAGCGAGGATTAGTAATTTTTTCTTAGAAAATCGTTTTTTTATCAATATTTTTAAAATTTGGTCTTTAACAGATGCATGTTATGGACTAAGATCTTATGAGCGGGGCGTGGCGCAGCTTGGTAGCGCGGGTGCTTTGGGAGCACTAGGTCGCAGGTTCGAATCCTGTCGCCCCGATCAGTTATAGCAGTAAGTCTCAGTCAATTAAAAATCTGAGGTAAATATCCTTTCCCTCAAATTTCCCTCAAAATAAAGATATTGATGGTATTTTTCTGTTATAAATAAGATCATTTGAAAAGTGAAGTATATATCTTTAACCATTCTTTTTTTTCTTCTTGGAGCATTAGAACCAATAAAGTCAGATTCATTAGATAATCATTTTGAAAAAATTACATCTAAGGGTGGTCTAACTGCTCTTTGCGAAAGTGAGCCCTATATAGATGAATGTTCAAAAGCCATTGGGGAATGGAAGCCTAAACAACTTGAAAGAGTTAAAACAAAATCTCTTTTTTGTATTGAAAATTGCCAACTAGATACATTCGGTTTTGTGCAGACATCAAATGGTCAAAAAGAATATCCACTTGTGGTTACAAAGGATTTCGACCCTTCTCATCCAAGTAAAGGAATTGAATTTAAACTTTTCCCAGTAGCAATGAATATTCACAAATACGAAGGTTGTGCAGGTTGTCCTCACATTAAGTCCTTTCCAGTAAGCGCAAGACTTGTCACCTTAAAAAATGAAATTGTGGAATTACCACTAATTGCCAGGGGAACTTTTTATTTACCTAAAAAATTTAGAGATGAAGCATTTATTTGCTCTAGAAAAGATTGTGAACTATCTGTGGAGGCAGATTTTGTGAAGAAAAAAGTGACAAAATCTATTTCTAAAAAGTCTGTTTTAGCATATTCAGATATGCTTAAAGCACTTAATTACCACTTAGTTCCCTAAAGCTTCTAATGAATTTTTTAAAACTAAATTTAATTTCACGATTAATACTTTTAGGTGGTTTGATCTTAAATCCTCTTAATGTTTTGGCTGGAGAAAAAGATATTGTAGATTCGCAAGTTTTTTGTAAAAAAAGAAATGAAATCTCTGTACAAGAATTTTCAAAATTAGGAATCCCCAGTGGTTATTCTGATTTGGATACTCATGTTCTGGATAAAGATTTTAGACATCCAAAACCTAAAATTCCTTGGTCTGAATCCAAAGTTTTTGAAGATCCTGTTATTGGATCTTATGTTGGAGTAGTTGATAGAAATTTCATTCCTGGAGCAAGTAGGATCCATACTCTTTGGTACAGAGATGTAATCCTTGCGGAAGGCATTCAAGTGTTTGGATACTCAGCAATTAGATATGAATTCAATGTTCTTATGATCCCTAATGGAGATGATTTCTTAGTAATTTATGGATGTAATGGTAGATTCCCTGTAAATGAAAAAGTTGCAGAAGTTCTAAGGAATCAATCCACTGGTAAAAAAATGTTCATTAAATTATTTGCTGAAGATAGTGGAGTTGGACAATTAAATGAAATTGGGGCAGGAACTGTAGAGGCTTGGAAAAAGATTTATGCTAACTGGACAAAATCAAAGGAATTACCTGCTGAAAGACTTGGTTATTAAAATAAATTCCCTCAAATTTCCCTCAAATGAATCTTAATTAGACCTAATTAGTCCATACTTTATTCCTCAAAAATGAAGATATAGCTATAATTCTCAACTATAGCTTTATTCTTGCAGGTGCTTTGGGAGCACTAGGTCGCAGGTTCGAATCCTGTCGCCCCGATAGTCATAGCAGTCGATCTCAGATATACCAAAATAGAGTCTCAAAAGTATCCGTGGAATTTCCGTGGATAAAGGGTAAATTTGAAAATTATTTAAATCCTAGGACTACCTTGATCTATCCATTTATTCATAAGTATTCTCACTTCTTTATCGTAAGTAGCTTTTTGCTGATTGTAGAAAAATATGATTATTAATCCTGGGATCAAGCCAACTAAGCATCCAATGATTATAAAAATCCAATAAGCATCGGTTGGCTTTGATGGGAGAACATATCCTTTTTCTTTTGCCCAAATTAGGCAAGGCTCGATTTTTTTATCATCAAGCTTTTTTTTCTTAGTTTCTTTATTTGAAAGTTTTACAAGGTAAATGATACCCCAAACAAAACCTACGGGTATTGCTAATAGTACAAGTACAACAAAAAATTCCATTTATTAAAATTTACTTTTTTTAATTGTTAGTTCAAATTACTATATGTAAAAAAAGAAATGCAAAAATTATTTTTATTTCCATTTATTATTTCGGGGTTTTTATTCCCTGTTTCAGTAAAAGCATATGATTCAAAAGCTCAAGCCAATGCTGCAACCATGATTTTGGCTTCTTGCACTTGGTGGCAAATGGGAATGATTAATCGTTCGCAAATTATGAATTTTTCTAAAGAACAATATAAAAAGAAACATGGCAATCCAAATAAAGTTGATTGGAGCGGAGCGATAAAGATTGCTCAAAAAATAGATAAAAAAAATAACTTAGGTTGTATTAACTAATTTTTAAAATTTAATATCTCCCCAACCGAGTGCTGTCCTATTTTCTACGGAAATCCGTGGATTTTTAACCAATAGATGCAGATTTATGCAGTCTCGTGCAGTCTTATTCAGACTATGACTTCAGTAATAGCTTAGATCCCTTTGTCTCACTAGAGGGGTCATAGTGCTTTGGGAGCACTAGGTCGCAGGTTCGAATCCTGTCGCCCCGATAGTCATAGCAGTCGATCTCAGATATACCAAAATACAGTCTCAAAAGTATCCGTAGCTTTTCCGTGGAATATTTTGTTTTCTTGAGAAAAAGCCACGGATGCCGAAAAATTTATGCGTGGATTTGCAAAAAGGCGTAATTAATTTGTTTTAAATTAATAATCTTTTGGGTTAAAACACGTTATAGCTTCCCTTACACGTCCACCAAAACTATTAGTGGCTGTATATTCAACTATTCCTGTTCGAACTTGAGTTTCTAAATTATTAATAATTTTAAAACTATCAGGATCTTTTAAATTTGCTTTAATTAATCCTTTACATTTGACTAATATTTCAATCTTTTTGCGATTATTTTCAGGACTATTTCTTTCTACAAAAGCATCTATTTTTTCTTGCCATTTTTTCGCCAATCTTTCAATAGTGGCATACTGTTTTTCTGTGATATCATCTTTAAGCCATTCTATTTTTAACTTCTCAGACTGAAGTGGATAATTTTTTGATAATTGACGGCAATGAAATAAATCTTCTTCGACTATACATTTATTTAAGTAATATCTAGATTCCATTTTTTTTGAACTTATAAAGTTTTCATTTGTAATTTTGTCTCTGTTAATTCTCCAAATTTTATTACAGCTATCAGACCAGTCTTCACCACTATTATTGCAAGTAGCTATATGCTCTATTTGATATTCAGATGGACTTTTACCTGATTTAGGCTTCCTTCCAGCTAAGGAAGATTCAGAAATTAACAGGCTAATTAGAAATATCGGTACAAGTAAAAAGTTTTTCATTTAATGTTTAATTTCAGGGCGACCTAGTGCTCCCCTAATTATCCACGGATTTCCGTGGAATTTGTACTACTTATATGCACTATGTTGCAATCTTGTGCAGTCTTATACAGAGCATAATCATTTCTATTACTTAAATCCCTTTAAGCCACTACAAGAGGCTTAGTGTTTTGGGAGCACTAGGTCGCAGGTTCGAATCCTGTCGCCCCGACTCTATAAAAACCAATTCATACTAGCGAGTTACACAGACTCGCTTTTTTATTGCAAAAATATGACCACTCGAAATGTGGTCAAATAGTGGTCAAATAGGCTCTTTAATTTTTTATAAAGATTTTTTCTTTAACTTTACTTAACCATAGGTGAATATTATTTATGAAATAGAAATTGTGGGGATGTTTAAATACAAGGAATTCATTGCTCAAATCAAATATAAAGAAGTAATGTCTTCACCTGTATATTTTATTCCTGTTTTGCTTCTATCCATAATGATTATTATTGAAGGTTTTCACATCTTTAATCACAAACAAAATTGCAAAACTAAAGCTGAGTGGATGGAACAATCAGGAATGACTTATGACAGGGAATCAGAAGTTAATTAATAAAATCTAAAATAAAATTTATTCGCAGCAACGTTTTCTATTTGAGGAATAGTCCATCAAAGAAGTTATCCATTCCTTGATCAAAAATAGAGATTCTTTATTTAGGCTGTAGTACATCCATCTACCTTCTTGTCTGTCTGAGATAAGACCAGCTTCCTTCAAAATTTTTATGTGATATGAAATTCTTGATTGAGATAACTTAGTTAATTTCATAATATCGCAAACACAAACTTCTCCATCCATCATTAGGTCAATTATTTCTAGCCTAAAAGGATCAGAGAATGAAACTATCAACTTAGATATATTTTCTTTTTTTACTTTGCTAATATCTTTTAACATTGATGAGGAAATAAAATATTCTTTAATATAGCTTAAACAAAAAAGATTTCATTAATAAAAATATCTTGATACATCAAAATATTTTGATGTATAATTTCATTAGGGAAATTCAAAGTGATGAAAATTGGAATTAATGGTTTTGGAAGAATTGGCAGATTAGTTTTCAGGGCATTATGGGATAGGGCTGATATAGAAATAACTCATATAAATGAGATAGCAGGAGACTCGAATGCTGCTGCGCATCTACTCGAATTCGATTCAGTCCATGGCAGATGGGGGAAAGATATAAAGGTTAAAGAAGAAGGCATAATAATTGATGGAAAGAAATTAACCTACACATCTTTTAAAAATTACCTTGATGTTCCTTGGGAAAAATCTTCTGTAGATATTATTTTGGAATGTACCGGAAAGAATAAAAAGCCTGACAAACTAAATCCCTATTTTGATTCTCTTGGGATGAAAAGAGTAATAGTAGCTTGTCCAGTCAAAGGAATTGTTGCAGAAGCCGAATCACTTAATATTGTTTACGGTATAAATCAAAGTCTTTATGACCCTTCCAAACACAAATTAGTAACCGCAGCATCCTGCACTACAAATTGTTTAGCTCCGATAGTAAAGGTAATTAATGAAAATTTCTCAATTAAACATGGCGCTATTACAACTATTCACGATGTTACGAACACTCAAGTTCCTGTAGATTTTTATAAAAGTGATTTAAGGAGAGCAAGAGGATGTATGCAAAGTTTAATACCTACTACTACTGGATCTGCTAAAGCAATAGCTGAGATCTTCCCAGAATTAAAAGGAAAATTAAATGGCCATGCAGTAAGAGTTCCTCTACTTAATGGTTCTTTAACTGATGCAGTTTTTGAATTAAATAAAGAAGTGACAGTTGAACAAGTAAATTTGAAACTTAAGGAAGCTTCAGAAACTTATTTAAAAGGAATTCTTGGATACGAAGAAAGACCTTTAGTTTCTGCAGATTATGTAAATGACTCTAGAAGTTCAATAGTTGATAGTTTATCAACTATGGTTGTTAATTCAAATTTATTAAAGATATACGCTTGGTATGACAACGAGTGGGGTTACAGCTGCAGACTTGCAGATCTTACTGAATATGTAATCAAAAAAGAGATTTAATTTATGTCTTTATGAAGTTATCTAATATTCAACAATATAGTGTTGTAACAGCAAACTATTGGGCATTCACGCTTACTGACGGCGCATTAAGATTATTAGTTGTTGGTCACTTTCATGAGCTAGGTTACACAACTCTACAAATTGCTTTACTTTTCCTTTTTTATGAGTTTTTTGGAATAATTACTAATTTATATGGTGGTTGGATAGGAGCAAGATATGGTTTAAGGCTTACTTTATGGATTGGGACTATCCTACAAATCATCGCTCTTTTCATGCTTATACCAGTTAAAGCGGATTGGCCAGTAATATTTAGTGTCGTATACGTTATGGTTGCTCAAGCTGTAAGTGGGATAGCAAAAGATTTAAATAAAATGAGTGCTAAAAGTGCTGTTAAGACAGTAGTTCCAAGTGCAAATGATGGTAATAATACTGGCCAAAAACAACTTTTTAAATGGGTTGCTATTTTAACTGGATCTAAAAATGCTCTTAAAGGAGTTGGTTTTTTCTTGGGTGGACTTTTATATAAGTTATTTGGATTCAATAATGCTGTAGGAATTATGGGTTTTGGACTCTGCTTAGCATTTTTATTGACGTTAATTTTACCTGGAGAAATTGGCAAGATGAAAACCAAACCGGCTTTTAATGATTTGTTTTCAAAATCAGATGCAATTAATATTCTCTCAGCAGCAAGATTCTTTCTTTTTGGAGCAAGAGATGTTTGGTTCGTTGTAGCTCTTCCAGTATTCCTTGATATGGCATTTGGTTGGGACTACATGGAAATAGGATTATTTCTTGGGGCCTGGGTAATAGGTTATGGGATTGTTCAGGCTTCGGCTCCAGCAATTAGAAAGATATGGGGGCAAAAAGGAAGTCCAGATCGTAAAGCTATCCAATTTTGGAGTGCCGTATTAATGGTCATACCATCTTTGATAGGAGTTGCATTATGGAGAGAAAGTTCTCCATCGATAGCAATAATTTTAGGACTTACTATTTTTGGATTTGTTTTTGCAATGAATTCCTCTACACATTCTTATATGATTTTGGCATACTCTGACAATGAAAAAGTCAGTTTAAATGTTGGCTTCTATTACATGGCTAATGCTGCTGGAAGACTAATTGGAACATTACTATCTGGCTTATTATTTATGATTGGGAGAAATCCGAGTATTGGTCTTCAATATTGTCTTTATTTTTCATCACTTTTAATATTCTTATCTTGGATTTCGAGTCTTAAATTACCCTCGTTTAAACAAAGCCTTTCAGCTCCATAAAGACTAATTTTTAGGAATTAGAATATTTTAATGGCAAAAATATCCTCAATTGAACTCGCAAAAACCTTCCTAAAAATTGGTATTTTAAGTTTTGGAGGACCCTATGCTCATATTTCCTTATTCGAAGATGAACTAATAAATAATAAAAAATTCATATCAACTCAATCTTTTGAAAAAGGTATTGGATTATGTCAAATACTTCCAGGACCAATATCTACTCAATTGGCAATATATATAGGTCTTAAAATTAATGGTTATCTTGGTGGATTGGTATCCGGTATAAGTTTCATTATCCCAGGATTCGTTTCGGTATTAGCTCTTAGTTTTTTTTGGCAAATTGGTTCTGGATCAAAATTATTAACAGATTTAATTTATTTTAATCCTCCCACTATTGCAGGAATAATTTTTTCATTCTCATTAGTTCTATTAAAAAAAAGATTAAAGTTTGATCGAATATTATTCTCTAGCTCAATATTATTTCTACTTATATTTGCCAAATATAATAGTATTCAATTTCCACTCATAACAATTCTTACTATTGCAGGATTGATAAATATATTTTTAAAGAAATTCAAAAATATTTTTTATAGCTTGGTCCCTTTATCTATATTTTCAACAACCTCATTTTTGATTAGCTCGGTCTTTTTAGATATATCAAAGTTTTATAATTTTTTAAGGGAGTCTATAAACTCAAAGTTTTTATTAGATTATTTTAATCTGTTTTTTTTCTTCTTCAAATCGGGACTTTTTATTTTTGGAGGTGGATTAGTAATCATTCCTCTAATGAGTGATTATGTTATCTCGCAAGGATGGTTAACAAATAATGAATTTATAGATGGGATAATGATTGGCCAAATAACGCCTGGTCCTGTCTTATTAATTACAAGTTTTATTGGATACAAAGCAGGGTTTTCAGTTGGAGGAATAAATGAAGCATTAAAGTATTCATTAATATCAACTTTTGCAATTTTTTTACCAAGTTTTATATTGATTTTTGTTTTTGGAAAAGGCTTCATAAAAAACAGAATTAAATTTGTTACTGACTTTATCGATGGGATAATTAATACAATTCCTGGAGCAGTTATTTTCTCTGGCTTTAATTTAATTAAAGATAGTTTTTCATCCAAATACTTTTTAATTAGCTCTATTTTTATAGTTTTAATCTCTACAGTATTATCTTTTTTTAAAATAGTTCCAACATACATACTTATCCTTTTTTCTTTAATATTAGGCTTATCAAAATATTTGTTTGCATAAAAAAAAGGAGGAAATAAATTCCCCCCTTAAATATTTGTCTTACGGTTTATTTACCGATTCTTTTTACAGCAGCTCTTGATTTCTCAAGAATATCGCCTTTTAAGGGGACAAATCCAAGTGATGGAGCTTTATCTTGATACTCATCACTTAACAATGTATTAAAGGCTTCTTTGATAGCTTTAGTGTTTCTACCATTACCTTCTTCATAGGCAAGTATCCATGTCAATGAAGCGATAGGGTAAGCTCCTTTTGCCGTTGGATTAGGATTCTTACCAGCAAGATTTTCATCTAAAGTAATACCATTAAGAGCTTTTGCTCCTGCTTCTACAGATGGTTTTAGATACTCACCTGAAAGATTTTGAAGTGCAGCAGCTTTAACATTTCCTTTAATGTAGGACTGGTTAACATAACCAATTGCACCTGGAGTATTCTGGATGACACCTGCCACACCTGAATTACCTTTAGCACCAACACCTGAAGGCCACTTAACTGATTTACCAGTTCCTAAAGTCCATGTTGGTGAGAATGCTTCCATAGAGTTTGTAAAAGCCTTAGTAGTTCCTGAACCATCAGAACGATGCGCCCAAGTTAACTTACCAGGCTTACAACCAACTTCCTTCCAGTTCTTGATCATACCCATAGCAACTTGAACAGCTTGCTCTTGAGTAAGTTTCAAATCGCAATCATAGTTATATCCAAAGGCAATAGTTCCTCCAACCATAGGAATCTGAACTAATCCTCTTGTTACCTTTGCTATATCTTTAGCCTTCATAGGATCATCAGAAGCACCAAAGTTTACAGTCTGGTCAATAAATGCTTTTCTTCCAGAGCCTGAACCAACAGCTTGGTAATTAACTCTTGGACCGCCTGAAGATGCTAAATCTTTGAACCAACGAGTATAAATTTTGGCAGGAAACGATGCGCCAGCACCACTTAATCTTGTTTTAGCAGAAACGCTTGTGCCAGGAACACTTGTACCAGCAGCGATGGCTACTGCAGAAGTGAAAACCAAAGCTTTCTTTGCTATGTTCATGGGTGTCATGATTGAATAAAAAGACTCCATATTTATAGCACTGAATTCATACACAATTACTAATTAACTAAAAGCTTATCTTTTAATTAATTAGTTCTTAACCCAAATTTAAACTAAATATTATTTCGACATTTTTTATTTAGTTTTGAAAATATTTGAAGATGAATTAATATTTATTTTTAGGATTTTTGATAAAAAAATCAAAATTTAAGAAGTTTTTTTTATTTATTTTAAGAGAAGTTTAAGTTCTCTTTAAGAATTCCTCATTAACTCTATTTCTTACCCATTTCTTAACCTTAATTCGTTGAAATACTTTTGGATTAATATCCATTTTTACGTGTTGAGGTTTATGAAACTTTTTCAAAAATTAATTGCTGCTCCTGCCATTATTTCTATGGCATCAGGTTTAGCAGTAAATGCAGCTGAGATCAATTCAACAGATCTTAGTAATTATTCAAATTCTAACAATTTAGTATCTCTAGATAATTTCAAATCAGATACTTTATTTCCAGGAGATTGGGCTTACGATTCATTAAAGGATCTAACAAATAGTCCAAGATTCAATGGTGACTCAGTTACTCGTTTAGAAGCTGCTGCTGAATTAAACAACTTAATTGCAGGTGGTGAAGGCTTAATGAACGGAGCTCAAATAGACAGATTAAGTGACGAGCTTGGTTCAGAGTTGGCAATTATGAAAGGAAGAGTTGATGGCCTCGAAGCACGTGTTAACGGCATTGAAGCTGGTTCTTTCACCGAAACAACAACTATGAAAGGAAAAGCTAAATTCCAGATTGGTGGTACTGATGGTGTAACCGATGAAGCTGTTATGGCTGCATATTTCTGGGAAGTCGACCTAAACACAAGTTTTACTGGTGAAGACAAGTTAAACGTGGAAATTGAAACAGGAAATACACCTGATACAGACAGTTTCCTCGCAGTTACAGATTTCGGTAAAGATTCTGGAGATAGACTTAGAGTTTCTGACTTAAACTACTCATTTCCATTGGGAGGTTGGTCTATAACTGTTGGTGATTCATTAGATGCAAGTAAGCAATTTACTGGAGCTTGTAGTTATGGAAACACTGTTGACTCTTTGAGTGATTGTGGAACAGGAAATTCTATTGCTGTTGGTGGTGATCAGACAATTAGTGCTGGTTATGATCTCGACAATGGTTTCTCTATCGGTCTTGGTATTTCAGCTGATGATGGTGAAACAACTAGAGGTATGTTCACAGCAGAAGGTGAAGATATCTATGCTCTAAACGTTGCTTATAGTGGAGACAATTATGGTCTTGCTCTCGCTTACGCTGATGTAGATGTAGCAACCTACTGGGGTATAAATGCTTCTTATTCTCCTGATGGTTTCCCAACAATTAGTGGTGGATACGAATGGGGTAGTCCAGAATCAGGAAATGATACAACTCAATTTGCAGTTGGATTAAGTTCTGATCTTGGTCCCGGTGAAATCACAATAGGTATGGGTACCGACGGTGCAATAACCGATGGAGAAGAGGAATTATACGCCTATGATCTTTCTTATACCTACAAATTTAATGATGGTATGAGTTTCACTCCTTTTGTATTTATAGTTGAAGGAGCTGATGGTGGAGATGATACTACTGGTGTAGGTGCTGAAATTGGTTTCAAGTTCTAACGAACTTAACCACATTAAAAGGACCTCTAATTAAGAGGTCCTTTTTTTTGTTTTTTTTAAACCTTAAATTGTTCTTAATAAATTTATTTTTTTTTCTTAACTTTTTAACGACAATATATAAAAGTGTTTCCTTACGCACTAAATGAAAAAAACCCTAGCTGCTGCAAGTTTTTCAGCATTACTTGCAATCGTCGCCTCCTCTACAAGTAGCGGATTTGCAAATTGGAATACAAAATATTGGGCAAATGAAAAAAACTTCAACAGAATTTCATCTTTTAATGTAAGTGACAATTTACCAAAGGGCTCAAAATCTACAACCAAAACATCATCTGAAGTAGTTACAGCATCAGAAGATGGAAAGACATTGATGTATACAGATAGTGATTTAGGAGTAGTTGGTTTAGTTGACATTTCTGATCCTGCGAAACCAAAAGCTCTTGGGATTGTAGAGCTTGAAGCAGAACCAACTGGAATTGCAGCGCTTGGAAACAATGCTTATATAGGTTCAAATACATCTGAAAGTTATACAAATCCTTCTGGAGCAATAGTTCAATACAATTTAGAAACAAGAAAAGCAGTAAAAGAATGTGATTTAGGTGGACAGCCTGATAGCGTTTTTGTCTCTCCAGACGGAACATTTCTAGCTGTCGCTATCGAGAATGAGAGGGATGAAGAATATAAAAATGGATTTATCCCTCAATTAGATGAGGAGGGTAAACAAATTAATCCTCCAGGTTATGTTTCTCTTGTGAAGTTAAACAAAAGAGGGAAAATACAATGCAAATCAATAAAAAAAGTTGATTTAACAGGATTATCTGAAATAGCTCCTAGCGATCCCGAACCAGAATTCGTTGCTATTAATGATCTTGGTGAAACAGTTGTCTCTCTTCAAGAAAATAATCATCTTGCAGTAATTGATAAAGATGGAAATGTAATTTCACATTTCTCAGCAGGGATTGTAAAACAAATGGCAGGAATGGATACAAAGAAAGATGGAGCACATAAATTTAAAAGCAAACTAAAGAATGTAAGAAGAGAACCCGATGGTCTTACTTGGATTGATAATGATCATTTTGCAACAGCAAATGAAGGCGATTACAAGCATATTGATCCGAGTCAGGCAAAAAGAGGTGGTTCAAGATCCTGGACTATTTTTAAAAAAGATGGAACAGTAGTTTATGAAGATGCAAATAGACTAGAAAGAGCAATTGCACAAATAGGTCATTTCCAAGATGGAAGAGCAGGTAAAAAGGGAGTAGAGCCTGAGTCAGTTACATATTCAAAAATTAATGGAACGCCCTATTTATTTGTTGGTGCTGAACGAGCTGGGATAGTAGCTGTTTACGATATCACAGAGCTAAATCAACCTTTGCTTACTCAATTACTTCCATCAGGCATAGGACCAGAAGGATTTGTTGCTATTCCTGATAGAGGTCTAATCGCATCAGCGAATGAAAAAGACTACAACAAAAAAGAACCTGGTTTATCTTCTCATGTAACTATTTATCAACTACAAGATGCTCCTGCTTCATACCCACATTTAACAAATGAAAATGGCCTTGACTTTGTATCTTGGGGTGCGATAAGCGGAATGGTGGCTGGAGATGACGGTAAGATTTATGCTGTAAATGATGGAACTTTTAAAACTCAGCCAAGAATTTACGTTATTGATCCTTCCTCTTCGCCAGCACTATTAGAAAGAGCTATAGATATAAAGCTAGATGGTAAGACTGCATTATTTATGGATCAAGAGGGTATTACTACTGATGGTAATGGTGGATTCTACATTTCTACTGAAGGAATCAAGAAAAAGCTAGATGTACATCCTCCTGCAATCTACCATGTAAGCTCAGATGGTGAAATTCTAGAGAAGATAACTCCACCAGCTTCCTATCTTAATTATGCTGAAAACCCTGGTTTTGAAGGCATAACAAGAAACGGAGATATTCTTTATATTGCTCAACAGAAGCCTTGGGGTGATGATACTTTCAATACTACTAAGATCCTTTCCTATAATTTAAAAACTAAACAGTGGGGGGCCGTAAATTATCAATTAGATAGGATCAAAAAAGGCGGTGTTGGAATTTCAGAATTAACTTACCATGACGGGGCGTTATATGTAATCGAAAGAGATAGTTTCTATGGTAAGAAAGCAAAATTGAAAGCTATATATAAGATTGATTTAGATGATGTTATTTTCGAAGGTCTTCAATCTAATATTCCTCCAAGACTTTATCCTTTAGTTGAAAAAGAGTTAGTTACTGATCTAAAACCAGTTATGAAATCTACTGGTGGTTTTATCCTCGAGAAGGTTGAAGGTTTAGCAATAACAAGCGACGGTCAAGCATGGATTTCAACTGACAATGATGGGACTGGAAAGAAATCAACTGGAGAAACTCTCTTCCTAAATATTGGAAAAATCTAGTAAAACTAAAAAAAACCACCTTTTGTAAAAGGTGGTTTTTTTTTGGCAATTCTTATAATTAAATAAAATTCATTCATGAAATACCTTCTATTTATTATATTCTTCATCGCCCCAGTCAAAGCTGAAACAAAATATTATTGGCAGGGTGTTAGGTATTATTTAAATCGTCCTGAACTAATGATTGAAGCATGCAAAGATATGAAAGAAGAAAATGACATTGGAACCTCTGCTTTCGAGAGTATGTACATGCCAACATTACCTGATAGGCTTTGGCTAGCTATTGGTAAAAGAGATTCTTATTGGGCAGATGACTCCAAAGAAGGAAGCATTCTTTTTACGAGAGATGGGGTTTTAAATTTAAAAAACTTTATCGCAGAAAAATCATGTCCTAATATTTTTTAAATTTTCCCTATGAATCTGTATTAAGACACGGAAAGATAGTTTCAATAATCGCTCCACCATCTTTATGATTAAATGCCTTTATAAAACCTTTATTGTTATTAATTATTTTTTTTGTAATTGAAAGACCTAAGCCACTTCCACTTTTCTTAAATTTAGTCCTTGATGGATCCCCACGATAAAAACGAGAAAAAATGTCATTTGATTCATCTTCTTCTAATCCAATACCTTTATCTCTAACTCTTATAACAACAGAGCTATCTCTCTTAAAAATTTCAATTTGTATGCCCTCTTTTGTTGGGGAATAACGAATAGCGTTATCTAAAATATTTATAAATGCTCTTTTTAAATTTTCAATATCCCCAGATATATAATATTTTGTTGGAGAAAATAAATTTATTTTTATATCCTTTTTTTCTGCAAGCGGTTTTAGTGTTTGCCAAGATTCCATAATCAAATCTGAAATAGATATTTTTTTGTTTTTATTAAAATCTTCGCTACTTTCTAGCTTAGAAAGCTCTAAAGTCTCTTCGGCCATTTTTCTTAATCTTTTTGACTCTTTCTTAAGTCTTTTAACAAGATACCTATCCTTTTTTGATACTACTGATTCAAGTCTTTCCCCAATTAAGATAAGTGATGTAAGAGGAGTTTTCAGTTCATGAGACACATCATTAATTAATTGATTTTGTCGTTTTTTTATCGATTCAATTGATAATTTACTTTCCAATAATATTAAATAATTCTTTTTCCTTCCTCTAACAATATTTACCGAAATGGGTACTCCCGCAATTGTGAAATCAAGGTTGAATGGGAAATCTTTTTTTCTTAAATATAGAATTTTATTACTAAGTACTTCAAGCTCATTAATATCATTAATTGCTTTTCCAATAACATCTTTATATTTGATAACCCCAATAAGAGATAAAGCTTTCTGATTGATAAATTTTATTGTTAGATCAGATGATAAGATTATCCACCCTTGCGATGAATAATCTAACCAAGACAACACTTCTTGAGGTTTAATTTTATCAAATGGGAAATCAATAGTTTTTTTATAATTATTTTTATCAACTTCAAATTTTTTTTCTTTTGATTGAGAAAAATGCTTGACTTTTATTTTCCACTTCTGATGTAAAAAAAATAATACTTCTTGTAGTGTTTTCATTTTCATCCAAACTTATATCCAAAACCTCTTACAGTTTTAAGAAACTTTGGAGCTGAAGGATCTTCTTCTAATTTCTCTCTGAGCCACCTAACATGAACATCTACAGTTTTAGTATCACCAATAAAGTCAATTTCCCAAATTTTTTCAAGTATTAAATCTCTTGACCATACTCTTTTTGGATTTTTCATAAATAACTCTAATAATTTAAATTCTTTTGGAGATAATGTTATTTCTCTATCAAAAGAAGTTACCCTACATTCTTCCAAAAACATTTTTATATGATTAAACTCGAGAACAGTTTTTGATTTTTCTATATATTTTTTATTACGTTTAGATCTTCTTATTAAGGCTCTAGATCTAGCAATTAATTCATTTAAACCAAAAGGTTTTGTTAAATAATCATCTGCACCAACCTCTAATCCAAGAACCCTGTCTGATTCATTATCTTTAGCACTCAAAATTAGTATGGGTGTATAGTCTTCATCATTTCTTATTTTTCTACATAACTCTAATCCATTTAGTCCTGGCAACATTAAATCTAGAATTATTAGGTCAACATCTTTTTTAATATCATTATTAATAAAATCTAAGGCACTTAAACCGTCTTTGAAACTTGATACTTTAAAACCTTCGCTGCTTAAGGTTTCACTGACTGTAAGCCTAATACTCTTATCATCCTCTACAAGAAGAATTCTTGAGTCTTGCAAACTTTTATGATCTTTAATAGCCATTGAAAGTTCCAACAATTTTATTTTATATAATCAAAATTATTTGATCTAATTATTTCATAATTAATTTACATTGAATTATTATTTTTTTTCATCTAATCTTATTTCCTTTTTAATTTTCCCTTAAACACTTTTATCTATATTTAGATTGTCTCTTTAATCTTCCTCACACAAAATTTTAAAGAGACAAATTTATTGAATTTAATAATAGATATTAAAACTAATATCCCATCGAAGCGTAATAATAATCGTCATCTTCATCTATATTTGTTACTACCCATTCTGGCGGAAAGTCACCAATTTTTACATATTGATAAAGCTTATTAACATCTGGATCGTAATAAGTATCGTTGATTTTTGGATCTTTGACTACTTTGCTTGGATGCATAATAAAAATTATTTCTACTCTTTCTTTATAGATTATTTAGTTTAAAGCAGCTTTAAATATCATTTAAAAATTTCCTTTAAATAAGAAAGTACAAATATTTTTAGTTCAAAAGCAAGACTTTATTTTAGAGTTTAATTTTTGTTTTTACTCTATTTTTATTTTGAGATTTGAATTCAATAAGTCCTGTATCAGTAAATATAATCAACTCATCTCCTGACGATTCTTCAATTGTAATTTCTTCAGACTCAAAATTTTTTACATATACATTACCAATAAGTTTTAAAGTTTTACCATCCTTGTTAAAAGAAAGTTTGTCCGAATAAGCCTCAAAATTATCACTTTTTCTTTTAATAACTACTTTTCCTGTAGCCTCAAGATCACCCTCTAAATTAGTTCTTTGAGAATCAGATGTAATTGTGTAATAAGTTAATTCCTCAGCAAAAGAGAATTCAGCTAATAGAAATAAAAACGATGCAAGAAGTACACTTTTCATTTACTCCCAACCCTTTTCTGCATTTTGAATAATCCATTGTGCAAGAACCTTATCCTCTCCATCCTTTAATTTATTTTTATAACCCTTCATATAACCAATCCCCTCATTAGCTATTTTTGCTATTGATTTCTCATCTGAAATTCCTCTTTTTTCAAGGTCGGAAAGTTTTAATGATTTGGATCCTTTAAGAACAACTGATCCACCTCTTACATGGCAGCCTGCACAAACATTTCTAAAAATTGTTTCTCCATCTCTAATTTCAGAAGCCATTAGATATCTATTTTGCAAAGAGGTTTGAAAAATAATTATTAAAGTTATTACAGGAATTACAAATAGAAATTTAAATATTTTCATTTTATCTAGTTGACCTAAGACTAATTTAACTTGTAATTAGTCTTGATTGTTTTAATTACCGATTTTTTAGGATCTTTATTTGGATAACAATTAACAATTCTATATTTACCACCTTTTCTATCTGTCTCAACGAGAGTAAATTGAACAAATTTTTCTTTTTCAACATTTGAAAAATCTTTGACTTCTATTTTGATGATTTCTTCATTTTCACTTTCAATTATTCTGGATTTACCTCCACAAAGACGAACAGCAGTATCTTTAGTTACATAAAATAATTTTTTTTCATCAGAAATGGATGATTCACCTTTCGTAATCGAAATTTCATCTTTTGTAATGGATAAATCATCTTGGGTAATGGATAATTCATCTTTTGTACTGCAAGAAGTAATAATAAAGATAAATAAAACCAGTAGCTTTTTCATGATTTTTTAGATGATAAATTCACTAATAATTTCTTCTAATTGACTTTTATTTAGTTTAATAAGATAGTTTTGGATTTCCTTTCTAAATAATCTATCTTCAACTCTTTTAGTTTGAAGAATCGAAAGAGTGATGAAGTTAACAAGTTGTTTTTTATCCATACATATTTTCTAAATCCCTATTGTTAAATCATATTTAAATTTTGATTAAGCTAAGAAATAACAACAAATATCTATTTTAGAAATTTAAGCCATTTAAAAAAAATTTATTTTTTAATTAATCATTACTTAATCCAAGAAACCTAAATTTGTAATGTGTAAAAATATTGAAATGTCTTTAAAAAACTTATCTTCACAAAGGAATAACCCAAAAAAAATCGGCACAGAATTTTCAAGAGATTTTTATAAAGGAAGCTTTGAGAATAAAGATAAATTTTTCTTAAATGATTCAGAATTTATTGAAAATTACAATAACGCCCTAAAATCACCTCAATCAAGGAGACTATACAAAACATTAGAGAATGAAGTCTATCCAGACACTATCATGGTCCAAGAAATTTTAACTATAGATAAAATTTATATTTGAAATCCTTTCACTTAACAACTACTTTTTAAGATTTTTTACCTACACTCAATAAAAAACATTTTCCTGGTGGTATTAGATCTTAAAAACTACTTGATTTTTAATTGTTTCCCATGTGAAGAACCACAAGATTCAATAATAAAAACTATAAAAACAAATTACAAATTAAATAATTAGAAGATTTTTTGAGTGAGAGACTTGCATTTTCAGAAAATAAAGGGAATATAAAGAAAATGATAATTCCAATGGAATCAATTAAAAAACCTAAAAGAATTATTAAGAAACAGCTTAAAAATATTAATAAAGCAATTATTGAAATTGCAGAAATGAAATTTGTAAATATTGAAGAAAAAGAAGAAAAATTAGACGCGCTTGTTTTTTTGAAGAATCAAATATTGAGGAAGGCGGAGAAGTTAGAAATTAAATAAATAAATAATTGTAGATATTGAATCGTTATTTTTTTGTATCAGCTACATTCTTAAAGAAATCACAATAAGTCATCAATTCTGACTCAGTTTCGATTTTGAGATTTAAATAGTTAATTGCCTTCTTGGTATCAATTCTGTAGCCATACCAATCTAGACAAACTTCTCTCTGCCTTTGGGTTTCTGAAACTGAGATCGAATCTGTCATTGAAGTCTTGGAACAACCCCAAATGAAAATGATTAAAGGGATGTAGAAAATCACACGTTTCATTTTTTAATCTCAATAAGTTTTCTATGATTTTGCATAAGTCCAAGAAGATTCTTCCATAGTTGAAAGATCGACTCTATGCGTTGCCATCCAATCACCATTAGCTTCAACAAACTTTTGAACATTACCTTCTGAAGCTTGATGAATAACAATAACTTTTTGAGGATCTTTCTTACTTACTCCTCTAAAAAGTGGCTTAATATCAAATTCTGAATGCCTTTTATCTGCTTCTGCACTATCAAATATTGCTGCCCATTCATCGAAAGTGCTTTCAATTTTAAAAGTAAACACAGAAGTAACTGAACAAGACATAATAAAAATATGGTTTGTGTATATAAAATAAATCTATTTTATTTAGGCTTGGTTAATTATCTTTAAACGGAATTAAAATACCTTTTTTATCAAATTTGAGCCAACCTTTTTTTTCTAGTATTTTTAAATTTCTCGTTACGGTTACTCTTGTTGAAGAAATGGAATTACCAATAATTTTATGAGTAAAATTAAATTCTTTTAAATTTAGATAAATATGTTTATCTTTTTTTAAGCCAATTATTGAGGATAAGTATAAAAGAAATTCTTTTAATGGCAATTATGAGTGCCTTGATTTTAATTAAATAGCACTTTTATAAATTTTCATTTATGGTTAATTTAAATATTAAATTTAATCGTCGTTATTAGTATGGCATTTAATAAAATATTTATGAAAAGAGGATTTTTAAATTATCTTATTTTTTCTGGAATTCTTTTTACAAATATAATTGATCCAAATAAGAGTATTGCTTTAACTCAAGAAAATCTAGATATCCCAAAAGTCGTTTCTTACAGATCAGCATCATGTGGTTGTTGCAAAAAATGGATAAATCATTTAAGAGATAATGGATTAGAAGTTGTTGATAATATAGTTGAGGATGTTTCAGTAATTAAAAACCAATATCAAATTCCCAATGACCTGAGATCATGTCACTCTGCTCAAATAGCAAACTATACGATTGAAGGACATGTCCCGATTGAATCAATCAACAAACTTTTTAGAGAAAAACCAAATATCAATGGGATAGCTGTTCCTGGAATGCCACATGGCTCTCCTGGAATGGAAATTCACTCACACGAATCACATTCTCATGACTATGAAAGCTATGAAGTGGTTGCATTTAGTGAAAGTGGGAAAACAAAAATATTTGATAAAATCTCTCCTTAATTCAAATACTTATTTGAAATAATGCATATTTTTTTTAGAAATTTTAAATTTTTTATTTTTTTATTTTTCTTATATCTAAATTTCAATAATTATTCTCTTGCACATATGAGGGGTACATTTCTTTCTGAGGAGGAAGCTGAAAAAAGGGCTTTAGAAATTGGTTGCGAAGGAATACATAAGAATCAAGATAAATGGATGCCATGCAAAAACGAAAAAGAATTACATATCTATTTGAGGAAATAGATGGAAAAATTAAAAACAAATCAAAGAAAAATTCACAGAAAAATAACTGCAATTTCAGCAATCCCCTTACTAATTACTATTTTATCTGGGACTATTTATAGTATTCTTCAACCATTAGGAGTAGATGCTTTTTGGTTAATAAAATGGCATACAGGTAATTTTGGCATTATTAATTTGCAACCTTTTTACTCTATATTTCTTGGTTTTGCATCGATAATTTCTGTAATATCTGGCATTAGATTATTACAAAAATATTCTTAGATTTAGCCTAAGTAGCCGAAAAATAATTCTTAATTTGTCAGGAGAAACTATGCAGAACTAAGCAAAAAAATAGTCCTAGATTGAAAACCTTGTGCTGCACTAGAGCTTTTAAATGCTTTGGGAGCACTAGGTCGCAGGTTTGAATCCTTTCGCCCCGATTAACTTCTCAGCTATCTCAATAATTCCAAAAGCGATTAAATAGCGATTATTTGTATAGCCTTGTATAACTTAGGTCTATTGAATTAGGCATATTCTTGAAAACTGACAATATATTTTATTAGGATATATAAAGATAATATTTTAGATACGTACTTACTTAGCAAATTATTACCTTTAATTTTCTCTCCATTGGGAATTGTTCTAACCCTATTATTGGTTTTTATTTTTAGAAATAAAGTCAAATTTATTTATTCAGCATTTATTTTCTTAATTATTTTTAGCAATGGAATATTTGCTGATATTTTGTGGAGATTATTAGAGCATCCATGGAAAAGATTAGATTATTCTTTAGTTGCTCCTTCAGATGGAATAGTTGTTTTAAGTACTAGTCGACATTTGCCTCCAGGAAATACAAAAATAGTTGAATGGTACGACCCAGATAGGTTTCTTGCTGGAATAGATCTTTATAAGGCGAATAAATCAAATAGATTGATTTTTACGGGAGGAATAAATCCTTTAAAATCAGATTTACCTCCAGAAGGAGATATTTACATTAAGGAAGCTATTTCAATGGGGCTTCCAAAAGAAGACTTATTTACCACATATCCTGTTAAAAATACACTTCAGGAAGCTAAGGCAATTAAGAAATTACTTAATAATGAATTACCATTAATTCAAAATAGAGTCATTCTTGTGACAAGTGCCTATCACATGAAAAGGGCAAAAAAAGTTTTTGAGAATGAGGGAATAAGTGTTCAACCATATCCTGTTGATTTTAAAAGTAATAAAAGTTTTATTTCTTCATTGCGTAATCCATTAAGCTGGATGCCCAGTTCCTCTTCCTTAAATAAAAGCTCTCGTGGAATTAGAGAAATTATTGGAAGATTTATCTATGGAGCTTGGAGATAGATTTTTTAACTAACCTTTTCATTAGCGATTATTTAGCGATTATTTGTATATCTTAGATAGTCTTTGTAAAACTCAGGTACAATCCTGAGACTCATTTTAAATAGCATCTTTTGACTCACAAGTCATGACAATACTAGTGTTATGAGGTTACTGTCTCAATTTGTCGTACGGGTACTTTGGGAGCACTAGGTTGTACGTTCAAATCGTATCGAGCCGATCGGTTTTAGCAATAAGTCTCTGATAATAAACAATTTATTCATCTAAAGAAGAGTGCCCTAAAAGTACCCAAAACTTTTTTTTATATTTAAATTCATTTTAGTAAGAGTTTAGTTTCTTATTTGAATTGATCAATAATATCTTTATTAATAAAATTCTTAAAATTATCAGTTATCTCTTCAAACTTTTTTAAAACAATCTCCTCGTATTTTTTTGATACTGACTTACCTCCAAACTTTTCTAAGGAAAATAAAAATAAACACTTACTACTAGTTAAGAAGACATTATTTTTAACTTCTAATTCTTTAATAAGGGTTTTAGAAACAATTTCTTTTAAGACCATCTCTTCATTTATAAGTTTCTCAACAAAAAATGGAATAAAATTTTTATTACGACTTAAAAGATTTTTACTTACTTCGTTTTCAAGTCTTTTGCAAAAACGATAATTTTCTTTATTATTGCTGAATACGTTAGGAGGAAATATTAAAGTCCACAAAAAAATTGAAAGTAGTAAGCTTTTCATTTATTTACCAATAAAGCATCTGTAATACTTGGAATACCCAAAACCAGAATATTTCAAATAATCTCTTTGTTCCTCCCATCGTTCTATACATTTCATTTCTATTTACTCAAGTGCTATTCCACTATCGTCAGCACCAAACCACAAGTCAAAATGCATACTTACCGATTCAGGGAAAGACCATGCTAAAAATACACTCCAAAATATCGCAATCAAAAACCCTGCATAAAAGATCGTTTTTTTGCTCTTGAAAGTTATTTTGATTTTATTCATGAAATCATTGGTTCTTTTAGAGATGACAAAAATTTATAAAGGTTTTCCTTGCAATTTATTAGTAAACTTCTAATTATAATTATATTTTAATGGATATTGGAATTTTTAACTGCTTGTATATCCCTCGAGTTTAACTTGAACTTTATTTAATGGAATATCAAAATTTGATCTTTCGTTGCTTTGCAATATGTCTACCTTTATAAAGATTATCAATGTGATAAGGTTTAACATAAGACCAACAATGAATAATGTTTATAACAGGCTGTCATCGCTCTGGGACATCACTCATAACATCTATATTTAAGGACTTAATTAATGATAAAGTCGATAAATCAAATTTACTCACTCCTCAACTTGATAATCCACCCGGTTTCTTTGAATCTAAAAGAATTGTCAATTTTAACGAACAATTATTAGAAGTCATTGGAGCAACCTGCAATAGTCCTCCCATAACTCTCCCAATATGGACTGAGCCTCCTTTAATCGATATATTAGTCAATGCAAGAAAAGATTTTGAGGATTTAGCAATCTCAAATAATTGGATTGATAAAGATCCAAGATTATGCTTACTATATCCAGCTTATTTTCACATCTTACTTAAAAGAATACCTTTAATAGTATGCATGCGGGAACCTATCGAAGTTGCAGTTTCGTTATATGCCAGAAATGGTCATTCAATAAATCTAGGTCTTAGCATGTGGTTTATCTATAACCATCATATAAGTAAGTTTTTGACTGAAAATGATAGTTTTTATTTTTATGAGGAATTTTTAAATGCTTCGGATACTGATTCTGAAATCCATATATACGAACAATGTTGCAAAACAATAGAACCAATAGCAACACAAATAGCACCATTTGATAAATTCAAAGAGATTCTAAAAAAAAGAGTAAATGTATATCTTAATCGTTCTTCTTCATTAACATCTGCACTAAATGAAAATATTTGTGATTTAGAATTACTTAATATTTGTAATGAAGCTTTTCAGAAATTCCATTCATCTCAAAAGGATTTAAAAATTTATCAGGAATCATTTATTTCTATACCATCATGTGTTTTAAAAATTTTATACAAAGAAAAAAAGCTAACCATTCCATATTGTAATTCTGAAATTAAAAGCAATCGCAAGTTATATGATTTACAAAATAGCTATAAAGATTTAGAGGTCAAACTAGAGACAAATAAAGAAGTTTTAAGTATGTTACGTAATACCAATAAAAATTTAGAGGTAGAACTAGAAAGAAATAAAGAAAGCAATATAGACTTAGAAAAAGAAAGCAATAGAGTAGAACTAGAAAGAAAAAATTTAGAAAAAGAAAGCAATAGAGTAGAACAATAAAGAAAAAATTTAGAAGTAGAACTAGAAAGCATTAAAGAAAGCAACATAGATTTAGAAAAAGAAAGCAATAGAGTAGA